>JAYENX010000060.1:0-1538 GCA_034722435.1 Nanobdellota archaeon | reverse complement strand
TGTGTTAAACAAGTTATAGTGAATGGTTTGAAGTTGTTAGATATAGAAGCGCCAAAAGCTATGTGAACATTTTAGGCTCATAATGTACAATTGATTCTTTAGGAGGTCTTTCTTGTTTATCGACATTAGGATGAAAACATTGAAGATATGCGTCTTCGCCATTGTAATCAGGTAAACGAAATAAAGAACTTACGCCATCATGTTCATCAAGAAGTGTTGTTACAAGTTTTTTCTTTCTGTTTAATTCTGTAGGATATGAATCTTGAGGGTTAAGTTTTCCCTCTATATGTTGAGTATCTCTCTCGGATTTGTCGCTTAATGCTTCAATAAGATCCTCTTTTACTACTTTAGGAATATCTTCTGCTTCTTCAGCTTGTTGTTCTAGAAGTGTTTTAACATTTGAAACGTCTTTGGGTTTTTTAAAAATTAAGTAAGCTAAGCTTGCAACCACTGTTGCCCCCACAACATATTCAAATACCATTAAAGATGTTTAAAGGCAATTAACTTTTTAAAGGTTATCATTGTTTCTTTATAAATATGGATAAAATAACTGTTTCAGAGGCTTTAAAGCTTGAAAATGTGGTTTTCGTAGATACGAGAACTCCTAAAGAGTTTGAGGAGTGTCATATTCCGGGAGCTTTCAATGTACCTATACTTTCTGATGAGGAAAGACATATTGTTGGTTATATGTATAAGCAAGTGTCTAAAGATGATGCCACCAGTAAAGCTTATATTATTTTTGAAAAGAAAAAAGCTGAAATAATTAAACAAATTACAAAAATAAAGAATGAAACAAAAGCTTCTAAAGTAATTATTTATTGTTGGCGTGGTGGGATGAGAAGTAAAGTAATAACTCAGTTGATGATTGATGAAGGGTTTAATGCCGTGCAGCTTGATGGTGGACATAAACAGTATAGAGCTTATGTAAGGGAAAAGTTAGCAGTGTACTCGTTTAAGCCTAAATTAATCGTGTTGTATGGTTTGACAGGTACAGGGAAGAGTGAGTTAATACGGAATGTTGATTTGCCAAAGATTGATCTTGAGGATTTAGCACAGCACAGAAGTTCATTACTAGGTGCAGTAGGTTTGAAACCCAGGGGTCAGAAGTTCTTTGAATGTTTATTGTTTTATGAACTTGAAAAGTTGAAAGATGAGAAGTTCGTGATCATAGAAGGAGAATCCAGGAAGGTTGGTGACAGGATTATACCTGAATTCTTGTTTAGTGCTATGAAGAATAATTGTGTGAATGTAAAAGTTATTAGTTCAATTGAAAGAAGAGTAAAAAGAATTGTGCCTGAATATTTTGATGCTGAAGATAAATGTAAGCAGTTAAAAGATATATTTGGTAGAATGCGTCAGTTGTTGTCGAATAAAGTTATTGATCAATTATTAGCATGGATGGATAGTAAGGAGCATGAGAAAGTAACAGAATGGTTCTTACTAAATTATTATGATGGAAAATATGCGTTCACAGTTGATAATGTTAAGTATGATTATGAACTTAATAATGATGGTGACGGGTTGAGTAAGTTGAATGA
>JAYENX010000059.1:11130-25266 GCA_034722435.1 Nanobdellota archaeon | reverse complement strand
AAATAAAAAACCAATAATCAAAAAAACTAAACAAATAAAACCAATTATAAAGAAAACTAAACCAAAACCTATCAAAAAGAAAAAAGTTAAAAGAAAACCTAAAAAGATTTCATTCAAGATTCCCACAAGTCTCAACAATAAACAACAGATTAACAAGAGGATATTTATTTGCAGACAACTTATCAAGAAAAAACAACTTAAAGAAGCAAAAAAATATTTAAGAGATATTAAATCTAAACTCAAAAAAATCAAACTAGATGAAATTTCTAAGAATATTCTAAAAGAAGAACTCATGATTGTTGATAACGATATCAAATTAAAGAGTCTTGATATGAGATGAAAAAAAAGATAAACATAAAAAAAAATACATCTTTAAAGATGCTTGATGCTTACACTGTCAAGGTAAACGATATTGAAGTACGTGTAAACATATTCAATAAAGTAGGAGACTTTGTCCCTACTTATAAGGTAACTATAACAAATATCAGTCCAGCTACACAAATAATTCTTGATAAAATTCGTGATGAATTCGTATCAGAAATAAAACTAGGACATATAAAATATACAGAATCTGAAGAAGCATTATCACTTAAAGAAAGGTTCAAAAAAGATATTGGAAACCTACTTACAAGATATTTTCCAAACATTAACGAAAATTCACACAAACTACTCACTCACTACATTATTCAACAAGATCTAGGATTAGGAGATATCGAAACACTGCTTAAAGACGGATTTCTTGAAGAAATTGTCATCAACAGTTCAAAAGAACCTATCTGGGTCTACCATAAAAAACATGGCTGGTTAAAAACTAACATTAAAGTAGAATCTGAAGACATGATTCGTCATTATGCAACCATGATAGCTAAAGACATTAGTAAAGAGATAACCGTCTTAAAACCTCTTCTCGATGCACACTTATTAACAGGTGACAGAGTAAATGCTACTTTGAAACCTATCTCGGACTTTGGAAATACCATCACAATAAGAAGATTTAGAAGAAAACCTTGGAGCATGACAGATTTCTTAAGCGCCAAAACATTAAGCTTTGAAGTGGCAGCCATAATCTGGCAAGGTGTACAATTCGAACTCTCAACAATAGTTTCAGGAGGTACAGCTTCAGGAAAAACTTCCATGCTTAACGCTATTGCAAACTTTTTCCCACCAAACCAAAGAATAATCAGTATTGAAGATACAAGAGAAATTACACTTCCGAAAAACTTACACTGGGTCCCTATGCAAACTCGTGAACCAAACCCTGAAGGTAAGGGAGGAGTTACAATGCTCGACCTTGTTGTAAACTCATTAAGAATGAGACCTGATAGAATTATAGTGGGAGAAATAAGAAGAAAAAAAGAAGCAGAAGTACTTATGGAAGCTATGCAAACAGGCCATTCAGTATACGGCACGCTACACGCTAACAATGCAAAAGAAACAATATCAAGACTTACCAATCCCCCTATTGCCCTTCCTAAAGCAGTCCTTCCTGCATTATCACTACTCCTCATCCAAAACAGAAATAGACGTACAGGAATTAGAAGAACTTTACAAGTTGCAGAAATTCTCGAAACTGGAGACGCCAACGTTCTAATTCAACACGACCCTAAACGAGACATATTCAGAAAAATGAACCGTTCAAAAACATTCATGGACACTCTTAACCTATATACGGGATTCACACCACAAGAGATAAAAAAAGATCAAATAGACAAAATGAATATATTAAAAGATTTAGTCAAGAAAAAAATATCTGATGTTAACGAAATAGGTCTTATAATGGCAAAATATTATCAAAAATGAAATTATCTTTTCTTAATAAAAAAAAGCGTAAAAAAAAAAAACAACCAAACCTATTTATCATAGAAATAGTTAGAAAATATTTCCCTAAACTAAAAAAAAAATTAGCAAAATCCCGATCAAAATATAACGCAGAAGAATATTTCAAAAAAGGATTGCTTTTTTCTGTACAGTTATCAATAGTACTTACATTCATCCTATCTATTTTCATTGTTAGATTAGGGCAATATTATTATTTAATTCCGTTAAGCTTCACTGTATTATTCATATTCTTATTTTGGTTCTTCCTAAGAATGCCCGATGTAATAAGTTTAAAACTTAAAAGAGAAATAGACAGACAACTTCTATACCTTGTAAGACATATACTTATCTCTATCGATTCAGGAGAAACATTAGTGAACACGCTCTCAAAAGTTGCTATCCCTTCATACCATACTGCAGGTATCATGTTTGAAGAAATAGTTGACGATATCAAAGTAGGCACGGGAATCCCCGAATCTTTACAAAGAGCTATAGATAGAAGCCCTTCCGACAATCTTACTAAAATCTTACTAGAGATGCAAAACTCTCTAAAGATCGGTACAGATATTAGTACTGCCATGAACAGGTTTATCAAAGAGTTAACAGGCGAAGGAGAAATAAATATCAAAAGATATAGTAAAAAAATGAACTCTCTCACACTTTTTTATCTTGTTGTTGGAGTTGTCGTACCATCTATAGGAATTGCAATGGCAACCATAATGTCAAGCCTTATCAATCTCCAAATAACTTTCAACGATTTACTTATTGTAATTTTTTTCCTTGCACTTTTACAAGCAATGTTCCTATCATTATATAAAAACCAAAGAAAATCCGTGATAGTATGAAACTAAAACACACCATAACAGTCTTAGGAAGATTTGTAGTACCCAACTTTCTAGAATTAAAAGTATCACGTTTCTTTGAAAAAAGAGGAATATATAGAACACCATTTTACCATATAGGAATAATATTCATAACAGCCATTCTTGCAGCAATCATTATTGACACAATTTTATTATTTACAGTATTCAAAAACTTTAGCGTGTTACAACACATTTTCAAAAGTACAGCTTTTATTGTGATATCTATAGGTATTGCAATATTCGCATATATTCAATACTATAACCTGATCAACTATAAACGTACTAAAGAAATAGAAAAAGTACTTCCCGATTACTTAAGCATTGTTTCAAGTAACCTTGAATCAGGTATGACAATAAATAAAGCTTTATGGGAAGGTGCTACCCCTGAATTTGGTATCCTAACAAAAGAAATTAAACTCGCTGCTAAACAAGTAACAACAGGTAAAGATCTTAGCGACGCTTTACGTAAATTCAGCCAAAAATACGATTCATTAATACTTAACAGAGCTATTGACTTGATAATTGAAGGTATTAGGTCAGGTGGTGAACTTGCTAATATAATCAACAGAGTTGTAGAAAATATTGAACAAACTATTTATCTAAAAAAAGAAATGCAAGCTGCTTCATTATCTTATGTAATTTTCATCACAAGTATAGTAGTGGTAATCGCACCATTTTTATTCGCTCTATCTTACAACCTTCTACTTATAGTTTCAAAAATAGCAGCTAAAATAGTTATCCCGGGAGGGGCTGCATCATTCGGTTCATTATCAATTCTTTCAGCTATTACGAACTTAAGTATTGACCCCATGGAATTTAAGAAATTTTCATACCTTGCCATTATGGTTATTTCGTTATTCTCTTCAATGATAATCTCAATAATAAGCAAAGAAAAGATAATTGGCGGTATTAAATACATCCCATTATTCATACTAGGATCTGTTGGTTTATTCTTAATATTTTCAGAAGGTCTTGCACTAATCTTCGCAGGACTTATTTAAAGTGATTAATTAAAGTTTAATAAAAAAGCACAGCGAAAACATTATCTATCATAATACATAAAAAGCGATTAATTATAATGCACAGATATCTTAATTTATTACTCAACAACTTTGAACAAAAAACTTTCCACAGAACATAATTTATTATTCATTTAAATGTTAACCCTTTCTAAAAACCATATAATTATCTAGGATAATAAGGATTTCCATAGTTAGGACAAGCATCTGCCCATTCCCTATCTCCAGGACTTCCAATTGGGTCTGCAGGCATTACTATATCTTTATCACAAAGATTATAATCATTCAATCTTGAATCATGTATTAAAAATTCATAAGGTGGTTTTTTAAAATCTTGAAGATAACCTGTATCAGAATCATCAAATATATAGGCATACTTCTTTTCATCATAAAGATGGTCAACATGCATATCCACATCAACACCTAAAGAAATTAAAGTATCAACATCACTAGCATTCAAAAACCCTTCATATCCATATACAGAATCAGAATCAAAATCACCTCTTAACCTGTCCAAAAAATCAGGCGCTCCAGTACTGGGCGCTACTAACGATGAAGAAAACATCTCTTTAAAACGATCATATGTCCAGATATTTTCAGGCTCAGAGTACCAATTAGTCTCAACATTATCTTCAAAAAAATTATTAATTGTCCTATTAACACCTAACCTTTTAAGCAAAGGATCCTGAAACCCTCTAATATCGACTGTTGAATTAACTAAAATAGTTCTACCCCATACTGCCACGTTAGATTTTATTGCATAGCTCATGTTAAGAACTACTTCTAAATCCCAAACATCTTGTTGATAAAGTTCAACATTATGTATATTATAAACAAAATCAACCCCTTCAACTAAATATATAAAATCAGCAAGCTCATCCATTCGTTCAGGCAAAGCATTTTGCAAATAAATATCGTCTTCTATCGTACCATTGATTAAAACATCAAAAAAAGTCTCATCCACATCAATAACATTATCCTCTTTTCTATACACATATTCAATAGATGCATTAATGGCTTGTTCAGAAATTGCAACCAATAAACTATCTAAATAAGCACTATCCAAATCAAGAATTAAACTATTCAAACTTTCAACTTTAAGAAGATCCGGACCATTATCACCTATAAACGCTTCTTGCGGAGGCGGTATTGAAGATATAAAAAAAGCTATTAAGATAACTGCCATGATTGAAAAAAGCATACCTTTCTTATTCATTTTTGCCAAACCAACACCTCAACAACATATGAATAAAAATCACCTTTACCAATTGACCCATACACAATCTTTCTAAAAGGGATAAGTAATGTAACATCTTCAGGCGGTTCTGAGCCGTATATAAGTACAGGAGGATCATCAATATTAATCTGAACACCCAAATCAGGCGATATAATTTTATCACCTAACAAATTTAATAACATAACAGCTGCAACCACATCCCCTTTATGATAAAACTCACCAAGCTGTTCAATTACGAGAAGTTCAGGATTAACTCCGGGAACTATACCAATCTGCGCATTCTCCATTTTAACTTTTGATATAAATGTAAAAAAGTTCTGACCAGCATCAAGCGTTGGCTTCTGTACGGGTTCAAAAGCACTTATCCTGAAGAATACAAGTATAATACCCACTGCAATTATAGAAACAGCTACAATCGAATCAAGTGTAAAAATGCTAAACCCTTTCTTATTTCGCATAAGTAAGCACCACCATTTTGTAAGGTATGCCATCGATTATTACAATAGTTTCTGTCCGAACCACATTTTCAAGATCAGTCTGAACTTCAAGCTCCTTCGTAAAAATAGTTCGTTCAGCTTTACAACTTGTTGTACAATTCACCAGATTACCTGCATAATCCATATACTGAGAACCTGGTTCATACCCATCACAATCTCTAGACATAGTTGCACAAGTACCTCTACAAGCCCAATCACAAAGTCCAACTCCAGCTTTCACACAACCAAAACATCCAACACCATAATCCTTATCAATCTCCATATCAACAAATATATCTTCACCAGTTGCTAAAGTTCTAGATTTCCAATCTTGAGTATAATCTAGTTTTGTAGCAGTAATAATATAATCCCTAGCATCTAAATCTGTAAAGGTAATTCCTCCAGTTGTATTTGTTAAACCAGTGTATACATAAGACACTCCAGATCTAACCTCAACTTCTGCTTGAGCAATATATTCAGGAGGATTAGTACTATTAAAAACATGAACAGTTATACTACTAGCACCAGGCGATACAGAACAACCATTATCTAACGTACCATCACAATCTTCATCTAATCCATTTCCAGAATTATCAACACCATTCCAACAAACCTCTTCACCAGGAATAATCTCTCCCTCGCACCGTCCATATCTTGATAAAGTCTTAAGACCTTCAGGACACGTCTCGGTACCGCTTCTACATAAACCTATATTCTCAGTACCTGCAGGACCAGTATAACAAGACCTACTTAAACCGTCAATCACACTATCACAATCATTATCAAGATTATCACAACTTTCTTCTGGAACCTCGTAACCTTCAATATCGCTATAATAATTCTCCCATCCACCATCAATACATTCTTTAGTTGAACCTGCACACACACCTTCCTGATTAGTGTTTAATCCAGGATCCAAATCATTATCAATTGAACCATCACAATCATCATCCACACCATTACAATTCTCAGATATTGGTCCAATTGCATTTTGCGAAATTTCAAACAATCCTGTCAACCCATTACAAGTATCCATTTGTACTTGACACCTGCCTACATCCCCATAACCAAACACATCAGTAATATTTTGATAACCAGGATATATACATATTGCACAATCTTGAGTAGCAACCGTACAAGATGCAGAGTCTAAAGGACAACCTACAGGGTCATCGCTAGTATCATCATCACAATCAATAGCATCTCCGTTCACACAACCAGCTCTATCATCACCTATACCGTAACCATCACCATCAAAATCATCACAACCTACTACATGTTCACAACAAAGTTTAGTTGTAAAAGATTCAGCAGGTTCACAACTTGCAACATGTAAATCAGTATCACCCGCACTTAACGAAAGTACACAAAATTCAACACCGACACAAGTATCACGATAACTACAATTTACTGCCATTCCAGGAATTTGCGAGTCAAGATAAAAATCCACTACATAAGTTTCAACAAATTCTTTCTGAACATGCGCATCATTCTCAGCTGAAAGCCCTAAAACTTTCTGGTCACCTGAAATTATTGAATAATCAACATCTCTACAGCAAAGTACATTATTAAAATTAGGATAACTTGGAAGTTCAACATGCGCATCCCTTCTTTTATCAAAATTCAAAATTTCATATTCAATTGCATAACACGAACTCTTAACTGAACAAACATCACAAACTTCATCAGCATCGCCATCACAATCATTATCAAGACCGTCACATAAACTTTCAACAATTTCATAATTAGGTATACCATAATCTCCCTGCCAACCAACTACCCCATTACAGACTTGCCTTGAACCAGTACACACACCATTCTGTAAAGAGTTTAAAGGGGCAGGTTCACCTGAACCATCTACAGTTGTAACATTACAATCATCATCTATACCATTACAAACATCAGCCTTACCAGGATTAATATTAGGATTAGTATCATCACAATCAACAGGTCCACAAAGTCCACCTTCAACAGAATAACCATCTCTATCAACATCAATACACTCAGTTAAATCACAACACAACTTTTCATCGTAACTAGCACAACTACCCGCATGAGTATTAGTATCACCCTCGGCAATTCCAATCACACAGGCACTAGGTAACTCGCAAACATTTGAATAATAACAATCTAAAACGCCCGTCTCAGCACTTAAAAAAATTCTATTAGGATAATTAAATTCAGTATTCTTTTCAATATGCGCATCTGTAACATCTGACAACCCAAGAACTTCATTCTGACCGGACACTGTACTAGACACAATACCTTCACAACAAACTTTATACTCTAACTCAGTCTCTGTATTAAGACCTGCATGAGCATCAACCAAATCAGAAATATGAAAGAGATCGTTCTCAGTCACTTCACAATCTGTCCTTATAGAACAAGCCCCTATAAGAGGTACAAAATCACAACAAACTTTATTATCCTGATTATCACAAGTTCCAACATGTAACTCAGTATCACCAGGACTTATACCCGCAACACAAACATTAGGTGCTGCACAAACTGTTGAGTATATACAATCAAGAGCACCATCTGGCGCATCTAAATATAATCTAAACGGAAAATTAGTTTCTGTATTAACTTCAACATGCGCCTCTGTTGAATCAGAAAAACCAAGAATCTCTTCCTGTCCGTAAACTATTGAACTAGTAATATTAACACAACAAACTTTCCAATCAAAATTTGTTTCATTATTAAGCTCTGCATGACCATCAATCACATTATGTATATGAAATATATCGTTTTCATTAGTTTCACACGTCTCTCGAACAGTGCACGCACCACCACAATTCTCATCAACCTCGCCATCACAATCATTATCAACCCAGTCACAAGCCTCAGGCATACCAGGATTAACTAAATCAAAAGTATCCATACAATCTCCACCCTGAAGAACATTATAAGGATCTTCAGGTGCACACATACACCTTACATTCTCCCCATATCCATCTAAATCAGTATCTTCATAATAATTAATACAATCAGCTGCATTCTCTTCATCCACACCGTTAACACAATTATTATCTATACCATCACACAATTCATTGACACCAGGATTAATTGCAAATAAAGTATCATCACAATCACTACCTTGCACTTCAACACAACCAGCAGGCACACAATTAAATGACGCACAAGTTCCACTAATTACATCAGAAATATAACCATCATTATCGTTATCACAATAATAAGTTAAAGTTGGACAGATACCTCCTTCATCCACACCATTAACACAATTATCATCTATTCCATTACAAATCTCGATTGCACCCGGTTTAACATTAAAATTCCCATCATTACAATCTAATTTATTATCTACATACCCCGCCGGCCTACTCGGAGCAACAACACTAACACTAGGATTTCCATAACCATCAGCATCAGCATCTCTATAATATCTATACTGTACAGATTGACAGTTCCAGTTATAATTCACAACGTGCCATCTACCACCTATCGCACTTGCATCCCAAAGAACCATGTACAAATATCCATCTCCCAATCTATCTACACTGGTAACCCACATTTGGTTATAAGAAGAGGCATAATTCTTTGACAAAACAGGAATCATATGAGTATAATATTTATAGGAAATTCCATAGCCGCCACCAGCATTATACGCAGTGATATCAGGACTTTCATAAAAATAAGTACCAGTCCAATGATAATTAAAAGCCGATGACACCGCACCTATTGATTGATGTTGAACACTTAATGCACCAGTACAACTACGAATATTTTGCCAATCTCTACCCATCTTAAACAAAGTATGAGACCTCCAAACTCTATCACCCACACTATAAAAAGTAAACGAGTTTGAACCCGATAAATACTCAATAACCTCCTCAGCCGCAAAAACATTCATACTTAACACTAACAAAACAAAGATACAAATTCCAAAAATAAATAATTTTTTCATCTGAATTTCATTTTCAAAATTTTCACAATAATTTTATTATTAACAAGCATAAATATACCCCGTTATTCCTGTTTGAGTACGGACAGTCCATTGCGTTGACGAAGTTTCAGTAGCACTATAATCATCATAAAGCCAAAGTCTAGCTAAACTAGCAATAAGAGAGGGAGTAATATCCCCATTAGTTCCTCCTCCCGTTTCAGATATCCAAGTATTACCCGAATATCGCAAATAAGTCACTGCAGAAATTCCTGCTGTGTAAGGCGTATAAAAAATCTTAAGCTCACAACCAGAACTACATCTCGAAGGTACATTCATAGGAACAAAAGCATATGAAGTACTACCAACCCAAGCTAATTCACAACCAGAAGGCCATGAATTCCTATGAACTCCACCAAGAGTGATTCCAGTAGCTGAATATAATTGTCCAACTGCAAGATCTTTATAAGCGCCACCATTAGAAGTTCTAAGCCTTAACCAACTATCATCATCAGCATCAAAATAATGATTAACCACCTTCAAATTACCCTGCACATCAAGTTTTGCACCCGGAGCAGTTGTTCCAATACCCACATCACCAGGAGTGGTAACTACTAAACCAGCATTATTATTAGGAGAAAAATGATAACCAACATTTCCTGCACCAACAACATAAGTATCCAAATCTAAATAATAATTATTATCAGGAGATGATATCCTCAAAGCTTTTGTATTTCCTGACCAACCATCAGAATTAACTAAATTAGTTTCTAACTTAGCAGCCGGATTACCAGTACCTATCCCAACATTCCCGTCAGGTAACATAGTCATTCTATGTAACCAAGCAGCACCGTCATAAAAGAAAAAATTCAAAGCATCATTCGCAACACCACAACCAGCTTGCCTATTAACTAACTGCCAACCACGGTTATCAGAACTGTCCCAAATGTTTACATAACCCGCATTACAACCATCATCCGACTTTGAAAAAATACCTGCATCAGCTTCGATTATACCTCCATCAAAACCTGAAGATAAAGTTTGTTCATCAATAGACTGCTGTAAAGACTTTTGAACGCCATCCTTATCTAGCACAACTATTTTATCGGCAGTATGCCCACCTTTAGGAACGCTAGTATATTCTGCAGATACAAAAACTGCAGCTATAATTAAAAAAGCAATAGACACTAAAACCAGCACCTTTGCATGAGATAATTGTTTAAATTTTTTATTTTTCATCATGAATCACCTATAATATAATTACAATTTTAAATTACTTCGCACAATAAACAAAGATTGTAGCTCTATTCGGAGTACAATCACTACAATGACCCGGCACTGTTACCTGACATCCTCTTGAAATAGGTATAGGACCATATGTTCCCGAACACCCTGTTCGATAATAAGTAGCAGGACAAACAACTGAACAAGTACTTGAGCTAAACACACCACTAGTACAAGTCACTGAATCAGTTGTAGTCGCAGTAATTCCGCCACCGCCACCTACATTATTCAAACAATTATTAGAACCGTCACAAACAGTACCGGATGCTTTTATATTTCCAGCAACATCTAACTTCTGAGCAGGTGCAGTCGTTCCAATACCTACTCTACCCGAAGTATCCAAAACTAGACCAGCAGTTTCACCAACACTCCCACCATTATTAATCTTAAACTTTCTACCATCAGAAACATCAATACCCATTGAGTACCAAACATTATTAGGATCATGAAACCGTAACCTGCTATCCGCATCTTCTACCTGTATTTCAATAGCACCATCAACTTCTAATTTATTATCAGGAGTACTTGTCCCAATACCAACATTACCCGCATTATTAATAGTCAAAGCTTCATTAGTAATACCTGTTGCATAATTATTAGAAGTTCCTAAAACCAATCTTGAACCCGTACCATCATGATACGCAGCAATTCTCGCAGTAGGAACAGAATCTATACCATAAAGAAAATCAAGCGCAGTATAACTACCCGCAACATACGGAGCTTGTAATGTTAATATTCCTCGTGTAGCGCCAGTAAACGTATTAATCTGATTACCACTAATATCCAATTTTGTTAAAGGCAAAGTTGTACCAATTCCAACATTACCAGTATCTCGATAAACATTAACACCATCATCAAACCAAGTTGAACCAGCCGAACCAATACAACCGCTTGCATCACAAATAGTACCTACGCTTGTAAGACTACCTACAACATCTAAATTATCCTGAACAGTAACAGTACCTCCACTTTTACCAGTAATAGTATCAACATACAAAGTACTATGCGAAGGAGTACCTGCAATATAACCGGTAGCACCTACATATATAGCGGCAACCACTAAAAAGCCTATCGCTGTAAATACAACAGCTTCAACATGAGATAATTGTTTAAATTTTTTATTTTTCATTATGATACACCCCTAATAATTATAATTTTAAATTTACATAAATTAACCATCATGAAAACCTCATCAAAGCTTTCACGCCATCTTTAGTCTGTACTCTAAACTGTGTCGCACTCGAGTCAGTAATATCAACTAATACCAGACCCCAGATTTTACTATTTTTATAAACTCTCGCAGGAGATGTTGCAATTTCTGCTTCACACGCAATTGTAATAGTTTCAGTTCCATTATTCAAACGAAAACCACAATCAGTAATTGAAGTATCCTCAACATCACACCCTTCATCTATTTCTCCATATCCAACATCACCACTACACTGGTTATCTATCCCGTCACAAAGTTCAGGTGCACCAGCATAAATATCAGGATTAGTATCATCACAATCATCACCAATATTAACCCAGCCACTCTCAACACACGTTTCATCAACAACAAAATTACAACCGTTACAACTCACTCCTGGTTGATTAATAACATCAACGCAACCAACCGCTGAACATATGCAACAATCAATAACATCATCATAATCAACTAACCCATCACAATCATCATCATAACCATTATCACATATTTCAGCAACAGGAGTAATAGTGTTTGGAGAACCTGTAAGAACGGGATTATTCCCTGAAGGATTATTAATAGCATAAACATAAACATCATGTGACATACCATCTAAAACACTAACTGGCGTTAAAAAACTATAACGATGATTACCATTACCACCAACTCCTACTTCAGAAGGTTGATTAGCAGTTACAGCACCAATATAAGTACCAGTTCCCGCAGGACCATCAGCATAAAAATGTACATCAATATACTCTCCCGCTGCTTGATAATCAGGATCTCTTGCCCAACCCCAAATACCTTCACAATTAGCTCCATCTAAATTACCTACCGGATCAACATTACAATCTTCATCAATCAGACCATCACAATCATTATCAACACCATCACCACAAACTTCAGCAGGCGCACTAACCCAAATACAACCATCACATTTCTGACCGTTGTTTGCAGGGTTACATGAGGTGCCTGTACATGCACAAGGAATTGTGCCTATAAAATTATCAAAATATATTCCATTAGTGTTTGTTGCTGTTGAGCCTGTACTGTAGTAAGTGTCTATGCTTATAATATTATTATAATCTAAATCACTTACTGGTACACTAATGCCTGTACCAGGTATGTAACATGCCGGTGTACTTGGAGTAAAAGAAAAAGTATTCCATCCGTTTATATGACCTGCTAATTTAAACCAAGCACAAATAGTATCTGAATCTTCTAGATATAAACCAATTACTGATAATGGTTGATTAACATAATAATCTATACTAAAAGAAGTGTATGAAGATAAATCTAACGGGCTTATACTTTTGGCCATCATTGTTGCCCAACTACTGGTAGTTGTTTTTTGAAGTGATATTGCATAAGATCCTTGCGTATGTGTTGCTGTTCTAAAATGTCCTTGCCACCCATCCCAATCTGCATTATTTTCAAACCCTTCGATTAGAACTTCTCCAGCACTAACAACACTAACTAACAAAACCATCATACAAATTCCAATAATAATTATTTTCTTCATTCTTAATCTGCTGCTTCTTGCACCATACAATAAGGTTCAACTGGTGAACCAGTTCTAGTTATATCACTACAATAATGATAATCCCAATTTGTTTCACATGCATAAATCCATGTGCTTAAAGGTAGTGATGAATCATATTTAGTACGTGAAGCTATACAATTTGCAATTGCTGCTGCTTGATCATATTGAGTACTTTTAGAATTACAACCTAATACTATACTTCCACCTTGACATATATCATAATCACGATTATCTGCACTAGGACCAGGATTACAACAAATCAAAGGTTCAGGAACAGCATGACAATCATTATCATACCAATAATAACCATTAGCAATACAATCGCCAGAAGTCAAACAATATACAACACCATCAGCACAAGTAGGAACAGGTTCAGGAACAGTATGGCAATCATTATCATACCAATAATAACCATTAGTAATACAATCACCAGAAGTTAAACAATACTCAATACCATCAGCACAAGTAGGTTCAGGAACAACATTACAAATATCATCATACCAATAATAACCATTAGCAATACAATCGCCAGAAGTCAAACAATACTCAATACCATCAGCACAAGTAGGTTCAGGAACAACATTACAAATATCATTATACCAATAATAACCATTAGCAATACAATCGCCAGAAGTCAAACAATACTCAATACCATCAGCACAAGTAGGAACAGGTTCAGGAATAAAAATATCACCAAATATCACACAAACCTCTCTTGAAACAGTAGAATCTCCATGCCCATCTCCATCCAGGTCCTGCCAAATAATAAACGTATAATCACACGGACAATCCGAATCATCATAATCAAC
>JAYENX010000059.1:0-11030 GCA_034722435.1 Nanobdellota archaeon | reverse complement strand
CCATCACAATCATTATCAACACCATCACCACAAACCTCTACGGGCGCCGCAACATAATTACAACCATCACATACTGTCCCATCGTGAACAGGATTACAAAAAGTATCTGAACAAACACATTCACCTAATATGTTATATTTAATAATATTACTTTCCACATAAGAACCTGCAAAATCATCATGCATTATTGTATGAAATAATAAATCTCCATTATGAGAAATGGCTCGACCAATATAAATATTATAATTATAAGTACCAGCTTGTAAAGCATTCAAAGTAGAAAGCATTGGTTCAGGCACTAAAGTTTCCCATAACAAGACACCATCAGAATTATATTTTTCTACATTATCGTCCATATCAAAAGTAAAAATATTATCATTTTCATCAACATGAGCAGAAGAAAGAACGTTTTCTTTAACCCATAACTGGTTACCATTTGAATCATACTTAACAAGATTCATACCGTTAACCCCATCAAGATTATCATACACAATATAAACATTATCTTGCGAATCTACATCCATAGAATAAAAACTATATTCGCTTAACTGGCTTAAAACATTATCCCATAGAATATTTCCAGCAACATCAAATTTAATCAACCTATCTACTTGCCCACCATAAAAATAATTTAAAGCATAAAAATCCCCAGAGTTAGTCGCAGTTAAAAAACGAGAATAAACTCTTAAATCATCACCAATATATCCAAAATCAAACAACTTATTAACATCTCCTGTAACAGAATTTACTAAAAAAAATCTAGCATGTTGAATAACAGGATAAGCCCGACTATACCTTAATAAATAAGGAACATCATTCTGAACTACAAATCGAGATTCAAAATTAATAGGACCCGTCTTTTTCCATTCAAGAACACCATTTGAACTTAATTTTGCTCTAATTGATCTAGAATCAGAACGACGTCCTGCAACATAAACATTACCATTAGAATCAATCTGCATAGAAGTCCAATAATTATTAGAATCAACAGGTAATGGAGTATTCCATAATTGATTCCCATCAACATCATATTTAACAATGAAATATGTATTATCAATAAAATCATAAGTCCACACCAAACCATAAGTATTTCCTAAATCATCTACTATTAAATTTAAAGTATTAGTATTAACTTTCTGCCACTGTTCATCCAAAGTAACCTCTGCAGATACAATACTACTTACTAAAACTACTAAAAACACCATACACAATCCCATCAACAAACTCTTCCTCATCCAACCACCTTGATTACATTAAGTAATACATCTTCATTAAAAATCAATTTAACATTATCTCCTGGTATTAAATTCAAATGAAATATAGTTGGATGCTGCTTATGAACTCCCTCTCCTGAAAATTCTTCATAAAACATAGCATTTGAAAAGTCTCCAGAGACTTCATTACCGTTATCAATAACAAGTAAATTATCCTTTACAACTACAAACTCGCCAATCATCTCTCGCAAACCATTAGATTGTTCTCCTCTTATTTCTTTAATTTCAGTAAATAAAAATATATTAAACCCTACTAAAACACCCACTACAACAACAACCAGAGCAATAATTATTTTATTCACCTAAACATACACCTCTTAATTCTCCCTGTAATTCATTACAAAACTCAGTATCATTAGTATTTTCTACTTTTCGCATTATGACTGTAGTTTTACAATCATCAAGTTTCATAAAATCTGAACTTATCATTTCACAATATGAAATATCATAATTGCTCATAGCTAACTGCAAAGCAACATTATCAATACAAGACCGAGTTTCACACGAATCTAAGTCAACATTTTGAGAAACGCGACTTATCTCTGAAGTAATAACTTCACCATCTAACAATACTACTTTATCGATATTAACTTCAGGCGTAATATCATACGAAGGTTTACACCCTATTGCTAAAATAATGAATAAAAAAACAAACATCCACTTCATTATATCAACCTACAACAGTAAGCATAACATCTTACCTCTCCTTGCCACGATACTCCATCACTACATACACAGCCATTCAGACCACTCGGTTGAGCAGCAGTACCCCAAGTACCACCATAAAAATCATTATATTGAAGACTACAACCAGTTCGCACATATCCTGCCAAACAATAAGCAGTAGAATCTCCAGGATTACCGTAACCCTCAACATAAGTACAATCTAAAGTTTGCCAACTATTTCTTCCAGTACCTCCAAGTATAAGTTGATTAGAAACCTGAACATCACCCGCAGAATCAATAGAAATATCAGGAGTATTATCCCCGCTACTCAAATGTAAACCCGAAACTGCAGTAGGTTCAGACCAAATTCTAGCCTTTTGAACACTTGCACTATCTTCAAAAATAATATCTCCAGGATCATCAGTCGAAGCAGATAACTTAAAATTACCATCTCTAACCTCTAACTTAGACGAAGGAGTAGAAGTTCCAATTCCAACATTACCTGTAACACCTGAATACATATCACTTCCAGACATTGTCCAATCCGTATCAGCACCCAAACCACCATCATCAACAGCACATTCCCAAGCACTATTGCCAACATTATACTTCAAAACTTGACCATCAGCACACGTAGGAAGTGAAGCACCTGAACTACTACCAGTAGTATCATTACTTAACTTAATCAATGAAAAATGATTAATTCTCGGATCCTGTCTATCTATAGTTAACCACAATCCTGTATCGTCTAGACCGTAATTTGGCCAAGTACCATCTGTCAAAGTAGACCTATCACAAATTGTAAAACCGTCTCTATCATTAAACTGACCATCATTAATATTCCACCATCGACAACCCTCAGTCCAATCACCTTTTGAAGAAGAAAAATATCGAACACTCCCGTCACCAATTTTAATATTCATATCCACAGATTCAATATCTCCCCCTAATAATATTACCCAATTACCCAAAACTTTCTTAGTAGCAAAAGGCCAATTAAAAATCCTAGAATTTTGATCAGTAGCAAAATCAGCATCAAAAGGCGAAGCATAATTTCTAAAATAACAATAATTATCTCCAATATCTACTCTACACTCTTCCAACATTGACTCAGTAATCTCAAAACTCTGAAAACGAGGATTTGCAACATCACCTTGTGTTGCCCCCGTATCTCCAACAACATCTTGTTTTAAAAGTACTTGTAAACTTTCACTAGCAGCATTTAATTCACTACAAACCCAATCACTTGCAACATCATCATAAACTAAGATTTCGCCATCTAAACAAGCAGATAAAGATGTACTCCCACCATCATCAACAGCACATTCCCAAGCACTACTACCAACATTATACTTCAAAACTTCACCATCAGCACATGTAGGAAGCGAAGCACCTGAACCAGCAGCACCACCACTAACATCAGTCCTTAACCATACTTGTCCCTCTAAAGCTGCTAAAGCATCTTCTTCAGCTTGTGACCCTAAAGTTTGCATAACTAAACCACCTGTGGCTTTAATCGGACCACCAACTACCTCTAATTTCGAAGTAGGAATTTCAGTTCCTATACCGACATTCCCACTAAATGTAGAATCTCCATCCGCTGTTAAAAGTACATCAACATTACCAGCAAGATCTTCTAATAATAAATAACCACCATTAACTCCAGAAAACCCAAGTGATGAAATTGACATCCCTTGTTTAATACGAACCCCGACATTAGTCTGTATCAAACCGCCATATACATCAAGATACGTCTCAGGAGTTTCAGTACCTATACCAACATTACCATCTAAATAGAAAATACTTCCTGGTTTATCACCAGCCCATTTATCTACATCATCCCATGTAGATATACATTGACCTTTAACACAAAAATCATCATCAACGTTTACTATATTTGCACTCTTACTACGAATATTATCTGCATATAAAGTATCGTGCGCTGCCTGATCAGGAGTATAACCTGTTGCAGATATAAAAGCTGCTAACAACAACACCACCGTAAAAAATATAATTATTCTTTTCATTTAAACTTCACCTCTCACCACATTTGAATCCTGAAACATTAATTTCGGTTCCATTTGAACCGATTGTATACTTTCCACCAACATCAACCATTTTACCCTCAAGATCGAGGAAGAACACACAAAAATCACTTCTCACCCCTAGATCATTTTTCAATTCAGTATAATTATCTTCACCAAGATCTCTTAACTTGTTAAGATCTATCTCTCCTTCTTCGCCCCTTACACCTACACCGCCTGCACCGGTAACAGTTCTTGATACAAGTTTCCCATCATCTATAAGATTCGGAAGAGCAACTTTAGTCTCTGAATAATAAAGGAATACTACTATTCCTCCAAAAGCTATCAAAAATATCATAATACCTACTAACAAATCCCCTGTAAATACCTGACCTTTTCTAAACAAGTGAAACCTCTCCATCACGTTTTTTAATAGTATTAAGACCTTTCTTAAAATCCCCATTTATATCATGCTCTATATTAATTGAATATACATAATCAACACCCTCGAAATCCAAAGTAACAAATGTACGTCTTGCACCAGGATCAGGTTGAGTTTCAATTGAATAATTAGCACCTGAAAAAGTGTACGGTACTGTAAAATTCCGTTCATATCCGTCCTCAACAGATATCGCAGTATCAACCTCAGACCTTAAAAACGTTTCAAAAGTTTCAACTAAATACTGAAAATTCTCTTCAGTCTGATCAGCCGTTCTCTGCGATATAACAACCATAAAAACAACAAAGATAGTCATCAATATTGACAAACCCATTGCAAACTCCACAGCCGCCTGACCTTTACTCATGTTACCACAATCTCCACATCAGTTGTCAAATATTGTAACTTCACATTCTTTATACCCGGATTATAATTAACAGGGATAAAATCGCCAGATAATGGTACATCTGACCTAAACAAAATTTCAGAATCAAAAACATCTATCTCTAAATAATATAATATTTCACCGGTCGGATCACCTGAATCATCAACCTGATCATCAGTAACCACAGTTATATTTTCTATACCTTCAGGAAAGTTAAGTTCCAGTGTAACCCTAGAAAGTTTGCCAAGATAATAAACATTTTTAGCATTATTAACAATACTATATCCTATCTTATTAACTGCCGCAACATTAATCTCAGCTCTACTTTCTTGAAAAGAAGTATACCCCCAATACGTTATAGGGATGATTATAACTAGTGCAAAACCTACCACTAACAAATACTCTAATGAAAATTGACCCCTCTTTTTCATAATTTAAAACCTTTATATCACGATATTATATTAAAAAAACAAATAAAAAAATAAAAAATAATTTACTCAGCTACTGTCAAAGTTAAATCTCCTTTCAAGACCTTAGTTAACTGACCATCTGTAAACTTGTAAGTAAGATCTATATCCATCCTATACTTACCAGATTTAGATGCTAAATTACAACTCGTCACATTAATAAGTTCTTTCCTCTGATTTAAAATCTTTACAGGTGTTGCAAAAGTTTCAGTACATACCTGATCACTATCTTTATCTGTAAACGTAAGCTCAGATATTTCTACATCTCTACCAAAACTGTTCAACAAAACCAAACTAATCGTACCACTATCAGCAGTACTATATCCTGACTCGTCACAACTCAAACTAGTAGGTAACAAACACTTATCCTGAATCAGTCTTCCTACATCAAAAACTCCGAACGCTGCTAAAGCTCCAATGACAATGATTACAATTAGAATTACCCAACCATAGGTCATCAAGAACTCTAAAGCTGCTTGACCTCTTTTCATCTTATCTACCTCCTTTTTTTACTATAAACTTACTATAATAATTATATATAGCTTTTAAAGCAATTTCTGCGTTTATAATATATAAACATTTCCCTAAATCATACATAAATAAACTTTATAAAGTACCGAACAGTTTATCAACATCATGACAAAAGAATTTTACAAAGAATTGATTACCATACTGAAAAGAAAGAAAATTTCAAAAGATGAAATTGCAAAACTTAAACTAAAGTTATGCAAACAATTTAAAGTTAAAAAAATTCCTACAGATATTGAAATTCTTTTACACGCAAAACCTACTGATCTTGATAAGCTTAAACATCTACAAACAAAACCTACAAGATCCATATCAGGAGTTACACCTATAGCTTTAATGTCAAAACCACAAAAATGTCCACACGGCGCTTGCATCATGTGCCCTTCAATGACAAAAAAGAATGTTCCACAATCTTATACAGGTAAAGAACCTGCCACGATGAGAGGTATAAGAAACAACTTCGACCCCTATCTTCAAATATTTAACCGTCTGGAACAATACGTAGTAACAGCGCACGTCCCTGAAAAAGTTGAACTAATAATAATGGGAGGTACATTCCCTGCATTCCCTACATCTTACCAAAACAAATTTGTAACTCTTTGTTTCAAAGCAATGAACGATTTCTCTTCAATGTTTTTCTCTAAAGGAAAAATAAATATAACAAAATTCAAAAAATTCTTTGAACTCCCTGGCGAAATCGGAAACCCTAAAAGAACAAAATCAATCCAATCAAAACTAAGAAAACTAAAAACCAAAAACAAAACTTCTTTAGAAATTGAACAAAGAAAAAACGAAAAAGCAAAAGTCCGTTGCATTGGTATGACAATTGAAACTCGCCCAGATTATGCAACTTTAAAAGAAGCTAACCAAATGTTAAAACTTGGTTGTACAAGAGTAGAATTAGGCGTTCAATCAGTATACGACGATGTTTTAACACAAATTAAAAGAGGACATTCAGTTAAACAAACTATTGATGCAATCAAAACTTTAAAAGATCTATGTTTCAAAATAAACGCACATTACATGTTAGGCCTTCCAAGTTCATCACCAAAAAAAGATTTAGAAGGTTTCAAAAAATTATTCACATCACAAGATTTCAAACCTGACATGCTAAAACTATATCCGTGCATGGTAGTTAAACAATCTAAACTTTATTCATTATGGAAAAAAGGAGGGTTCAACCCATTAACAACAAGTTTAGGTGCAAAGCTTATTGCAAAAATGAAACAACACGTACCCGAATATGTAAGAATCATGCGCGTCCAACGCGATATCCCGACCTACGCAACTGAAGCTGGTGTTGACAGAACTAATCTAAGACAATATGTTGAAAAAGAATGTAAAGCTTTAGACATTAAATGTCGTTGCATACGTTGCAGAGAAGCCGGGCACGTATATAGAAGAGAAAAAAAGCTTGCTAAAAATATTAACATAAAGATTCAACCATACGAAGCTTCTGACGGGATAGAATTTTTTATCTCAGCTGAAGACTCTGAGCAAGATATTCTGCTAGGTTTCTGCAGACTACGTTTTCCATCACAATCATTAAGACCAGAAATTACAAAAGATTCCGCATTAATAAGAGAACTTCACGTTTACGGAATCGCTACATCTCTAGGAAAAACAGGCACCACCCAACATAAAGGTTATGGTAAAAAACTCTTGAGAGTGGCTGAACAGATTGCCAAAGATAATAAAAAGAAAAAGATGGTAATTATCTCAGGTGTCGGAGTAAGAGGATATTACCGGGAAAAACACGGCTACAAAAAACAAGGACCATACATGGTCAAATCACTCTGATTCATAAAAATCTCTTAAACCACGAACTCTTGACGGATGCCTAAGTTTTTTAAGCGCTTCAACCTCTATCTGCCTGATACGTTCTCTTGTAAGTCCCATCACATCACCTACTTCCTGCAAAGTTTTAATTATACCATCATCAAGACCCCATTTTAATCTCATTACAAGTTCCTGTTTTTTATTACCTAAACTTTCAACTACTTTCAATAGAGCTTCATTCTTATTCTTCCCCTCAACAACATCATAAACATTCATTGATTCATCAGGAATCGTATCCCCAAAAGTGGCAGACTTAAAATCACCTTTCTTAACCAAACAATCTAAAGACTTCAACTTTCTCGCTCTAGAAGCTTTCATCAAATCCTTCACTTCATCCTTATGCATCCCCATAGATACAGAAAGAACTTCTTCAGTTACCACTTCACCTTGCGCTCTTAACTTTCGAACAGCATTCTCAAGCCTAACCACCTCAACACCCTTACGCTTAGGAAGACGTATAACATCATAATGTTCAGCCCCATATGCAATCAATCTCTTATTTATCCACCATTTCGCGTATGTAACAAACTTCACTCCTTTACCCCTATCAAATTTAGGCACAGCATTCAAAAGACCAATATTAGCCTCCTGAACAAGATCCATCAAAGTATATGTTGCATGCTCTTTAGTATTCGTATTAAGTCTGAACTTTCTAAAAAACTGACTCGCGATATTCATCGCAAAAGGAGTATTTGAACTCACAAGCTTTTTCCCTTCTTCACTTTCTGAACCTTTAACTTTAACTGCCATTGCCAAATTTCGTTCTTCTTCAATTGTAGGAATCTTCTGTTTTCTAACATCCGCAACATATGACCTTGTAACAAAATTTCTCGCTTTAACATCAAAAGCCCGATTATAATCAGGACGCTCTACAGGTCTTTTTAATTCTTTCAACCGTTTCTTTGAATTCCTTTTCTTTGAAGAACCCTTCCTTTTCACAGACCTTCGACTTTTTTTATTCAAATCTTTAGAACGTAACACCAGCCTCTTTTCTTCTTCAACAGATTCAATATCTAAATTAACATCCCTCAACTTTTTAGATTGAACTATTTTACATAATTTAACTTCACTTGATTCAACCCTTTTCTTTCTAACTTCAGATTCAACCTCGGACGTAACGAACTCGAAAACAGGCGTAACAGGGACAGCCAGAGCTTCAACATCAAACTCTTTTCTGTAAAGACTCTTGAGTTCATCAAAATAAAAATCATCATAATCGACAATAGAATCCAAACAAAGAACTCTACTAGCAGCATCCTGTAAAAAACCAGCCTTATTACCTTTACAAGGAACCCAAGACTGTCTTAACAAATCAGCATGCGATTTTAAAATGTAACTTCCTTTAAAGTTTTTAATACTAAACACAGGTATCCCTGCCAAGCCACAAATATTTTCAAGAGAATTATAATGAGTCCCAAACTCATCAGCAAGAGAATTAAATATCATCAAATCATTGAAAAAGAATTTAAGAGCAGAAACAGATTCAGGCGTTAAAAACTCACGCCCATTTACAAGCTTCTCAATTTTAAGATTAAATTTTTTAGAATGATTAACTATTTTCTTCCTACCCAAACCCAATTCAACAGCCAAAGAATCGTAAGACCTACACGTTTTTTTTATTCTCTCTTCTTTATCATGCAACTTACGCAAATCTTCAACCCGTCTATCAGAAATATACAAAACTTTCCCTTTCTGCTTAAAATCAATATTAAGAGGTCCAAGATAACTTTTCAAAACATTAAACACTGCACCCCAAGATCTCACCAAAGAATTCAAAGTTTGATAACCTAACATTTTATAACTATAAGAAGACTTCCCAAAAAACCTTGACCCCGTCCGCATATTTTCATGCACAACATTAGCACCACCTAAAGCGCACACATCACCATTAGAAATATAATCTCCAGACTTAACATTAAACTTATGTATTTCTATACTATTTTTAACACACTTTCGCCTTAATGTTTTATGATCAACATTTAACTGATCAGCTACATAAAATAATGATTGAAAGCCCCTATCAATCTTCACCCTTTCATCTTCAACTGCATCTAATTTTGAAATATCAGAATTTGCAACATAACCATACTTAACAGAATTACCCTTACCTAACCGTTTAATTTCAACCTTTGCATCTTTACATAGACGTTTCACATACTTTAAATCCCTACCTCTATCCTTTGCAATCTTTGTAACAGAGACATATTTATCCCTCATCTCCTGCCTTTTTTGCACTAAAGACGAAACTCGAGAAACATCCACGTCATCAACTAACCTATCCCTCCTACCAGGTTGTTTATAAATAACAACATCAGAATCATCACAAATAGTTGCTATAGAAGTTGAATGCTCATCTAGCATTTTTACTAAATCAATCATAGGAACGTATTTTCTACCACTCACAGGCTCAGCATAAGCCCTTGGAGATACCATAAATAAAAATCGAAAGAAACTTATTTATATAATTTACTTATTACTACAAACATAAAATATTTCATTCTTAAAAGAAAAAGTTTCGTATTTAAAATCAAGCCTCTCCAATAACTTCTCAAACCAATTTCTTTGCTCCTGCCTCATTGTCCTTCCAGTCACAGTCCGAAGAGGAAAACTTACTACTATAAACTTAGCATCTACAGCCCTCATAATCTCATACGATATATACCTCTGAACTCTTTCCAGAGAGTCCAATACTTTAAAGAGAAAACATATATCAACCTTATACTTCTTAATTTCACTATACTCTATAAGGAGATCAAACTTCACAGCCTCTCCTTTAATTTTCTCAATCTTAAAAAAACGATTAATAAAATCTACATCACCTTTGTTAAACTCTACCGCATAATATTTCGAATTTATATTCATCCAAGGATATGTAAGAGGGTTAAGACCTGCTCCTAAATCTAAAACAGACTTAGGCTTTCCAGTTACAGAAAATATTTTATCATACAACTCCTCCATATAACTTATCCGTTCTTTTGTTGATAGGTGCAACTGCAATATCTTAACTACCGACTCGCGTTTTTTATTCATCTCATAATCATCAAGTAAAGAATCACGTTTCTGAATCCTATCATCCTGGAAAAGACCGTACACTTTTCTAACTTTAGCACGCACGTGCTTGATAAGATCTTTAATCTTTTTATTTTTCACATTCCCATTATTAATCAAATCAATACAAGCAACATTCTGTTCAATATACGACTTCACATGCTTAAGTAGAAAAGAATCATCTACATACACAATAGGTTTATTCTTAATCTTGTGCAATAACTGAACAAGGTTCTCTTCATTTATCTCTTTATTATATATTTTCATGGTTCACTACTCATAATTATTTATCTTTATTAATTATTTATTTAAACTTTAATAATGCCTATTATTTATTTCACCAATTCATTATATTCATTC
>JAYENX010000058.1:0-58356 GCA_034722435.1 Nanobdellota archaeon | reverse complement strand
TACAAATTAACTATTAAAATTATTCAAACAACACTAAACACCTTTCAAAACAACTTCCATATGAAATCAAGGTGTCACACCCCTTTTTAATTAATATAATAGTCCTTCATTTCATTTGGAATATTTTATTTTTTTGTTACTGTACAATAGCGAAATGAGAAAGGTTTAAATATAAAACTCGTTTTCTAAATAAAAATGTACGTATATAGCGATTAATATTCGTTAATACTTCAAAAGAGGGGTTATTTGACATTAAATTTGTTGAAATATTCATATATGTGTCATATTTAATAAATAAAGCCCAAAATAGGGCTTTAAGTTGTGGAGGCTTAATAAAATGATTGTTCAAAAAGAATTTTTAAATAAACTTAAGGACTTTGGTCTTAATACATACGAATCAAAACTATGGACTGCTTTACTTTCAAGAGGAGTATCAACAGCTGGTGAGTTATCGGATATTGCTAATGTTCCAAGATCTCGAAGCTATGACGTCTTAGAAAGCCTAGAGAAAAAAGGTTTCATTATAATGAAACTCGGTAAACCTATCAAATATATTGCTGTACCTCCTGAAGAGGTTTTAGATAGAATTAAGAAAAGATTAAAACAAGACTCAGAAAAACAAATTTATTTATTGAATGAACTTAAAGAAAGCGAAGTATTGGGAGAATTAAATTTACTTCATTCTCAAGGAATTGAACTTGTTGATCCTTCTGAACTTTCCGGTTCGTTAAAAGGCAGAAATAATCTTTATAGTCATTTAGACTCAATGATTAAAAAAGCAGAAAAATCAATAGTTATTGTAACTACTACGAGAGGCCTTCTAAGAAAACAAGATACTTTCAAAAATTCATTATCAAAAGCAAAGAAAAAAGGTGTTAAAGTTAAAATTCTCGCACCAATTACTAAGGAATGTAAAGATGCAGTTAAAAATTTAAAACCTTATGCAGAAATTAAAAACATTAAGGATTTGAATGCAAGATTTACACTTGTAGATAGTAATGAACTTCTTTTCATGCTTTTAAATGATTCTGAAGTACATCCTACATACGATACAGGTATATGGATTAATTCTGGTTTCTTTGTTTCTGCAATGGAAAATATGTTTAATTCAATTTGGAAACTTTCCAAATCTGCAGAACTTAAATAAACAAGTTTTATATATTTCTTTTTTACCCGAAACACAATTCAAGATGGGAATTATAAATAAAATTAAAAATATATTCACAGGAGGAAATACTTTATATTATCCTGGTTGTTTGACTAAATTTGCACTCCCTAATATTTTTGAAAACTATTGTGAAATTTTAAAAAATTTAGGTATAGAATTTATAACTTTATCCGATAACGAATTTTGTTGCGGTAGTCCAGTTTTAAATGCAGGTTTTGCAGATGACTTTTACGATTTAAAGAAAAAAAATCACGATTTCTTTAAAAATTATGGAATCTCAAAAATTATAACAAATTGTCCTTCATGTTTTTATATGTTTAAAAAACATTATCCTAAATTAGAGGTAGAACATATAACTCAAACAATCCATAAAAAGCTAAAGAAAATACCTCAAAAGTTTAAAGATCAAATAACATATCACGATCCTTGTCATTTAGGAAGAAAAAGTAATATTTATATTCAACCTCGAGAAATAATTAATAAATTAGGTTTTGAAATAATAGAACTAACAGAAAACAAAGTTAATTCTTTATGTTGCGGAGGAGGGGGCGGTTTAATCAATAATTTTCCTGAATTATCTAATAAAATTGCAAATCTTCGTTTATCCCAATCGAAAACAAAAAAGTTAGTTACTCCTTGTCCAATGTGTTATAAACATTTTAAAAATAACGCAAAAAATATGGAAATATTAGAATTTAGCGAGTTGTTAATATGATAAAAAAGATTCGAGATATATTTCAAAATGATGTATCTGATTCTGAAGAAGATAAATTAGTTTATTCTTATGATGCTTCCAATATACATCAGGGTGAAGCAGATTTAATAGTTTGGCCTAAATCAGTTTTACAAATAAGAAAATTAATTTCTCTTGCAAATAGATCGCACTTTGATATTGTATTAAGGGGTGCAGGTACAGGTTTGGTTGGAGGAACAATACCTCAAAAATCCGTTGTAGTTGATCTTTCTAAAATGAATAAAATTTTAAAATTTGATCCAGAACGAAAAATAATAATTGTAGAACCTGGCGTAATTTTAAACGATTTAAATAATGCAATTAAAAAATTTAATCTTTTCTTTCCAGTTATCCCCTCTTCGCATAAAGTTTGTACAATAGGGGGTATGATAGCTACAAATGCGGCAGGAAATCGAGCATTAAAATTTGGACGTTGCGCAAACTGGATAAAATCAATTATAATAGTTGACGGAACTGGTAAACACATTCCTGTAAAAGATGTAGTTAGGTTTGCGGGTACGGAAGGAACTGTGGCAGTTATAGTTCAAGCAGAACTTAAACTTATACCGATTATAGAAAAAACTACAATGGATGTTTTTAAATTTAAAGATATTTCCGATCTTATGGCAAAAATAAAAGAACTTAAATCAAATCCTTCACTTTTATCTTTAGAATTTATAGATAAAACCGCTTCACGTTTGTCAGATGTGGAAGAATTTTATCGTCTTTTTGCAGAATATTCTGATTTCTCTGGTTCTATTGAAGAAAAAGAAGAAATAGAAAAAATCTGGAATTATCGAGAAAGTTTTGGTCAAATATTAGCTTCAAAAGGTTATGTTTTAACTGAAGACCCTCAAATCCCCGAAGATAAATTACCCATATTTATAGATTGGTTAAGAAAAAACAACATTCCTTCATTCGGACATATAGGTATCGGAATAATCCATCCAAGATTCAAACATCATTCAGAAAAATTGATTAAAGAAATGTTTAATTTAGTTCTTAAATTAGGTGGCAATATATCTGGTGAACACGGGATAGGTTTAGCTAAAAAAGTTTTTGTGTCAAAAGAATTTAAACAAAGAATAATTGAACTCAAACGAAAATACGATCCTAAAGATATTTTGAATAGGGGTAAAATAATATGAGTGATGCAAATAAATGTACTAATTGTGGACTTTGTAGAAAAAATTGTCCAATATTTAGAGTAACACTAAACGAAAAAGATTCCCCTAGAGGAAAATCTTTATTGATAAAAAATGATTTCTTTTCAGAATTCATTTTAAGATGTACAAACTGTGAAAGTTGTTTAGTACATTGCCCATTAAAACTAGATTTTGAATTTAAAAAACTCAGAAATAAACTTATTCAAAAAAATAAAATTACCACTCAAGATAAAAAAATGATTGAAAATATTAGAAAATACGGTAACCCGTTTGGTAAAAAAGAAAAAGGTAAAATTCCTGAAGATTTATATTGCTGTTAGGGGGAAACATTTATATATACTAGATTCTTTATTTCATTCATTATTTTTAAAGAGGTGAATGATATGGTAACAGTTTTAGGAATCCCTGAAGTTACTTTAAGTATTATTATTGGTGTTTTAGCGGCTATAGTTTACAGTCTTAGAGTTTTAGTTCTTATGGATCGAAAAATAGCAAGAGTTGAGAATCATATAGAAAAAATAGCAAATTCTATACTTAAAGAAGAAGCAAAAATTGAACAAATGCTTAAAAAAAGATCCCCTAAAAAAACAAAAAGAAGGAAAAAATAATTTTTTATTTTTCTTAAAATGGTCATAAAACACGTTTCTTTTAAGCATGGTTGGTTTTATCATTATAGGCTGCATACAATTAAAACCCAATCATTATGTAAAAATAATTTAGAATCTCTTAGAAATTATTTAAATTATGTTTTTGAATCTTGTCCTGATGAACATTTTAATTCAGGTCCAAGATCCTCTTCTTTAAAATTTAATCTTAATGATGTTAATTTGGTAAAAATTTCAGGTCATGAAGTTAGTTCTCTTGCTAAACTAGGTTTAGATATTTCTAGAAAACTTAGTGCACATTCAAAAGTTCAACTGTTTATGCTCGAACAGGATAATAAAACCCTTGCAGTTGAAGTTCCTTTATGGTTACATCCTGAAGAACTCGAATCTTATACACAAATTTTTAATAGTGATGAACCTTTAACTGGACACATAGATGCTTTGAGAGTTGAAGATGGTAAAATCTGGATTTGGGACTTTAAACCTAAAGCAGAAAAAGAAAAATATGCATCTACTCAAGTGTTTTTTTACGCATATATGTTAAGTAAAAGAACCAATATCCCTTTAGATTCATTTAGATGCGGGTACTTTGATGAAAAGATTGCTTATGTTTTTAATCCTATAGAGGCAGTTATATGACATTTAAACAAATAGTTATAGATATCAAAAAATTAAAGATTCAAGGAGCTCAAGCTGTTGCAAAAGCAGGTGTCAAAGCATTACAAGAGATTGCAATAAAATCAAAAACTAAATCAAATAAAATATTTATTTCTGATTTAAATAAAGCCAAAATAATTCTTTTCAATTCGAGACCAACTGAACCTGCAATGAGAAATGCAATTAATTATATTCTTTACAGATTGGGGGGTGATGATATTGAAGATATAAAAAAACAATTTAGATTTAGAGTTCATAAAGTACAAGAACATTTTAAGAAATCTGAATCTCTCATTTCTCAATATGGTGCGAGATTAATTACTAATAAATCTGCAGTTTATACTCATTGTCATTCATCAACTGTGATAAATATACTGAGGAAAGCATCAAAATCAAAAAAATTTGAGGTTCACAATACTGAAACTCGTCCTTTATTTCAAGGAAGAAAAACTGCTACAGATTTAACTAAACTAAAAATACCTGTTTTCCATTATGTGGACTCTGCAGCTCGAATCGCATTAAAGGAAACCGATTTAATGCTATTAGGTGCAGATGCAATAACTTCTACAGGAAAAGTAGTCAACAAAATTGGATCTGAATTAATTGTTGAATCAGCAGAAAGATACCAAGTACCTGTTTATATTTGCACAGATTCTTGGAAATATGACCCGAAAACTCATTTTGGAATTTCAGAACCTATGGAAAATAGATCGCGAGATGAAGTTTGGAAAAATGCCCCAAAATCTGTAAAAATCATGAATCCAGCATTTGAAAAAATAAACCCTCGTTTAATAACGGGCATCATTTCTGAACTGGGAATTTATAGTCCTGAAACTTTTGTTCAAGAAGTAAAAAGAAAATACGAATTCCTTAATTAATCATTTCTTTTTAGTTTTTTTAGTCACTTTTTTCTTTTTCACTATTTTTTTAATCTTTTTCTTTACAACCTTTTTCTTAATAGGTTTTTTCTTAATTACTTTCTTTTTTATTTTTTTACTCTTTACTTTCTTTTTTTTAGTTATTTTTTTCTTTTTCTTTACAACTTTCTTTTTTGTAGCCTTTTTCTTTTTTACAACAGCAACTTTTTCGGATTTTTCTTTTATAGCTTTCTGAATGCTTTTCTCTCTTTTTAATTTCTCTTTAAACTCAACTTCTAATGTGTGTATTTCTTTTTCGATTTCAAGAACTTTTTTACTATTATCCTCTAATTCGATTAAAGTTCCACATTCGGGACATTTAAACTCAAAATTCATTGACTGCTCAAAATCAAGCCTTATACATTTATTAGGACACAAAAAGAATTGTTCATTTTGTTCTCTTTTTAATCTCTCTTTAAGATGTTCTAATCTTTTACGTTTTAATTTAAATAACAAATATTTTATTCTTTTCATATCAAATGTCCAATAATAAATATACCATCCTTTCTTTTTGTCTTTTTTACGTGTAAAAGAAACTAAACTAACGTGATACAATCTATAGAGCATATTTCGGGTAACGTTAATTTCCCTGTTTATAGATTCAGCTAATTTAAATTCAGAGACATTTTTCTTATTTTTCAATTTACGAACTAAAGGAACAACATCTTCCCCTGCCAGTTCTTCAATGACTTTGTCCAGAATCTTATTAGTTATTTTCATATTCAATTCCACCAAAACATATACTATATATGAATAAATCCCTTTAAAAACCTTTCGTTTTTATTACCGCCTAATAGTTATGCTTTGTTAACTTATTTAACACTCCTTTTGTTTTATTGTATAATGTTTTAAAAAACACTATGATTTATCTAATTTGTTAGCCTATTTAACTTATTTACTTTATTAGTCGCTTCTTGTTAACTTATTTAACATTTGGTGAATCAGTTATTTTTATCATTTTTTAAATAATCAATTAATCAATTCTTCAAAAATTAAACCTTTAATTTTTATTAAATCTCTATTAATTACATAATGTTTTTCAGAAATTAATAAATCTTCAATACTTAGAAAGAACCATTTTTCATTATTGAATCTTATTCCAATCCAAGGTTCTGCACCAAAAATTTCAGAATATTTTTTTAATTGTTCTACATCTATTTTAGGAATATATTTTGAATTCCCTTTAACAGCTTTACACTCTATAGCTAATTTTCGTATTTGATTTCCTGCGACAATATCTGGGCTTGGATATCGTGAAGAACCTGAACCTGCAACTCTAATAGCTCCCCATTTTTTTGTTTCCCAAAACAAATGAATTAATTCTCTCTCGGCATTAATTCCTTTAGACTTTCTACTCATTTTATACCTTGAATTTTGCAAAATCATATGCAGCTTTCACATTATTAAAATAAGTTTGTGCTTCATCTACCATATCTTTAGAATCTTTATATCTTAAACTAAAATGTGTAAGTACAAGGTTTTTTGCTTCTGCTTGACTAGCAATTAATCCAGCATCTTTAGCAGTTAAATGCAATCTTTCTTCCGCTTTATCTTTATCTTGGTCTAAAAAAGTAGATTCAGATATTAAAAGATCTGCATTTTTGGCCACTTTTACACAATTATTACACATACCTGTGTCTCCTATATAAGAAATAATTTTACCTTTAACTATATATGTTACATCATCAGACATCACTTTTTTCCCTTGCCAAGTTATATTTTTCCCTTGTTGTAATTTACCTAATAAGGGTCCTTCGGGAATTCCTAAAATCTTTATTTTTCTAACATCAATTCTCCTTCTATCCTTTTCCACAAATCTAAATCCTAAAGATTTAGGGTTATGATTTAATACGTAACTTTCTAACAAGTATTCTTCGCACTCATAAAATTGTCCATTTGAAACATCTTTTACGATAAAATCCACGCTACCTCTAGATTCAAAAGCTTTAAGCATATATTTCATGTGATCTTTTGACCCTTTAGGTCCAAATATCAATAGTTGTTTAGAATAATCTGAAACCCCCATTGTTTGTATTAGTCCGGGAATTCCCAATACATGGTCACCATGCCAATGACTTATTAACATTTTCGTTATTTTAGAAGGTTTTATCCCTGCAATTTTAAGTTGTCTTTGCGTTCCTTCGCCGCAATCAATCAAAATATGCTCTCCTTTGTAAATTAATAAAACAGCAGGATGGCTTCTCTCTTTGGTTGGTTGTGTACAAGAAGTACCTAAAAACACGATTTCCATAAGCGATTTAAAACCAATAACATTTATAAAGATTGTGTGTTTTTTCGATTCTATGACAAAAAACAAAATTCCTTGCACTTTAGTAGGAGAAATCGTAATTACAGATGATTCAGATGAAGCAAGGGAACTTTATAATCAGAGCCGTTTTGGTAAATTAGAAGACAAAAAAATAAATTTATCACTTCTTGAATCTTTTTATCTAATGGAAAAAGATAAAATTGAAATTTTTGATAAAAGGAATAAAATTATTCTCGAATCCGCTTTCATTAAAAAAGCAAATAAATTAGAACCTAATTTTTGGGTGAGATACTGCGTTTTTAGAGATTTTAGAAATAGAGGATATATCATAAAGACTGCTTTAAAGTTTGGAGCAGATTTTCGAGTTTATGATAGGGGCGTTAAACCTGGAGAAGATCATGCTAAGTGGGTGGTTTTCCCTGTACATGAAGGTTCAACTTTGACATGGCATGAATTTTCAGCAAAAAACAGGGTTGCCCATAGTACAAGAAAAAGACTTCTTATTGGCGTAGTTGATGATGAATCGGACGTTACTTATTACGAAGTTCGATGGGTAAGACCATAGATAATTATATAAAGAAAAGACTTTATTCTCTCCTCATGAAAGATAAAATTTTGGCTTATATAAATTCTAAAGGTCCTGTTTTGCCAAGGAACATTTCTAAAGAGTTTAAATTAAGTCTTACTTTTGCAGGCGCATATCTGTCTGAATTAATTTCTAATAAAAAACTGTTTTTTTCAAACGCAAAAATAGGCGGTTCACCTATTTATTTTTTAGATTCTCAAAGAGATAAATTAGAAAACGAATTATATAAATATTTGAATGAAAAAGATCGCTCTGCAGTTGACATAATAAAAAAAGAAAAAATTCTTCGTGACAAAGAACAAAGTCCTTTAATTCAAATAGCTCTTAGGAATATTAAAGACTTTGCAATTGCATTAACAGTCAATCTTAAAACAGGTAAAGAACTTTATTGGAAATGGCACTTAATATCTAACGAAGAAGTTGAGACAATTATAAAATCTAAATTCATAGATTCTAAAAAAGATTTTAAACCTATTAAAGAGTCTCTTGCTACAACCCCTATTGAAACAAAAGAATCTTTAGAATCAAAAAAACCAATAGAAACATCAAATATAGAAAAAATAAATATCGATAATTCAGACATAAAAAATCCTAAACTTAAATCTGAAATAGAAGAACCTCAAAATATTTTAAAATCTGATAAACCTCTTAAAGTTATAACCACTTCTACTCCAACCACTAAACATATAGAAAAAACTAAAACTATTGAAAAAGTGAAAAAATCTGAACCTACAATTACAAAAACTAAAATCATAACTCAAGAAAAACTTAAATCTCCTAAAAATTCAGAAAAAATATCAAAAATAGATAATTCATCTGATGAAAACGATTCTTTTTTAATTGAGGTAAATAATTATTTAACATCAAGAAATATATGTATTAAAGCTCATGAAATTATTAAAAAGAAATCAGATATAGATCTTATTATTAACATTCCTACTCCTATAGGTCCTTTAGACTTTTTTTGTAAAGCTAGGAACAAAAAGCGTTGTAATGAGGCAGATCTTTCAACTGCTTTTGTTAAAGGTGCGTTAAAGAAACTTCCTATTTTATTTTTAACTACAGGATCTTTGACAAAAAAGGCCAAGGAGACTCTTAAAACAGATTTCAAGAACATAATCATAAACACTATTGGAGGTGCTTAAATGAAAAAAATAATATTTGCGCTTTGTATAATATCTTTACTCCTTTTTGCAGGTTGTAGTAAAGATACTGCGCCAGAACCTAAACAAATTGAACCAGTTGTAAATACAGATTTAGAACCTGAATCTACAGTTGAATCAACAACAGATATTAAAGTTGAAACGCCTGAACCGGTTAAAGTTGAACCCGCGTCAACAGGAATTCCTGATCTTTCTACAGAACTTATTGAAGGAATCAAAAACGAACTAAAAGGCCATTTAAAAGTTATCGTTAGACCTGGATCAATTAACGCTAACCCTGAAGAAATTGTAGGATTAGGTTTAGGAATCTACAATTCAAATGTAAAAGATGCTTATTACGTTGTTAAAAACTTTTACTTTGTTAGAGCGGTTGACTCTTCAAATAATGTGATAGATACTGACGAAAAAGTTATGATGGATTGGCTTTTAAATAAGTTCACATACTTCCCTATAGATTCTTACAAGAGCGAAGTTTTACCATTACATTTTAAGGTAAAAGACATAAAGGAAGGTGTTGCTGTTAAACCTGGAACTTACGAATTTAACTTGAAAGTTTTCACCAATTTTGATGAAGACAATTTAAAACGTGATTTCGGTTTAGATGAATATGGTCAAGTATCTATATTTATCAAGGTATCTTAATTATTTTTTATTTTTTAATTTAAAATGGGTACAAAAATTTACGATATCATTCCGAAAAAAGAAATCGATTTAAAATTTCTTAATTCAAAAGTTTTAGCTCTAGATGCACATTTACAATTATACCAATTTCTTTCCACAATACGTCAAAGAGACGGCTCATTACTGACCGATTCAAGAGGAAATGTAACTTCGCATATGACTGGTCTATTTACTAGAACTGCTAGTTTATTACAAAAAAATATTAAACTCATGTTTGTTTTTGATGGCAAACCTCCAGAACTTAAAAAGGGCGAATGGGAGAAACGCCGTCAAGCAAAAGCAAAAGCACAAAAAAAATATGAAGCAGCTGTTGCTACTAAAGATTTAGAATCTATGAAAAAATATGCTTCAAGAACTTCTCGTTTAACTAAAGATATGATTAACGAAGCAAAAGATCTTATTAAGGCATTAGGAATTCCAATTATAGATTCACCTTCTGAAGGTGAAGCTCAAGCAGCACATATTGTTAAAAAAGGTCATGCTTTTGCAGTAGCAACCCAAGATGCAGATGCTCTTATATTTGGAGCTCCCCGAGTTATTAAAAATTTGGCAGTATCGGGTAGGAGGAAAAAAGCAGGTACTCTTTCATATCAAAAAACAAAACCTGAACTAATTAATTTGGCAGATACTTTGAATATTTTAGGTATTGATCAAGACCAATTAGTAGCACTCTCTATGTTAGTTGGAACTGATTACAATAATGGTGGTATACGGGGGATTGGTTCTAAGAATGCATTAAAACTTGTAAAAAAACATGGCAATAATTTAGATGCCCTTTTCAAAGAAGTCAAATGGGACGATTCTTTTGATTTTACTTGGACGGAATTGTTTTATATAATTAAAAAAATGCCAGTTACTGATGATTATAATTTAAAATGGTCAGAAATAGATCCTGATAAAGTTATAGAGATACTTTGTGAAAAACATGAATTTTCAAGAGAACGTATAGAAAAAACTTTAGATAAAATATTTAAACCTAAATCAAAACATCAAAAAGGACTTTCACAATGGTTTTAACATTAAAAATTAAAAAATCTTCTGCAGAGAAAATAAAGAAAATTCTCATTACTAATAATTTATATAACAGACGTTTTGCAACCACTTCGGATACGCACCATGTTTTCTTCCCTATAACTGATGAAAAACAAGTCAAACAAATAATTAAATCGCCTATCTTCATAGAAAAGAATTTAAAAACAATACTAAAAAAGACAAATCTTAAAGAAACATTAAAAAATGTCCTTACTAAATTAGAATTACAACATCTCAAGACTGCTTATGACATTTTAGGAGATATGGCAATCATTGAAATTGACGAAATTCTGGTTAAAAAACAGAAACTTATAGGTGATACATTACTTAAAATAAACTCATCTATTAAAACTGTAGCAAAAAAAGTAGGCATTCATAGCGGAGTATTTAGACTTCAAAAGCTTAAAATAATTGCAGGGAGAAAAAATAAGATTATAACATATAAAGAAAATAATGCCCTTCTTAAGTTTAATCCTGAAAAAGTTTATTTTTCTGCAAGACTTAGTACTGAACGAAAACGAATTTATAATTTAGTAAAACCTGGGGAGTTTATTTTAGTTATGTTCTCGGGTTGTGCACCTTATCCAGTAATATTATCTAAAAATACTGAAGCAGAGGAAATTATAGGTGTAGAAATTAATCCTGATGCTCATAAATATGCTTTAGGCAATTTAAAATTAAATAAGATAAAAAATGTCAAATTATTTAACGGAGATGTTAAAGATATAATTCCAAAGCTTAAAACAAAATTTGATAGAATACTTATGCCATTACCTAAATCAGCAGAAGACTTTTTGCCTATTGCACTATTGGCTTCAAAAAAAGGAACTATCATCCATTTTTATGACTTTTTAAATGATAAAGAGTTTAATAAAGCAAAACAAAAGGTGAAAAATGCATGTAAAAGGGCAAACATTAAATATAAATCTCTTAATCTTGTTAAATGTGGTCAACATGCGCCGCATGTTTATAGAATCTGTTTTGATTTTAAGATTTTATAGAAAGTGCAACAGTGCAATGATCTAGTGAACACCATCTGACGAAAGGATGATGAACGGAAGTAACTGGATAGCACTGCACAGATTTCTATCCCATCATGCGCAGATATTCATCATTATCAGTGTCTTCAAAATCTTTAACTTTATCAATGGCACTTAAGAAATCTTTCCTTAAAACTTTATTTCTTTTATTTCGTATTGCAAAATATCCTGCTTCAGTACACGTTGCTTTAATTTCTGCACCTGAAAAATTAATCATGAGTTCAATTAATTCCTTTGGATTAATGCTTTTATCAAGACTCATCTTTTTAGTATGAATGTCAAAAATTTGTTTAATACCTTCTTTATTAGGTACTGGAACTTCAATAAGTCTATCAAGCCTTCCAGGTCTTAATACTGCGGGATCCAATATATCTTTCCTGTTTGTTGCACCTATGACTTTAACATCTCCTAAAGGCTTAAACCCATCAAGTTCAGCCAACATCTGCATAAATGTTCTTTGTACTTCTCTTTCACCAGAAGTACCAATTTCAATCCTTTTAGCAGCAAGTGCATCAATCTCATCAATAAATATGATTGAAGGCGCTTTTTCTCTAGCAAGTTGAAAAACTTCTTTAACTAATTTAGCACCTTCGCCAATAAACTTTTGTACAAGTTCAGAACCCACAATTTCTATAAATGTCGAATTAGTACTATGAGCAACAGCTTTTGCGAGCAGTGTTTTTCCTGTTCCCGGAGGTCCGTATAATAATACTCCTTTATGAGGTTGTATTCCTATTTTCCTAAATAATTCAGGCTTTTTCAATGGTAGTTCCACAACTTCAATAATCTCTTGAATTTGAGCTTTCAATCCACCTATTTGATTCCATTTAAGATCTGGCTTATCCATTATTACAAACTTTTCAACATCAAACTTTTTAGTAGAATTATGTTTATTTATGATTGTTAAATTTTTTTGTTCAACTAAAACAGAATCCCCTGCTTCAACTTTCTTACATTTTTCAGAAATATTAACTAAAAATTGATTCCCATTTGGAATTCTAATCATTACTTTATCATCAACAACTTCACAGACTTCACACACCATTAAAGGCGGAATTTTATATTTTCCTAATTCATTATTCAATCTTTCAACAGCTTCTTTCAACATTCTATTTTCTTCTTCGACCTGATTGGAATCTGCAGTATAACTAAACATTACGCCTTCTAACTCATCTTTACTTTTCATATGCCTTTATACTGAAGATAATTTTATAAATCTTTCTGTATTTTGACTGTATTAATGAAATTCGTATTTTCTTCACTATTTAAGAAAACTGTTAAAAAAGGCAGTTATTTAGCTGATTCGACAAAGTGTTTATCTAAATATCAAAAGTTTCAAATTATATCCTTCTCAAAAGATCTTGAATCACTCCCTATCAAATCTAAAAATTTTTTTAAATTATCAACAGATGGAGATATAGATCCTACTGACCTTGAACAAATTTTATACGAATCAGATAGTTTTATGAAAACAAATACTAACACTTTAATCATAATCAAAGATATAAATCTTCTTTTAGAAGCAAATCCCTTTGAAAAAGTCTTACATTTTATTTTAAATCTCAAAGACTTAACCTCTTCAAAGGATGCAACATTGATAGTAATATACAATAAAGAATTAATCCAAAAAAAACATTTAATAATATTCTCTCAAGAACTTAAAAAAATATAAATTCTAAACTTTATTTATCTTCTCAAGTTCTTTCTGTAAATGACTCTCTAAAAGGTTGAGTTGATCTCCTTTCAGATTTTCTTCACTTATTTTCATTACTTCCTTTTCAAATTCCTTATGAAGTTCTTCATAATGTTCTTTAACAAAACTTTTTGGCCATCCAGAGTTTAATAATATTCTTTTTATTTGTTCTTTACTCATTCCGTCCATTATGTACCCTGTAATCATTTGATCAAATTTAGTAGAATTCTTAGAGTATTTAATTCCAACACGTTTATTTGGTTTATTCGTTTTCTTACACATTTCTTCTTTTATTATATTGTAATGTCTCAAAACTATCTTTTTAGAAAAACCTACTAAACGCATTTCATTAACTATTTTTTTCTTATTATACTTTTTTTTTATTAATAACGTTATTTGTTTATCTATGTCTATTAAATTTCCTTTAAATCTTTTAATATCTTGAATAGTTTTCAATGACATTTTCACTAATTTTCTTTCAATTTCATCCTCGTAGTTTTGTAAAATCTGAATTTTGCTTTTTTTAATCTCTTTAAGTTCTTGAACAGCTAATTTAATATCTTTGCTTCTAACGTTTTTCACAACTAAAAACGGTTTATTCTCCTCTCTCCCTTCATTATTATTATTATTATTATTACTGCTACTTTTATTATTCCTCATTATCATCCTTTTTTTAATTTTTAATATTTTATCAAAATTTAAATATCCTACAATCTCCGTTACTATTATTTTTAAATCATGAGAATACTGATGTAAATCTTTTGTAAAATGTTTCTGATTCTTCTTAAACCACTTTACAAATTTCTTCTTTTGCTGATGAAGGTTGTGAGACGCAGAATAATAACTCTCTTTATACAAAGGAACTTTTTTTACAATACTCCCTTTTTTATCTTTTAACTTGTGTGCCTCTTTATTACTTTTAATTTCTTCTAAGGAAAAAATAGGTAAAGCATTTCTTCCCATCATCTTTTTTAAAAAAGAAGTTTTATGTGCGTAGACAAAACAACCACTAATAATCCCTAACGCAATCATAACAACAAAAATTTCATTTATCCCAATAACTTGATTGAATGCTCCTAAATTTTCAGTATCAATTACTAATCCAGTTATTTGCGTTTTTTGAATAAATATAATTGCTAAAAAACAGATAAATAATATTACTAATACAATCTGTCTACGTCCATTATCACATTCATAATTCATTTTTTATTTTTAACTCTTCTATATACTGCCCATAGAGTTCCCGGTTTTTTATTCAATAATTTTGAAATTTTATAAGTTGTTAAATTATATTTTTCAACAAGATATTTTGTTAAATTTTCAAGAATACTATACTTCCTTTCTTTGAAAACTTGGACTGGGATAAAGAATTTAGCCTCTCTAACATTGAATCTTTTATTCATTTTAGACTGGGCCCGTTTATACGTACCCCAGATTCCTCTGTCATCCCTATTAATCAGAGAGGCTATTTCATTATATCCCAATTCAAATTCTTCTTTGAGGTATTTCACCAGCGCTTCGGCTGGACTAAGCTTGGCAGCAAAAATATCAATAGGGATTAATACGGTATCAAAATTTCCTTTTTTAGAAATTATCGCAATGATTTCTTCTTTACTCATTTTATGCTTAAACATTAAATGATTAACAATTATTTCTAAGAGTTCTTCTGGATTATTATTAGAAATGCTATCAAGTAGTTTTTCAAAAGATATCGATCTAGATGAATTATCTACATATCCCTTCTTAAGTAGTCTGTTTCTCCCCATATGTCTTATACTTATTTTAAAATTACTCCTTATGTCTTATTAAACTATATTTTTAACGATTTAATACTTTAAATGTAGTCTAAATATATAAATTTATCGATTAAATACTTTATATGTATGTTTAATTATGTGTTAGAATACTGCGACCCATATTTTTTTAAATTTATTCAGAAACAGTAATATTAAGTCCTTTAACAAAAACCATTGGTGTAATAACTGGACTTTCCACTTCCCATCCAACTATTTGTTCAGAAGAGTTTCCTATTGTTGATATATTTTTCATTATATTCAAAATATTTTCACTCAATCTTATATTTCTAATTGAACCCACTATTTCACCATTTTTAATTTTAAAGATTCCATCTCTAGGAATTGTAGAAAATTGACCTGTTTGATAATTCTGAAATCTAGTATACCACACATTAGTGATATACAATCCACTCTTTATACTTTTAATCATCTCCTCTTGACCAACATCTCCAGGTTTAAGTAGTAAGTTACTCATTTCAGGAGATATTAATCCTGCATTTCCTGTAGGTTTAGCTTTAAATCTTTGAGCACTTGAATAGTTATGTAGATAAGTTAATAACTTACCATTTTTAATTAACTCAGTTTTTTGACTAGGTGTACCTTCATCATCACAACTTCGAGAGCCAATTCCTCCTTTTAAGGTACTGTCATCATAAAGTGTTACATTTTTACTTGCAACCATTTTATTAAGATCTTTAGAAAGAAACGAAAGACCTGATTCAACTGAAAATGCAGAGGCTGCATCACCTACTCTTTCTAGAATGTTAGCAAAAGCCAGAGGTGAAAACAATATATCATACTTCCCTGGTTTTCCATTAACAGACCCTTTCGCTTGAACAGCAATTTTTGCTGCTTTACTTCCTGCACCTTCAACATCAAATTTATTTAAAGTGGTAGAGTTACAAACTCGATGTCCTGATGAATCTTTATCAAAAAAACTTCGTATAGAAAAATAAGCTGAAGTTCCTTTTTCTTCAATCTGTACACCATTTGAAGTCATTAAATATGTATGATGATTTCCATGTTCTAGAACTCCCGAGGATCTTTTTGAACCTTCATTTAGCGCAGCATTAATTCCTGCTTCTACTAAATCAACAGATTTTTCATGAAGATTTGCAATCTTTTTATCATAAAGACCTTCTATCTTAGGATATTTGAAAGGTCCTTTTGCAATCCCTTTGAAATCTTTATTTATTGGTAGATTTCTTACGAAACTAGCTATTTGAGAAATTCCTAGCTCCACTCCCTTTGTTGATACATCTTTTATCGAAGTACCAACTATTCGCCCTCCAAACGAAGCAAAGATATTAAGACTTATATTATCCCAATCCTTGGTAGCATTTATTTTATTATCTGAGTATTTAATTTGAGAACTTTGAGATAAAATTCCTGAAACTACTACGTCATCCGCTCCTTTATTCTTAAGAGCTTTCAAAGCATTCTCTACGGCCTCTATATGTCTCATGAATACACCTTAATATTTTTTAATCTCATTGCAGGACCGCCGAACCATACAGGAATTGCTTGCATAGGTTCTCCTTTACCACAATTACCCGCAAAAAATTTAGATTTCTTAGCAATTGCATCAACTGCTTTCCATAAATTTGGAGTTGTAATTTCAATAACTGGATTCATTACTGGTTTTGTGATTTTTCCATTTTCAATTAAATATGCATCAGAACCTGTATACTTTTGCGTATATCTTTTATCGTCTATATTCCATTCCATGAAATTTTTCATATATATGCCTTTTTTTACGCCCTCAAAAAGTTCATCTTCTTTATGGTCTCCTGGGAGAAGTATAGTATTGGACATCCTTACAATACTTTCTCTATCATAGTCTGTTGCTCTCGAAGACCCGTTACTTCTTATACCCATAAACGCTGCAGTCTCTCTATTATGTAAAAATTCTGTAATCTTTCCATCCTTCATTAAAAACTTCTTTCGTGCTTTAACACCTTCATTATCAAAAAGATAAAATCCGTAACTGTTATCCAATGTTGGATCATCCACTACATTAACAATTTCATTACCTATTTGATTATTAATCATATTTTTCGAAACGAACGATTCGCCTGCTTGCGCAGCCTCTCTTCCAAATATTCTGTCAGCTTCATAAGGGTGGCCTACACTTTCATGAACCATTATTCCTACAACTTCGGGTCCGCATATAACATCATATTTCCCTTTAGGACATTTAACACCATTCTGAAGATTATTTGCTAAAGCTTTTACCTCTTCAACCATTAACTTGGAGATGTTCCATGCATTTACTTGTTCATAACCGCCTGTGGCACCCATAGAACTATAACGTTGAGAAATTTTCCCATTTTCTTTAATAGTAACAAAGAAAAAATAATTTTCTCTTGGAACTTTTGCAAATATTCTACTACCTTCACTTGTCAATAAATACTCTTTAGTCATTGTATCGGAATAAGACATATATCGTGAAGGCACATTCACTCCAGAATTAAGCACTGCATTATCCGCTTCACTTAGTAATTTTAATTTTTCTTCTGGAGATATATCTTGTAATTTAATTTTTTGTTTCACTTCATAAGTCTTTTTATGCATGGGTTCTTCAGAAAGATGAACAATCTCTTTTATCTTATTCGCTGCTTGAGTTTTATTTATGGCTTGTTTGATTAAATTTTTAATCTTAGTTTTATCAAAATCATTTGTTGAAAAAAATCCTAGCCCGTTTTTAATTAGAAATCTTGCACCTAATCCTTTAACTTCTTCAAATCCTGAAATCTCTGGCAAACCATTTTTTAACATAAAACTTTGAGAATTACTTTCTTCAAGCCTAACTTCTGCATAGTCAACTCCAAGTTTCTGTAAATATTCCAGTGCAAATTCTGCATAATCTTTCATTTTAAACCTCTTTATTTAGTCACTTTAAAACTTCTTACTTTTTCCAATAATTCTTTCGCTTTTTTATCTTTGATAAAATGTTCTTGTACAGGTTTCAAAAGTTCAATAATCATTTTACTTACTGTTTGTTTCAAATCCATGGGATGAAGCTTTTTATTCCCAAAATCTTTAGAAAGATTTTCAAAACTAGAATATTCTAAATTCCCTCCCCATTTCTCTGGCCTTTCTATTAACATTTTATCAAACTTTTCAAATATAATATATTTACAATATTCGAGAACTGGATTATCTTCTACTTCCCCTTCAGGACAATAAGCTTTTTTTATCTTACGTTTTACTTCATCTGGAGAATCATCCATAAAAATTGCAGAATTAGGATTTGATTTTGACATTTTCTTTGCAACTGCAGCATCTACACCTGTTAACCCTTTAGGGGGTTCTGTTAATCCCATTAACATATGATGACTTATAACAACTGGTTTAGTATAACCTAGTTTAGGCGCAACCTCTCTTGCAAGAACATTTACTTTTCTTTGATCAAGACCTAATTGGGCAATATCTGCCTTTAAGTGGAAAATGTCCGCAGCTTGCATACAAGGATAAAAAATCTGAGCTCCTGAAAGTGAATCTTTTTCATTTCGCCCCATGATCTGTGCACATCTTTTAATACGTGTTACTGTATTAATTCTTCCTATATTAATTACTTTTAACCAATAATCTGAATCATTCATGACGTCGCTAGCCCACAAGAATTCTACATTCTCCATATCCATACCACAAGCTTTCCATACTTCAATGAAGTATTCTCCAACAATTTTAATCTTATCCAGATCTCCGCCCATTTTATTATTCATAAGCGCAAACCAATCAGCAACCCAAAACTTAAATCTTATTCCTGCTTTTGTAAGTTTGTTCACATTGATTGCTCTTAACAAACCTTGAGCGATATGTATCTTCCCTGAAGGTTCAAAACCATCATAAGCAATAGGATTTTTCTTTTTCTTTAGTAAATCTCTTAATTCATCTTCTGTTAGAATCTCTTCACCAACTTCTTTAATAAGTTTCATACGTTCTTCGATATCCATTTTTATCAAACAATTATACTTCACCTTTATTTTTAAATCTTTTCATTTACCACTGGACACTGGACAACCCCGCACAAACTATATAAATAAATTCGTCCAATCTATGATAATGATATCAGTTACAAAATTATCTTCTTATCTATATTGCTCTAGAAAACTTTATTTAACTGATGTCCTCAAATTAAGTGAACCTCCTAAAGATGTGATGGTTAAAGGAACTATAAGACATTTAACTTTTGAGAAAATCAACGATATTGAAGAATCGATAGTTACATCTATTCAACAATCTCATGATTTTAAACATATACTCAATCTTTATGTAAAATATTTTTCAAAAGCATTACGCTCGTCAATCATGTCTAATAAGTACCGATTAAAGGGTGTTTCACTCCCCCTTATTGACGCATATCGAGAAATCTGGCCGCATTTTATGAAAGAATCTGAAAGACGTTCTTTAAACCTTTTTAATTTTATACTGGACAATAAAATATTTGGTACAAAACTCTGGGATTCACTTTTCCCAAAAATTAAATCTGAAGTAAGAATAAATTCTAAAAGTTTAGAACTTAGAGGAATTATTGATCAGATTCATGTTTATCCTGACAAAGTAATTCCTGTTGAATTGAAAACTGGAAAAGCCCCTGTAGAAGGTGTTTGGCCAGGTCACAAGATTCAGATTGCAGCTTATATGTTGCTTTTTAATGAGAAATTTGAATCATCCATTAATACCGGAATCATTCATTATTTAGACTATGATAAGCAAGTAGATATTACACTTAATCCATTTTTAAAAGAAGAGGTTATAGATCTCAAAAATAAGGTGAAATTACTTCTTACATCTGGGGATACTCCTAAAAAATGTGCTAACCTCAACAAATGTAAAGCGTGCAGTCTTAAAAATGAATGTTTTAATCTTTAATTTTCTATATTTAATCTAAATAGCAACCTTTATATATTAATTCGTATTCATATTATTCATTATAATTATAGAGGGGATACTATATGACAGACGAAGATAAAAAATTTTCAAAGGACATTATTGGTAAAACTGTAGTCAGCAAAACAGGAAAACGTTTTGGAGAAGTCGGCGATGTTGTTTTTGAAACGCGTTCTGGTGAATTGATTCATCTTATGCTAAAGGCTCCAACTTCTTATACTGAGAAACTAGAGCTTGAAAAGGATAAAGAAGGCAATATTTTGATACCTTTTAGCGCAGTAATTGCTATGGGTGATTTTATGGTTATTGCTGAAGAAGATATTATTTAATTTTTTTAATTCTATTTATTTTTCTTAATTCTATTTATATTATTTCTTCACTACAATTAAATTTATAAACAACCGCCAAATCTAAATCTATTATGTCAGAATCTTCTATTTGGACTGAGAAATATAGACCAAAAACATTTGAAGAGATGAAAGGCCAAAAACATATTGTTAAAAGAATACGTGCCTTTGTTGAACAAAAAAATATGCCACACCTTATGTTTGCAGGACCTGCAGGAGTAGGTAAGACCACTTTATCTCTTATCGTGGCAAGAGAATTGTTTGGAGACTCTTGGAGAAATAACTTCTTAGAACTGAACGCTTCCGATCAAAGAGGTATAGATATTATTAGGAATAATGTCAAAGATTTTGCAAGAACTCGGGCAATAGGAAATGTACCTTTTAAAATAATATACCTTGACGAATGCGATGCTCTGACTAAAGAAGCGCAGCAGGCATTAAGACGTACGATGGAAAATTATACTCAAACTTGTCGTTTTATACTTTCTTGTAATTTTTCATCAAAAATTATTGATCCGATTCAAAGCAGATGTGCAGTTTTTAGGTTTAAGTTACTATCTAAAGAAGAAATACTTGAATTGGTAGATCATATTGCTCAAAAGGAATCTCTCGATATAAATCCTGAAGCAAAAGAAGCACTTTTTCAAATTTCAAATGGAGACTGTCGACGTATTGAAAACATTCTTCAAAGTTCCGCAGTAATTTCGCAAAAAATAGACGAAGATGTAATTTATAATATGGCTTCCGCCGCTAAACCTAAAGAGCTTAAAGAAGTGTTAGAATTAGCTATTAAAAACAATTTTATGATTGCAAGAAACAAACTTCTTGATGTCATGCTTAACCACGGACTTTCAGGTTTAGATGTGATTAAACAAATCCAAAAAGAGATATGGAATCTTGAAATTGATGGCAGAAAAAAAGTTAAATTTATTAGTAAATGCGGAGATATTGAATTTAGAATGGTTGAAGGAAGTGACGAATTTATTCAGTTGGAAGCTCTTCTTGCTTATGCTGTCCTTTTAGGTTCAGAATGAATATAAAAATATTAAGAAAAAATAAATAAATTATTCTTGACTTTCTTTTATCTTGATAGTATCTTGGATTATACTTTGATACTTATATTCTAGAGCCAACGAAACTTGTCTGGTATAAAGACTATCTTCTTCTAAAGGAGTGTTTAATCTACACCTTATTTGTGCTTGACCATCTACTAGCCTAGCTTCATTTTCTAGACCTGCAGCTTTACATTCCCATTTTTCAGGCTCATCAATTTCGTATCTAACTCTTCCATACCTTACATCAAAATCTTCTCCCGGGAGTGTAACTTTACCTCCGCCCACATTTGAAATTGTAAAAACTAAAGCTATTATACCTTTTCCGGCAGATGCTTCTTCAACACTTGTAACCGTAATTGGTGCAGAACTTACAGAAAATTCTTTTGCTTCGTCTACATTACAAATTGAAGTATCTCTTAAATCTTCTTTAAAACAAACTTTAGGCGCAATTACATTAGTTTTGTAAAGATATTCGTAAGCTGCAAAGACATCAACACTGGTAAAACCTACTACGTCAAGATTATACTTCGCATCACTACTTGGAGTAAAATCAATCCTTACTTCTCCTCCTAATGGATTAAACTCTGAAACTTTTTCAATTTTGTCAGTGTTAGTTAAATCAGAACTTGCAATACCTTCAAAATCATTAACACTAATCCCTTTTAAAATAACTTTCGCATCTCCAATTTCTATATCTTGTTCACCTTTATTTTGTACCAAAACTTCGATTGGGAATGTTTCTGTATCGAATATTGTATACACTCCCCCTTCTTGAATCCCGAAAGGTTCAAATGTTGCAACTAAACCTTGAGACCCTCCTTTGTATACTGTTTCTCCAATAGGTGCCTCTTCATTTGGTTTACAACCTACTGTTAATATTAGAATAATCATAATTGAAATCAGAACTATTAATTTTTTATTCATTTTAACTTAATCCTCCTATTTTGGTGTTTTAACTAATTGTACATTTGTTATTAATTCGCTAACATATCCATAGCTAAGTCTTACTTTTAAAGTTGTTTGGTAAGGATCTTTTTGTTCAAATGGTATAGGGAATTCACAAAATATTATTCCTCTTTCATTTACTATCCTTAATGGATTTGCCGGTTTACATTCTCCATATAATCCTGAAAGGGTCACTTCATAGAATATTTTATTTATTCGTTCAATATCATCCCTTACTGCGAAAGGATCACGTTCACCCACTAAAACAACACTTCCATCCCCTACATTTGTAACGTGTATCTTAAAAAATACCTTTTCACCAGTAGATTGAACTTCTACAAGACTTACAGCTACAGGTGCGCCTTGTCCTCCTCCCATGGTGATATCTTGAGGAATACAAGTTTGAATTGTAGGTTGTACTGGTGCATATGGATTAGGATCTATACATACAACTCCTGTGGCGAGAGTTTCATAATCATAAATTGCAGTTAAAGAAAAAGGCTGATTTAATCTGTCAAGACCTTCTGGCATAAAAATCCCTAAAGCTTGATAATCTACTGTTTGAAATCCTCCTTCACGATTATACTCTGTTTTTCCTTCAATAGGTCCAAAATCTTTAGCATAATCTCTTATGGGAATTATATTGGGATCATATCCTCCCAAGAATAAAAGGCCTGAAGTTTCAAAAACTCCTCTGTTTCTTAATTCTACTATAAAATTAAGTTGCGTTCTTGGTGTGGCAAACAATTTTGCAGGCGGAGCATTTGGTAAAAGTCTAATCTCAAGTCCTTGCGTGCCGGTGTATAAATCTTCTTCAAGTCCAGGTTTTGTTTGTTGATTACCTGTACAAGCAGAAATAAGAATTATAAATAACAAAGATACAATTATTAATAGACTCTTCTTTTCTATCATTTTATATATAAACACTCTATTGATTATATAAGTTTTTCGGCTATATCTCAGTCCTTTCTTTAAAGTTAATTACAGGATATTCTCGAGAGACATATCCATATCCTATTTTTATTTTTAATGGTGTTAGATATGGAGATTTCACAACTCTTTTATCAATCTTAGCAGAACAGATTATTGTTTTTTCTCCAACTCTTAACTCTTTAGGATAACATTCAATTCTGTTATTAGCTAGACTATAATCTGAGAACGATATTTCTTTAATTCGTGCAGTTTTAATATCTTTGATACTCAGAGATTCAGCACCCTCTCTACATTCTTTATCATAATTTTCTTCAGATCTTACGTTACCGTCACCGAAATTATCGAGAGTTATTGCAAAAACAATCTCAACTAGATCATGTTCAGTTGGCCTTATACTTTCTCTTACATTTGTTATAGCTACAGGCCCCCCTTGTCCCCCTGATAATTTAATGTTAGTAAAATCTTTTGCCTTACACACATCTTCACCAACTTTAACAAGAGGACTATAATAAGGACTTATACATACATCGACAGTAGCTGTAGTTTCATATTTATAACATCCGCTAATAACGAATACACTTTTACTTCCTGGAGGTAATCCATAATTTTTAACTGTGAACGTCTTTCGTGTTATATCTCCTATGGGTGTAAGTTGACTTCGCCCTCTTAAGTTAAATGTATCAACTGACGTCTGACTTAAATCATTAAATTTTCTATCGTAACTGATTGCTAGAACTCCTTCTGTAATATCATAAGCACCTTGATTTTCGAGCTCGATACCTATTTGTAAATACGCCGGACTCTCTTTTGTTCCGACATACATTTCTTTTGGTGGAAGACCTTCTAAAATGTCCATTCTTAATCCATCAGTTCCTTTGTATATTACGGTTTCAACACCTGCAAGTTTAGTCCCTGTACAACTAACTAAAACCAATAAAATTAGTACTAAAGAAAGAATTAAATTTATTTTTTTCATGCTAAACTTCCACCAGGCGTTGACCCGCACGCATCTTTATACTTATTAATGACCTTTTCAGGATATCTTGCTCCAAGACCTTCTCCTGAATGGAACTTTCCATTTTCAGTTCCTGGCGCACCACAACAAGCATTTCTATCAAAACCTGAACAAGTCTTCCCAGTTACTTTATTCAAATAACCACCAGCATCATATTTATCATAACAAGCAAGAAGCATAGCTTCATTTACTCCTTTACCTGTTTTCATAAATTCTACAGCAAGATCCATAGAACCTTTACCTCTATTATATCCATAAAGCGCCAACTTGATTGCATCCTCTCCAGAATAACCTAATTTTTTAACATCATCGAATCTAGTTTTTATCTCTTTACTTCCCAAATCAATAGCTCGATCCATATTTTCAATTCCGTCAAGATTATCAGTTGAGGTTTGTTGAGGAACTTGCATTATTCCCTCTTTATTCCCTGGACTTGGCTCACATCCTGTCTCTACATGAGCAAGAGATAATAACAATAATTCATCTAACTCTTCAATCTGGTCAAGACCATTTTGTTTATAATATTTCATAAAAGTATCAAATTTAACAGTACCTCCATCAGAATCTCTGCCACATTCATTAATCGTACTTCTCTTAATATCTGTCACATTTAAAGGAAAAACTCCTTGACATTTTTTCCATTCAACACTTGGTAAGGTAACTGCAGTTAAACCTTCATACCCATAACTTTTAACTTTTACAATTAATTCTTTCTTTAAAGTATAATCGTATACTAAATCAACTACAAATGTTCTTGGTTCAGGCACATTAGGATTTATTGTTTTAAGATTGCTTATACTAACAAAACATCTCGGTAATGCAGTTGGTTGAGCATTATACTTCAATTTATCAAGAGAAATTCTTGCTTTATATTCATAAACATTGGTGGTTCCTTCTTTAAGCTTGTATTCTTTACACTCGCTTGGGACAATCTTCATATCGTCAGGGAGCGTAAATGAGATTGTAGCTTTTCCTGGTGTTCCTTTTGCCATATTCTGTACACCTACTTTAAGACCCATTGTACTTCTTTCATCATCTGCAATATATCCTATTATTGGAACATTTCGCGTTTCTAGCATAGGTTTAAGAAAACTTTCTTCAGCTTTTGATTCAACCTTACCCCCTTTATAATAAGTTGCCACTAACCCTGGGAATATTGCTCGCATAACGCTAGCTTCAGTTTTAGATGTTACACTAATCTTTCTTTCTTTTGCATAATCCGTTATAAGACTAGTTAACGCATCTCTCGCCATGAAAAGGTTTACTAATTTTGCCTGGGTTGCAACATTTTTTATTGTAGCTTCAAAAGTAACTGTATAAAATCCTTTAGCTAAATTAGGTGTTAATTCTGGCATACATATAAGATCAGAATAAAGTCTATCAACATTTTTATAAGTTACAATTTTTCCGGAAGTATCAACATTTCCTTGAGTTCCTGTTATTTTTGAAGGAATTTCACTCTGTCTATCATTTTTAATTTTACATTTAACCTCAATATCTAACTTTTCTTTTTTTGGGTTAAATACGTCAAGTACTGCTCCAACTTCAAAAGCCTCTTCAGTTCCTAGCTCGTTTGTAAGATAAGGCGGAGACCTTAAATCTGCTTTCACAATTTCTTGTATAGTTTTATCTGTTCCTCCCTGGATAGTTTCATTATCACTGGGGCTCATCTTCTCTTTCACGCACGAATCTATATCCGTTTTCTGTTCAAGGTATATTTGCTCCATCCAGCAAGAAAATGTAAACCTAACAATCTTTAACGCATTACCAAGATTAGTGTTGATATAGTTCCACGTTTTTAGACTGAACTCCCTGGCTTCTTGCAATCTTTCAGATGGGATAGGTACATAAAATTGTGTATAAAAATGAGATACAAACATGGCTATTATAATCATGATAACAAAAATTCTGAACATGTTAGAAAGAGGCGGTAATGAGATACCTCTATTTTCTGCATTTTGACACGCCCCCATAAAAACAATTACTCCAAAGATGGGCCATATTGGCCAAATAATGAACTGAGCAATTATAACGTTCAAATTAAACGCGAATGGAACGGCATTCATCTGTCCAATCATATAATGTACAAACAACTGAAATAGTGCTATGCCATATATCCATTTTCTAAACCCTCTTATAAAAAATAGAAATACTGTCATGTTTAAAACTACGGATATAATTATACTTTGGTCATATGGTAAGAAATAATATAGTACAATGGTAAACAATATGGCAAACATAGGTCCTGTAGTGCCCGCTTGTTTATTGCTTTGACTTAAAGGATTTGCAAACTGGTTTAAAGCGCCAGCGATTGCTTTAGCATACTCAATTACCATTTTAATTATTCAAAAAAAAGAAAAAATCACCTCTCTTTTAGTTTAACTTCTAATTCAACAATATTCAAGCTTGATTTAGGTATTAATTGTATTGAATTAAAATTAGGTTCTAAAAATTGATCTAGTTGTCTACTATACAAATTATCTCTGGTATCAAAGAAAAATTTATGACTGTTGATGATGAGCTCACCTTCTTTTTCTTCATTATCGTGGACAAATTTTAAATTAAGATCAACATCATATTTACTTTTCAATTTATAATCTTCAATTTCTGTATCGGATTTCGAAGGACATCCTGGACTTTCACCATTTTTATTTTTGTAACCTTCGGGGCAATATTCGCATTCATCTTGAGAAACAGTATCTCTGCAAACTCCTTGAACTCCTGTCTCTCTTGGAACGTCTTCACACCAATAATTCGTAGATTTAGTATGACAACAATCTTTATCAACGTAATTAGTGCAACCTATTGGACAAATTCCATCTTTGTCATCTCCGCAAAGATTTTTACATGATTTGGCTATATCGCCATCTTTTTCTTCATATCCGCTTGAACAAAGTTTACATCTATCGTAGGTTACCACACCTACACATCTATCATCAGTTTCACTTGTTGCAATATCACACCAGAAATTCTTACTACTCGCTTCAAAGCAACAATCTTTATCAAGATCTGCATCACAATCATCAGGACATATATTATCGACTTCACCGCATATAGGATCTTTACTTGTTAATGCATTAAAATAATCTTCATCCAGATTAAAATAGAAAATGTAATTATCAGGTTCTTCAAGTTCTACATCTACCTTGATATTGTCAACATAATAATCTCCGCTTTCTGCGAACATACTAACAACATTATTTCCTGTTACTAAATATTCTGGTGGAAACTCTTGTTTGTTCAACATGTTACAATCAGGTATTCCTGTGTATATTTCTCTTTGGTTAAGAGATACTTTAATTCTTCCAACTTTTCTGACATCACAATCAGGATAAAAGTTAAGTGTTACTTTTTCAGCATTACTTTTTTCTTCAGGCTCAACATAAAATAATCCTGATGCCTCTCTTTTACTAACATCCGTTAAATCTCCTGTAACTGTTATTTTTTCTAGACTATATTCATTAACTTTCCAAAATAAGAAACTTGGATTTTCAACCTCAAAATCAAGTACATTATCATTTCGTAAAATATCTTTACTTATTTCAATAGGTCTTATATTGATTGTATCAATTTCATTATTGAATATTTCGAACCCATTTAATTTTATAATCAACCTTCCAGATCCTTCTTTTACTAGAAAATTAAGCAAAACATTTTCAGTGTTGTGTACATCTTTTAACTGAAATTCTATAGACTTAAATTCTTCAGAAAATAAAGTGTTTTTCATATATAATGAATTTACTTCTCTTATAGCGCTTCCCGCAGTCCGCGTATAAAGATTCATTGCAGGTATAGAATGTTCAATTTCGGATTGTTTAATATAATCAACTTCTCCAATATTTTCCAGCACGAGAGTTTTATTAATTAATTCTCTTTCCACAATTTCATTACTAAGACTTTCTTGACCTGGTAAGGCCGTATAAGGTTTATCACCTAAAATTTCTTGTCTAGCTTCTGGTGGAATTAGAACAATATACAGTACAATTGATATACCTATAATAGCAATTAAAGTAGCAGCTGCAGAAGCACTTATTTCTGGAGCCACCTCACCCTTTTTACCTCTAGCGAATATTCTAAAATCCATGGATTATCACCTATTTTTTAATAGTAAAATAAATACCTTTATATATAAATCTTTTTCTTTTTTAGTGCATGAAACGTATAGCTCTTAACTTGAAAAAAGGCGAAGTTAAGCTCCAGATTGAAACTCTTGACGATTTATGGTATCTTGCTAACATAATAGATGCTGGGGATCTGGTTAAAGGCAAAACCGTTAGAAAAGTAAAAATTGGCAAGGAAGGAGAAAGATCTTCAAAAATTTCAAAAAAAAAAGTGTTTCTTGCACTTAAAGTTGAAAAAATTGAATTCCATAATTATTCTAATATATTAAGAATTTCAGGAAAAATAACTGCTGGCCCCGACAATATTCCTTTTGGCAGTTATCACACTTTTAATATTGAACCTAATTCGATACTTACCATCATTAAAGAGCGTTGGCTAAAATTTCAGATTGAGAAACTCAAAGAATCCTTTGAAATTAAAACTCCCCCTATTTTAATTTGTGTTTTTGATAGGGAAGACGCATATTTCGCATTATCAAAAAAATACGGTTACGAAGTACTTTCCTCTTTTTCTGGTGACGTTCAAAAGAAAGATGAAAGGGTTAAACCAAAAGGTTCGTTTTATGAAGATATTATAAAATTACTTACAGAATATTCTATACGTTATAAAGTTTCAAACATAATTCTTGCCTCTCCTGCATTTTGGAAAGAGGACCTCATGAAAGTTATGAAGGATCCAAATTTAAAAAAGAAAATGGTTCTTGCTAGTTGTTCATCTGTTTCCGAAACTGCTATTAACGAGATTCTTCGACGTCCTGAAGCGCAGACTGTTCTTAAGAAGGACAGGATTGCTAAAGAAGTAAATCTTGTTGAAGGACTTCTTAAGGAGCTTTCGGTAGATGGGCTCGTAGTCTATGGAAAAAAGGAAAGTACGGAAGCAGCCAATCTTGGTTCTATCAAAACTATTTTGGTAACAGATGCATACATTAAAGACGTTAGGGAAAACAATCAATATGATGAACTTGAAAAATTATTACAAACCGTAGAATCTTTGAAAGGTGATGTCCATATAATTTCAACTGAACACGATGCAGGAAAAAAATTACAAGGTTTAGGTGGAATTGCTGCAATGATTCGTTATAAGATTTAACAACTTCTCCTCTAAAATCTTTTCATATAACAAACAAAAAGGTTTTTATACTAGTTCTCATTTATTTTTTATTAATTTTTGAATTTGAAAGTACTGTAGTGGGGTAAAAAACAGTAACATGTTGACAGTGGTACTGGATTAATATTTATTTAAGTATGTCAAAAAGGGGGTAATTCAAATGATTGTTAAAGAAGAATTTTTAAGCAAGTTAAGAAGATATTTCTCTTTAAATTTATATGAAGTAAAAATATGGACTGCTCTTCTTTCAAGAGGTGTATCAACTGCTGGCGAGCTATCAGATATTGCAAATGTTCCTCGTTCTAGAAGTTATGACGTCTTAGAAAGTTTAGAGAAAAAAGGTTTCGTTCTTATGAAACTTGGTAAACCTATTAAGTATATTGCTGTTCCTCCAAAAGAAGTTCTTGAACGAGTTAAGAAGAACATGCGAGAAGATGCAGATTATAAAATAAAACGTTTAGATGAACTTAAGAAAACTGATGTGATTGGCGAACTTAACACATTACACAGCCAAGGTATTGAACTTGTAGAACCGTCAGATCTTTCAGGTAGCTTGAGGGGAAGACATAATTTGTATAACCATCTTGAGTTTACTGTGAAAAACGCAGAAAAGTCTGTAACTCTTATGACAACTGCTCGCGGATTTATGCGAAAGGTTGAAGCTCTCAAACCTGTATTTGAAAAGCTTAAGAAAAAAGGTGTTAAAATCAGAATCGCAGCACCTATGACAAAAGAATCTAAGAACTCTGTTAAAGAAATTGCAGGTCTTGCAGAAGTAAGAAATGTTAAGGACATTAATGCAAGGTTTACGATTGTTGACGGCAAAGAACTTGTTTTCATGGTACTAGACGATAAGGATGTACATCCTACTTATGATGTTAGTATTTGGGTAAATACTCCTTATTTCGCAAAAGCAATGGAAAACATGTTTAATCTTGCTTGGAAAGATATGAAAGTTCCAAAATAAACTTTTTCTTTTTCTTTTATTTCAAAACATTTTTAAACTAACTTCAGTTTCAACTCTGTAAAATGGATATCAAAAAGCTAGCTCAGACATTGCATCCTTTAGAAAGAAAAGTAGTCCCTCTTCTCTCTAAATATTCAGATTTTAACCAGCTTGTTAAACATTCAGGATTGAAAGATGTCGAGGTTATGAGAGCGCTTCAATGGTTACAGAATAAAAACGCTATAAACCTTAAAGAAGATATACAAAAAGTAGTCGATTTAGATAAAAATGGTCATAAATATTTAGATCAAGGACTTCCTGAATTACGTTTCTTGAAATCACTTTCAGAAAATCCTCAAAAGATTAATGAAATTATTAAGAAATCTTCTATAGATAAATCTGAAGTTAACATCTGTATTGGTATATTAAAAAAGAAAGCTGCAATAGATATTAAAAAAGAAGATAAAAATTTATTAATTTCAATTACTCCTCCGGGTAAAAAATTACTTTCTAAACAGACTTTTGAGGAAAAACTATTAAAGTCTTTACCAAAAGAAGAATCATCTTTATCACCTGAAGAGAAATTCGCTTACGATAATCTTAAGTCAAGAAAAGATATTGTTAAAGTAGATTTAATTAAAACAAAAACAGCTATTTTAACAAATTTAGGGAATAAACTTTCAAAAGAAAAAATCGATACAAAAGTTATAGATTCGCTCACTCCTAAAATGCTTTCTTCCGGTTCATGGAAAAATAAATCTTTCAGACGTTATGATGTTGAGATTAATGTTCCTAAAGTTTCAGGAGGGAAACGACATTTTGTGAAAGTTGCAACAGACTATGCTAAAAAAATCTGGCTTAATATGGGTTTTAAAGAAATGACCGGAACTTTCGTTAATACTAGTTTTTGGAATTTTGATTCTTTATTCACTGCTCAAGATCATCCTGTTAGAGAAATGCAAGACACTTTCTTTGTGGATGTTAAAGGTAATCTTCCAAATAAGAAAATGGTTAATAAGGTTAAAAAATCCCACGAATCTGGAAGTTCGGGAAGTATAGGTTGGCGTTATTCTTGGCAACCTGATCCTGCAAAAAAAAATGTATTAAGAACTCATACAACTGTACTTAGTGCACAAACAATTGCGATGCTAAAAGAATCTGACCTTCCTGCAAAGTTTTTTGCTCTTGGACGATGTTTTAGGAATGAAACAATGGATTGGTCACATTTATTCGAATTTAATCAAACAGAAGGAATAGTCATTGATCCTAATGCTAACTTTAGACATCTTCTCGGATACCTTAAACAATTTTTCAAACAAATGGGATTTCCTGATGCACGATTCAGACCTGCACACTTCCCTTATACTGAACCTAGCGTCGAAATCGATGTCTGGCACCCTGTACGTGAAACTTGGATGGAGTTAGGCGGGGCGGGCATCTTTAGACCTGAAGTGGTTGAACCTTTACTTGGAAAATTCGTTCCGATTCTTGCATGGGGACCCGGTTTTGATAGAATTATTCTTGAATATTTCAAAATTAATGATATAAGAGAATTATATAAAAACGATTTAAAACAATTAAGAGAAATAAAATATTGGTTGAAATAAAATGCCGACAGTAACACTAAATAAACAAGTTTTTGAAAAATTAGTAGGTAAAAAATTACCTCTTGAAAAATTGAAAGATCGAATTAGTATGCTTGGTACAGATCTTGAAAAGATTGAAGGTAACGAGATTGTCGTAGAAGTTTTCCCTAATAGGCCCGATATGCTTTCTGAACAAGGTTTTGCAAGAGCGTTCTCAAGCTTTATAGGTGTAAAAGTTGGTTTGAAGAGATACGATGTTAAAAAATCAGATTATGAAGTCATTGTTGAAAAATCGGTGAATAAAATAAGACCATATACTGTTTGTGCAGTTGTAAAAAATCTTAAGTTTGACGATGAGAAAATAAGAGAAATTATTCAGATTCAAGAAAAGCTTCATATAACTTTACTTAGAAAAAGAAAAAAGGGTGCAATAGGCATTTATCCTATGGAATCAATAAAATTTCCTATACAATACCTTGCAAAAAATCCTAAAGATATTAAGTTTCAACCATTAGAATCTTCTAAAGAAATGACAGGACTCAAAATACTTTCACAACATCCTGCAGGCCGAGAATACGGTCATTTATTAGAAGACAAAGATAAATTTCCTTTATTTATAGATGCTAATAATGAAATCTTATCCATGCCGCCTATTATTAACTCTCATAAGACTGGAAAGGTTGGCGAGTCTACGAAAGATGTATTTATTGAATGTTCTGGTTTTGAAATAGAGACTTTAAAGACTTGTTTGAACATTATAGTGACCGCACTTTCAGATATGGGCGGGGAAATTTATGAAACAAAAGTAAAATACGATAAACCCATTATTACTCCCGATTTACATCCTCAAAAATGGCCCATAGATCTTAAATTTATCAATAAGATGCTCGGTCTGGATTTAAAAGAAATAGAAATAAAAAACTTACTTGAAAAGATGGGCTTTGGTTATGAGAAAGATAAAGTTTTAGTTCCTGCCTATCGTGCAGATATAATGCACCAGGTTGATTTTGTCGAAGATATAGCTATTGCATATGGTTATGAGAATTTTCAACCCGAGATACCTAATGTTTCAACAATAGGCGAAGAGGATAAATTTGAAATATTTAAAAGATATATTGCAGAACTTATTGCAGGTTTAAATCTTTTAGAATGTGAAACTTATCATATTACAAATCAAAATAATCTTAATAATAAAATGAACTTGGATGCTCCAGTGGTCAAACTATCTAATGCATTAACTATAGATTACAGCGTCCTTAGATCTTGGATATTACCATCTTTAATGCAAATATTTCAAGAGAATAAACATTATGAGTATCCTCAGAATATTTTCACTATTGGTACTGCATTTAAAGAGAATACAAAAAATGAAACCAATATTGAAGAATTCACTCGTATAGCTGTTGCATTATCGGGAATAGATTCTAATTATACAAAAATAAGACAAATATTCGATTATCTTATGCAATGTTTGGACTTAAAACCTAAATTTAAATCAGAAGATCATCCTTCTTTTATTCCTGGAAGATGTGCACGGGTTAATATCGACGGAACTAGTATAGCTTATATTGGCGAACTTTCTCCTGGAGTAATATCAAACTGGGAAATTGAGATGCCTACAGCTGCATTTGAACTAAATTTAACAGAACTATTTAAATTAATAAAAAAATAAATTATTTTGTTTCTTTATCTTCCGCTTTTAACTCTTTTTTGACAGTTTTATTTTCTGATTTCTCTTTTTTCTTCTCGTCTTTAGCTTTCTTTTTTTCTTCTTTTTTCTTATCTTTTTTAGCTGTCTTAGTTTCTTGCTTAGCAAGTTTCTTTTTTCCACGGATCTGGATGGGTTTTTCTTTCTTATCTTTAGGTCTTGTAACTTTTGCTTTCAATCCAATTTTTTCAAAAGCTTTGATTACTTCTTCATGAGAAGTGTCTTTAGCAATATCCAAAACTTGATTTAATGGTTCTAGGTGCATTATATTACACTTCTTTCTTCTTGTTTCCCCATCTATTAGAACGAAATTATTTTCAAGCAAATCTATAATAACACATTTTTTATTAGAATCTCTTCCAGCTATTTTAACACATAATCTTCCGATTTCAATCATTTTAATCCCTCCTGTCTCTCATTTTAAGATAGTGTCACCAACCTATCTAAGAGATTTAACTTCTTGCCTTTGTCTTAATTAGAACTCTAGAACACGCAGAGCATAAAACGCCACCGTATGGTCTTTCAGGCCTTTTTTTAGTTTTTGCCAAGTTTTGCATCTTATGAGGTCGCTCTCTTGGAACTCCAGCGAGAATCTTTCCACATTTACCACACTGAGCTTTACTCGGTTTACGTTTTTTATAGTGCAACGTAGTTTTTCCGCCAGGTGTCTTTACAAACACCCTCCTTAAAGTCCTTGATTTGTGTCTTCCTGCTGGCATGTTATTATGAATTTTTAGTTTGTTTATAAAACTTACGAATCTTTTAATACACTTTAAATAGTTTCCTGAATATCATTGAAAATACTATTGAAAATATGATATAGGTCCAAAACCAACCCATCCCTAAAAAAACTTTAAGTTTTTCATTATTGATGGATATTGTACTAACATTAGGATCTTTTTTAATCAATTTATCAGGAATTTCGTATGCCTGTTCCGTGGTAATTAAAACTTCTTTGCTATATATTTTCTCACCTAACGTGTAATCTAAGGTATATTTTCCTTCATCCCCTTTAAGAATCCATACGGCGCTATTATCTTCTATTTGAAGACTTTTTTCACTTAATAATTGAAGACCATCTGGTATACCTAATTCTACATTTCCAAATACACCGTCATTAAAGTGCATAGTTGTTGTAAATTGTTCTCCCGGCATTATAGGTAAGTATGCAAGATTTCCATGTAACCAAGAAAAAATTAAAATTATAGGTATGAATGTAAAGATTGTAGACCTAAATGAATGCATCATATACTTCATATTAGTTTCCATAGCTTTTTTCTGTACTTTCATCATTTCCCCTGGATTACTTCTAAGTTCTTTCATTTGTTTTTGGAAAGTTTTTAGTTCGTCCTTGAGATCTTTCATCAGACTTTGATTTGTAGTGTATTTATAGATGACAGTCATTAAAAAAGCAAGAATAATAGTTATAATTAACAAAGCACTAGCTGTGCCCAATCTAAGTAATGGAGAAAATACTGGGTCCAATATAAAATTTAATCCTTCGTAAACTACCATTTTATTGTTCCATGAACTTTCGCATCATTGGATGCATATCATACATATGTTGTTTAGCAATCTCTTCATACAATTTATAGATAATCATAACTGCCAGTAATAAACCTGTACCGCTAGTTAAAGCTCCTGAGATGTCCGCTAATGACGCCAGAAACCCTACTGTAATTGCACCCATTACTGTTAAAGGCCAAATATATCTATTTAATAATCTTTCAAGAACTCTTTGATCTTTTCTAAAACCTGGTATTTGTAGACCTGAAGCCATCATTTGTTTAGCTTGACTCCTTGCATCCATTCCAGAGGTTTGTACCCAGAAAATACTAAATACGACTGACCCGCCAATCATAATGAGCATGTAAATTATAGTATGTAAATATGGTTCTATTCCTAATAAAAATGTTCCTTGATTAATTAATTCAGGAACCAGTCTTGGAGCTGTTACCCATGCTACTAAACCTGTGCTGGGACTATTACCTGCAAACGTTCCAAGAATAGGATGACCCCAATTTTCAAGTATCCTTCCAAAAAGTTGAACATTAGCTAAAAGAGCTGCAATAAGAATTACGGGAATATTTGAAGTATAAATAAAACTCAATGGCCATCTCACTCCATGACCTCTTACTCGTCCAAAAGATAAAGGAATCTCAACCTTCATGGCTTGACCATATACTGCTATTACAAAGACAAGTATTGTAGCAATTATTCCTGCTAAAGCTTGTATAACTTCAGTTATGGCACCTAATGGCAAAAAGTGTAATATGGCAGGTATTGCCCCAATTGGTGGACCTCCCACGGTTGCTGCTAACGGACTTAACATTCTTATGAAAAGACTTTGTGCAACATTTGCAGCAATAAACAAAGAAACTCCTGAACCAAAACCCCATTTAGTGATAACTTCGTCCATATACAATATTAAAATACCTCCGAGCATAAGCTGGAATGCAATTAATAGTTGCAATTGAAAGTAATGCACTGTTCCTGCATATTGTACGGGTGGTAACAAACCCCCCATGAAAACAAATATAATCGCTTCAAATATAATAAATCCGAATGCCATAAGCTTTTGAATTCCTTGAAATGTTCTCTTACCTTCCGGTGTAGTCATGTCAAATTTCACAATTCCTGATCCATTCAATAGTTGTAAAACAATGGACGCAGTTACGATTGGTCCGATACCTAATGAAAGCAAGGTTCCAAATTGTGCACCTAGAATAACTGCGAATTGTTCAAACTGGAAAGCACTTGCAGGGTCTAATCCAAATAACTTTACCATCCCGAGTGAAAAGAAAATAACTAATATCAATAGAGTCCATTTAAGTTTTTGTTTAAAAGAAAGTCTTTTTTCTTTTGGACCTGCAACTTCTGGCAAGTTCATAATTATGTTTTTCAAAACAGACATAGTCTACCTCTTATTTTTTTGGTTGAGCTTCAGTTTTAGATTCCTGTTTAGGTTCTTTAACTTCTTCAACCTGGACGGTTTCAGTTTTTAAAATAACTGCTTCTCCGCCTGCAGCCTTAAGTTTCTCGATAGCATCTTTTGAGAAACTACGAGCTTGAATTTTGTATTTTCTGGATAATTTACCATATCCTAAAACTTTATCAAAACCCAGCTTTGTAACATCAATTTCATAAATTCCTTTGTTTTCTGAAATCTTTTTATCATCTAACAATGTATTGAACTTATCTTCAATAAACTTAAGATTAACTGAGTTTACTTCGTTACTACCTTTATATTTGAAACCATACTTTCCAAAATACTTTTTATCGCCCCAAATCTTTGGCTTATTAGAGTCGCCCCTTTTACCTGTTCCTGCACGTCCTCTTCCACCTCTTCCGCCAGCACCCCTATTCTTTTTGTGCGATCCGCAGCCATGACTTCTGGTAGCCCGAAATTTAATCTTTTTCTTTCTTCTATTAGTAACCATTTTAGATCATTCTCTTGATAAGTTCATTAATTTTTTCTCCACGATAACCTAGAGCTCCACCAATATTAAAACTTACTTTGATGCCTTTTCTTTCAAAACCTTTTCTAGGTGGATGAAGTGCATAGAATTTTTTTTCTATCTCTTTTCCTTGTTTATCTTTTGTTTTTCTTGTTCTATTATCCTTGAGTAACTTGGTTGTTTCTTCATCAATTTCTCCCCAAGTTATAAAATCTTTAATTTTTTGACACATGCCCCTATTAGTTTTGTTATTAGGAATTATTACACAATAGTTCTTTCTGTACAATCTTAGCATGAGCATAGCATCTCCAATTACTTTTTTAACACCTGTAAGACCTCTGACTCTTATCAGTACAAGATTTCCTTTATTAGTTTCTTCACTCATTTTCTTCTCCAGTATATCGACCTTCAATAATACCTAATCTTTTGATATCTTCAGATTTTATTTTTGTCTGAGTTAGATTTTTGATAGCGTCAATACAAGATTTTATTAGATTAACTTTTGTGGTACTTCCTGATGTTTTAGACCAAATATCTTCGATTCCAGCCATCTTAAGAATTTTACCGCACTCTTTTTCTATTTTTAGACCTGTTCCTTTTGGCGCAGGAAATAATTTAATTTTTGAAGACCCGCATTTTCCTTCAATAGCAAAAGGTATAGTGTGAGGTGCACCACAACCACATTCCCATGATCCGCAACCTCTTCTAATCTTCATAATATTCATTTTAGAGTTTCTAAAAGCTTTTTCTCTTGCAGGTACAGTTTCTTTACTTTTACCATACCCCATTCCTATGTATCCATTTCTATTTCCAACAATTGCACATGTTGAGAATTTAGGTTTATTACCTTCACAAGTTTTCTTCTGTGTTTGTCTAAAAACTCTTCTTTGACCTCCACCAAACTTACCTTTTGATTGACCTATCAACAAAAGATCAGTTTCCGCTTCAGGTAAAAGATAATCTATGATTTCAGGTTCATTAATTTTTGTACCTAAATTAAGAATTTCATCTATATCATTTATAGTGCCGTCTTTAACTTTCTTCCCTAGTTCAGTTATAGGTTTCCAAGATTCATTTTCAATTTCTCGTTTCTTTTCTCCTGCTGTCTTTGCTTCGCTAGTATTCTCTTCAGCTTTTTTTAACTCAATCTCGCTGATTTCTTCTTTCGTATCCTCTGTTTTCTTTAAATCTTCTTCAGCCATTTTAAGCACCTACGTTCTTTTTCATATCTTCAAAATAAGTTTCGATTTTTTCAGGGTCAATACCTTCTTTAATCATTTGAGAAAATTGTTTTTCATATTTAGCCTTATCTTCTTTAATCTTTTTAGCATATTCAGCAATATGTTTACCTTTTACTCTATTTTCATCAGGAAGAATATCTGGTGAATGTGGAACTTTTAATCCCCCATCAATAACTCCTTTTAAAACTCCATATAAATTACACCCTTTTGCAGCTGTTTGAAGTCCTAAATCAAGAACTAAATCCCCAACTTTGCCTTTAATTTTATTTGCAAGAGATAATCCTACTAAATACCCTGTAACAAGATTACCACCATGAACTTTCCAACCTTTTTTTCTTAATTCTTTTGAACTCGCGGCAGCTAAAATTCTATCCCCTTTAGGATCAAACTCAATAATCTGTGCAGTAATATTTTTTAATGTTTTTCTTATTACAAGTCTAGGCTTTTTTGATAAAAGTAATCTAATTCTACTTTTATAATTAGTTTTGCCTTCTCTTTTCCTTCTGAATGGTATAGTTCTTGTTTTTTTCATTTTTTCGTCTTCATCATTTCGTGTTCTTTGATATAAAGTTTCATGTGCCTTAGGTTTCTAAAAAATCCACCTTTAGCTTTACCATAAAGCTCTCTATAAGTTTTAGGTTCAATCCTATCCCTTCCTTTAAGATCTTTTAATAGACCTCTTAATGCTCTGATTTTATTCATCCAAGCAACTTTTTTAGGTAATCTGGCAGTCTTTTTACCTTTTCTGGAACCCGGACCACGTCTTTTACCTTTTTTCTTTTGTAAAGCTTTTTTTTTAGCCCTAAATCTGGAGATTCCTTTTGTAGGTTTTCTACTTATTGCATTATCAATAATTAATGTTTTAATATCAGCTTTAGTGATTGCTTCTTTAATATCTTCTAATCTCTCAGGATCAAAGACTATTTTTTTCTTAGAACATTTAAAAATCTGTCCTCCTAGTCTTTTTTGAATTTTTAATTTCATTTTTTAGTCCTCAGGATTTTTTCTTTATCTTTACGATTTTTTGTTTCTTCTAACTTAATTTTCTCTGCAAGTTCTTCGTCATTTAACTTACCTTCATTTTTCTCTTTATCTTCAGATTGTTCTTTTGCCTTTTTTTCAAGATCTTTCTTTTTCTCTTCCTTCTTTTTCAATGACTTGACCTTTTTTTCTTTTTTCTTAGCAATTTTTTCTTCATGACTTTTAATAAAATTTTCAGGATCTTTAATATTTAAAACATTCAACTTAAGTTCAAGAGCTTTTTTTACGAGATCAATCCTCTTTTTCATACCTAAGTTACTACTAAATACAATGCCATTTTTTTCTTGAACTTTTGATAAATCTCCCTTATTACATATAACTACAGGCATTAAACCAGAAGCATCCAAGTCTTTAACTTCTCTTGGTGAACCATAACCTATATTCACTTTTTTTCTATAACTCTTAAAACCAATTCTAACTTTATTATCGCTTCCTCTGGCCTTTCTCCATTTTTGACCGAGTTTAACCTTTTTATGAGCGTCTTGCCTTATGAAATTAGGTTTTTTTGACTTGATTCTCTTTCTTAATTCTAATTTTTCGCTCATATATCTTTACCATCCTTATTAATTATATATATTCCATCTTGGAATTTATTAATATCTCTATCAGTAATTCGTGTAAGTTGTTCGAAATTAGCCGCAGTTTGCCCTGCTAATTCCTTGTTTATACTTTTAACTTCTATAAACTCACCATCGATTTTAACATCAACACCTTCACGTATTATTACTGTACGAGGAGTTTTTTCTCCTAAAAAATTCTTAACTGAAAATTTGTTATTATTTATTGCAACATTCATTGGGAAGTGTCCGGAACAAATTTTTAATTTATAAAAATGTCCTTCTCTTACACCTTTAAACATATTTTTAATGTGCGCTTTGAAAGTTCCAACCATTGTTTTCTCTCTCTTGCTTGCCTTTTTTACTTTGAACAGCACTTTATTATCTTTAATTTCTAAGTCAATCTTAGGATTTTTGAAATCTCGAGATAACTCTCCTTTCTCAGCTTTCAAAGTAATTATATTTCCATCTAATTTTATTTCAATTCCCTCAGGAACTTCAACTTCCTCAACATAATTAATCATTCTCATTTTAATAAACGTAAGCTAATAATCTTCCACCTATACCTTTTTCTTTCGCTTCACTATGTGTCATAATACCTTTAGGTGTGGAAATTAAAATAACTCCGAAATCTTTAGCAGGAAGATATCTCTTTTCAAATTTTTCATAATCTGATAATTTAATTGGATATCTTGGTTTGATTGCACCACAACCATTAATTTTTCCTAAAAGATTTATTTCTATAAAATTACCTTTACCGTCTTCAAATTCTTTAAACTCTCCGATAAACATTTTATCTTGAAGTATTGTAAGTATTTTCTTAATTACTTTAGAGACTGGTTTAATCTTACAAGAGACTTTACCTACTCTTTCAGCGTTTATTATTTTTGATAACGCGTTCGCCAATGGATCGTTTAATGACATTTCTTTTTCACCTTAACTAAATTTTTTAAAACCAATTTTTGTAGCAACTTCTCTGAAACATTGCCTACATAAATTAATGCCATATTTTTCAATATGTGCTCTAGGCCTGCCACATCTTTTACATTTTTTCTTAGCTGCACCACTATTTCGTTCTTTAGGCGCATTATGTTTGATATATTTTTGCAATTTTACAGGTTTAACCTTTAATTGCTTGAAAACTTTATCATAATTACTATACGTCATCTTCTTCCTCCATTTTGACACCGAACTCCTTTTTCATGAATTCGATAGCTTCTTCTTGAGTAATTCTATGACTCTGCCCAATCTTTGATTTTAAATTTCTTCTTTTCTTAATTCTATAACCAGGTCTTTCTAATGTAACACAAACTTCTAATCCCATTATACCTATATCAGGATCATATTTAGCATCTTTTATATCAATATATTCGTGTACTCCAAACGCAACATTACCATTCTGATCAAATTGTTTTTGACTAAGTACAAAACTTTTTGCTTCAAGTAATCTCGATAAAATACTTTTGGCTTTACCTTTTCTAAGGGTCAATTTACAACCAATAGGAAGTCCAGGTCTTAAACCCCAACCAGGAATCCTTTTACTAGTAACAGTCTTAATAGGTTCTATTCCTGTTATATTTTTCATTAACTTAACGCCTTTTTCTAATTTCTTAGCATCTTTACCCGCACCTATATTTAGGGTAACTTTCTCTATCCTGATTTCTTTCATTACATTCATTTTACTTTAATAACTGGCTTATCTTTACCTACAATCAAAACATGATTTTTAACTGTCTCGAATTGTTCATCTTCTGAATTTTTACACAATAATGATTTTTCTTTTATTTCAGATATTGTACCCAGTGTACCTATACGCTTTCCAGCAATCATGTAAACTGCAGCCCCTTTCTCAAATTTAAGATGTGCTTCAATTTTTTGTTCAGGTAAAGTTATCAACAAAGAATCGCCTACTTTGTAAGCATTCTCTTCGGATAAGATATTTCTTCCGTCATCAAGATTGAATTGTATCTTTCCTTTAACTTTTCTTTTTCCCATTATCTTACATATTTTAAGTTTAGATTCTTTAACATCAATTGGTGTTGAAGATATCCAACCATGTTCATTAATAATTAATCTATAATATTCTTTGGTTAATGGAATAGATATTACATCCATAAGACCAACTAAGGCTTTTTTATCTTTTATTTTTCTACCATCTACAAGAATTTCTTTATGATAAAGAATTTTTTCAGTTTCTTTAGTAGTTTTAGTTATTTTTAATATCTCGCTGAACACGACATTTATAGGCATGCCTAGATTTAACTTATGTTTTCCTGGTAAAGGTCTTGCTACAAATTTAATACCTTTCCTTTTTATTGGCCAAGTTCTTGGCGCCGCAATTCTTTTAAGATGTTTCTTTGGCATTTTACTATTTCCTCTCTAGACTTTTAATTCGTTTTCTATCTTCTAAATGTAATTCAGTGATTAGTAAATTTGAAGGATGGATTGGATAAAAAGATTTCCCTCCATCTTTTTTGGTCATCTCTACTCCGGCAATATAGATTTTTTCATTTTTTCTATCTACTCTTTCTATCTTACCAACTTTTCCTTTGAATTGTCCACGTAAAATCTTAACTTTATCATTTTTTCTAATTGTAACATTTCTTCTTCCATATTTCTTTTTTAAGTCTTTTGAAAGGTGACTACTCAAAAATTCAGTTTTCAAGTGCAGTGGCGCTTTAGCTCTATACTTCCTTTGCTTACTAGGTTTTTTGCTACTTTTCCATTCACTTGAAAATTCTTTCTTCATTTTTTACACCTATACTATGATACTTGCAACTTTTGCAATTGCAGGCCATCTTTCTGTAACTTCTTTAGCAATTGGACCTTTGAAGATAGTCCCTTTAGGATTTCCTTTCTCGTCTTTAAGGACTACTGCAGCATTATCTTCGAAACAGATTCTTGTACCGTCAGCTCTCCTATATTCTTTCTTTTGTCTCACTATAACTGCGAACACTACTTGTTTTTTCATTTCAGGTTTACCTTTTACAACTGCAGCCACTATTAAATCTCCAACTCCTGCTGCAGGGTATCTCCCCTTTACTGTTTTTATTTTTTTAACTCCGAATAGTTTGATTAATTTAGCTCCTGAATTATCACAAGTAGGAATGTGCGCTCCAAATGGAAGTGCTCTTGCTATTTTGGATCTAATAGCTTTCATTCCTGTTCACCTTCTACAATTTCGGAAGACTCTTTTTCAGCTTCTCTATTCTTTTTTCGTTCCATCTCTTTCCTTTCTTCAACTTCATATAACTCATCTTTAGATACAAAATCTTTATCCTTTCCGAGCTTTTCAATTATTACAAAATTTTTAGTTTTACTCAAGGGTCTACACTGGATTATTTTTACCTGATCACCCTCTTTCACGTCTATACATCCCGGATTATGAACGCTAATTTTAGATTTTCTTTTGATGTTTCTTTCATATTTAGGAAGGTGCAAAGTATTTACCCATTGAACAACTGCACTGTTCTGCATTTTATTTGATACTACAGTAGCTACGAACATCTGTCCACGGACTTTTAAATTTCCATGAAATGGACAAAACTGATCTTCACATGTCTTGTCCGGAGACTTAACCTTAATTCCTATGTTTTTGTTCTTTTTCATTTTATTTTGCCTTTATCCTGTCTTCGGGTCTTTTTGCAATTAATTTCCCTTCAACATGTATTTTTTTCCCTTCGTATTCAATTTCAAGTATTATATTTTTTTTAATTAATTTCTTTTTTTCGTCTTTTTCGAGTATTGTGATTGTGTTTTTTGTTTCATCAATAATTATTCCTTTGATGCCGATATCGGCTTTATTTGTTGATCCAATAACCTTTGCACCCAAACCAATCAGCTCGTGCTTCAGGATATTTTTAATCATCGTCTATTTTGTTTAATTTCTATTGTTTCTGGAGCAAAACCCATTTGAACCAGGATCTTTTTAACTTGCAATTTGTGATCACCTTGAAGTTCAAGTTTGCCTTCTTTGACAGTTCCACCACATGCAAATTTGCTTTTGAGTTTCTTAACCAAGTCTTTCAAATCAATTTCTTTTTGGTCTATACCTTCAATTTCAGTATATTTCTTCCCAAATTTTTTCTTGATTGTATATACTTTGATTGTTTGACTCTCTTTTGCAATAGTTTCACAAACACAAAGTTCTTTAGGTAATCCACATTGTGTACAAACTTCGGACATTAGGCCTCCTCATTTTTTTTTAAATTATTATTATTATTATTATTCAAAATTGTTTTTATTCTCGCAATAGTTTTTTTCATTGCTTTTATTTGACCAGGATTTTTCGCTACCGTTCCTGTAGCAACTTGTGCATTTTCTTTAATCAACTCTTTATGAAGGTCTTCCATCTTATTTAGTAAATCAACTTTAGTCATTGATGCAAGTTCCTTCATTTTAGGCATACTCATTCTTCACTTACCTCTTTTTCTTTTGCAGGAACTTCTTTTTCCTCTTCAACTTTTTTACTTTCATCAACAGACTCCTCTTTTACTATTTCTTCTTTTGAAGTCTCTTTAACTGATTCTTTTTTAGCCTTCTTAGTAGTTCTTTTTTTTCGAACTTTTTTAACTACTTCTTCTTTAACCTCTTCAATAACTTCTAGAGGTTCTTCAATTAATTCAATATGATCAGGTAGTATGAGACCTGGAGGCATGATGCTGACTTGGATACCTACCGTGCCTGTTTTAAGTTCAGCATTAGCATAAGCAACGTCAACACCGGTAACTGCAACATCTCCACTTTTCTTAAGATAACCTTGATAAAATCTCCATTTTTTAGCACGGGAACTAGGAATTTTTCCTGATATTAAAATTTCTACGCCTTTAGCTCCGGATTTCATTACATCTGACATAACTTTGTGTCCAACACCTTTAAACCTTGCTGAACCAAATCTTTCAAGAGAGTTAGCGATTCTTTCAGCAACAATTTGTGCATCTAGATTCATATTCTCAACTTCTGAAATTTCAATCTGGGGATTTTCTAATCCGAATACTTTTTTAAGATCAATAGTTAATTTTTTAATATTAGCACCTTTCCTTCCAACTATAAGTCCGGGTCTGGATGCATAAATTACAATCTTTTCACCTAGAGGAGTTCTTCTCATTTTAGTGTGGCTGTGACCCACATTTTTCAAACTATTTGTGATATATTCTTGAATTTGATATTCTTTGATATTTTGTGCAATAAACTTTCTCTCAATCATTTTTTATCCTCTGATTTTGTTTCACTCTTAACTTTTTTATTTTCAGTTTTATTTTTCTTATCTTGTTCTTTTGGTTTTTTAGTTACGCTTTCTTCAACCACTATTTCTACATGAGTTCTCTTAGATTCCCCTCGAGTTCGTCTGCTTTGTTTCATAGGTCTTGAAGCTTGATGACATGCAATATGTTTAATTATTAAGTTGTCGCCATCCATTCCTTTATAGACTGCATTACCTTCAACACTTCCAAGTAAATGATGAATTGCTTTACATGCCTTTACAGGATACCTCCCAGGACCTATTCCTGGTTTGTGTCCGACACCTTTATTGAACCGTGTAAATTTCAAAGCTTGTTTCTTTTCAGATATTTCTACAAGTAAATATTTTGCTTTCTCTAAACTTTTACCTTTCAAAAATTTGCAGATTTCAATTGAATGCTTTGTTGAAATTGGTAAATCTTTACCTACGCATCTAGCCATGTGCTCTGCATCGAATCCTTGAAATGAATATTTATAGTCTGGCATTTTATTTTTATCTCACTGACATACTTGAACTTGATTTTGTAGCACCTATACCTGGAGCATTATGTCCTACTCTTCTTCTTGTAAGAGCGAATTCACCCAAATAATGTCCTAACATTTCACCTTGTATGAGTACAGGAATAAAGGCTTTTCCACTATGGATGTGAATAGTTTCACCCACCATTTCAGGTATTATTACCATATCTCTACAATGTGTTTTGATATTTTTCTTTTTATCTTTAATTTTTTTAAGTACTATTTTTTGTTGATCAGTTAACCCTCTTTTAAGATTTCTACGAATTCTAGCTTCCACTATTTCGCTGAACTCTTTTATACTGAGAGCTTTTAATTCTTCTAATGTTTTTCCTTTGAATCTGAATTCTTTTTTAGCCATTATTAATCACACATTTATTTTTTCTTTCTTCCTGATCTCTTTGCAGCTATTGAACCAACTTTTGCTCCAGGAGGTGCATTTCTTGATACTGTATAAGGATAATTCTTTTTTGAACTTCTACTACCACCGTGAGGATGATCTACAGCATTCATACTCTGACCACAAACGTGAGGCCATAACTTATTCTTCGATTTCATTTTATAATATTTAGCTCCTGCTTTAAGGAATGGTTTCTCAGGTCTTCCACCCCCCGCAAGGACACCTATTGTAGCTCTACAATTAGGCTTAAAGATTTTTTGTTTTTTTGAAGGCAAAATCACAATTATTTTGTCTGCCATTTTAGTGACTACTTTTGCAAAAGTACCTGAAGCCCTTACAAACTTACCACCATCTCCAGGGTTTTGTTCAATATTATTAATTAATGCACCTTCAGGGATATCTTTTAATGCTAAAGTATTACCCGATCTAACTGCAATACCTTCACCAGTTTCTATAAATTCTCCAACTTTTAAACCTTCAACACCTAACATGTATAATGTTTCACCATCTTCATATCTGATAGCTGCAAGCGGAGTACTATGTCCTCTACATTTTACAAAGTCTAATATTTCTCCTTTGAAAACTCCAGGCTTAAGTTTTTTATTTACAGCCATACCTTTATACTTAAAACTAGGAGCTCTATATCTAGGTCCGCCCTTTCCTCTTGCCTGTTGTATTAATCGTTTACCCATTTTAATTCACTTACATTAATCCCATTTGAGTTGCAATATCTATAGCCGGCGTATCAAATGCTAACTTAACATACGCTTTCTTTAAACCTTTATAACTTACATAAGTATTAACTTTTGTAACTTTTACTTTAAACATTTTTTCTACTGCCTTTTTAACATCAATTTTATTAGCTTTCATATCGACTACAAATATTAATTTATTTTCCGCTTCCATTAACCTTATAGTTTTCTCTGTAGAGAGCGGGTATTTGATAACTTTGTAAATATCCATTTTAAATCACATAAACATTTTATCTTTTGACATTTTTTCAATTGCTGCTTTAGTAAACACTGTTAACCTTCCAATGTCAGCCCCGGGAGCCAAAAGTTCAGCATTAAGTTGATTAACTTTTACAACATCGATTCCAAGTATATTCCTTGCAGCTTTTAACAATTTACAATCCTTTTCTACAACTATTAAAGGTCCTTTTTTAACTCTATACTTTCTTCCTCTATTTTTTCCTTTCCCGCTTCTTACTTTTTTCTTTGATGTCCTTTCAAGTTCTTTATCAAGGCCAAATTTCTTAAGCGTAGCTTCAACAATTTTTGTTTTTTCAAGATCTTCAAAATCTTGTTTAATTATAAAAGGATAATTATCCGGTACTTTATGACCTCTTTTCTCAACCATTTCTTTTATCATTACAGCAGTCAAAGCAGACCTTATTGCTTTTCTATTTTCTTTTTTATTAATCTTTTTCTCAAGCTTTTTTTCAGCTTTAGGCGGGTGAGCTCTTCGTCCACCTTTAGCATTAGGAGCAAAAGCACCTTCCCAGTTCATTCTGGTACCGCTTCTAGATGTAATTTTTCTAGGAATTCTTGAAATCCCATGACCGTAACAACCTCTATACTTTCTTCTTCTTTTTGAAATTTCAACTGAATGTCTTTTACCTGCTTCAATTGCTGCACCATATTTTTGTCTAGCATTACTTTGTATTACTTGGACAGCTCTTTTTACTAGCACTGGATTAATATCTTCACTAAACTGTTTAGGAAGTTCTAAATCTCCTGTACTATTTCCTTCTAAATCAAATACTTTTATTTTCATTGTTTAGACTCCAAAGATGTATATTGTATTGTTGGTGCTTGATTAGGAACTTTTTTGTTAGACCTCATAGGTGCTGTTAAAGTAATGATTCTCTTTGCAGGACCTTGAATAGACCCTTTGATCAATATGTATGGATTTTTAACAAAACCATATCTAATAAATCCGCCTTTAGGATTAATTTCTTCAACTTTATTACTTATTTTTAATAACCAATTATTATAGTGTGTTCTTAAGTGAAATCCCATCTTACCTGCAAATGCCACTCTATACATAATATGTCCTTGACCTTTCCATCCACCTAAGGAACCAGGACCACGTTTGGTTTTCTCAGATTTATGATGTCTAATAGCAACACCAAACCTTTTAACAGGCCCTTGTACACCTTTACCTTTAGTAATTGCATGAGCATCCACTAATTCACCTTCTTTGAAAACTTCATCAATATTAATTTCCTTGCCAAGTTTTTCTTTTGCATATGCAAGTTTCTCTTCTTTTGTTCCTCCTAGAGCAATTTCGAAAATTTCAGGTTTCTTTTTTATACCTGTCAATTTAGGTTGTGTATATACTAGAAGTCTAATATCATCAAATTTAGTAACATCTTCAATCTTTTTATTTATTTTTTTAGGTTTAATTATTTTTCTTTCAAGTTCTTTATCTATTTTTTCAGCAAACACTTCAGTTAAAACTCGAGAACGATTAAGAACTTTTTCATAAAATCTGATAGAAGCAACTTTGATAGGTGGACATTCAATTATTGTCACAGGATATCTAATATCTTGCCCTTTTGTTATTGCATTAGGTCTATTGTCTGTTACAATTACATGAGTCATGCCTACTTTATACCCGCCGAAAGCAAGCGCTTTAACTTCTTTAACTTCGGGCCAAGATCTAACTCTAGCATAAGCTCTTTTCGACCTTTTCCTAGGCCAAAACTGCATGCTTCCGTGTCTTGGATTTCTTGCTTTTCCCATATTTAGTTACCTTTAATCGTGAATAAGTAAGCCTCTTGTTGAAAACCTTTCATCAGAATAAGTTTAATTTATTAAACTTGTACTGAAAAGCTCCTTTTCAGGCTAGTTTGTGCAACAGTGTTTATTCATTATAAACACTTCTTAATAGATTCACAAGAAAAATAGTCTACTTATAAAGTTTACTGTTTTTTATACACTCTTCAATAGTTATATTCTTCTTTTATTGCTTCTTTGAGAGCTGCAGCTTGTTCCTCAACTCTTTGCAAATAACTTAAATCATTAAAATTTTCATTTGCACATTCTTCACAATAACACTCGTTACTCCCTTTAATACAGAACTTCCCTTCCTCGCCACAAATCATACACTTCTTAACCATTTATACAGGCTGATATGCTGTTTATTTATAAATCTTGTCCTTATTGTTTCTTCTGTGATTCCTTTTTATTTTTCTCTTTCTTTTCAGCTTTCTTCTTTGCCTTGTTCTTCTCCTTCATCTTCTCTCTATTCAAGAAAAATGTCTTTCTTCGCGCATAATTCACAGGATTCTTAACCTTCCCGCATAAATTGTCAGGCAAACAGATTGCCAGATCCTTATAATACATATTATTATTACAGTTTGGTGGCAATATTTTTTTTTTGTGCTGCTTAGCATATCTTGCTTGACCTAACAAATATACCTCTTTAAGAGGGTCTTTATTCCTGCTATTCCACTCTTTAAGCCTTTTCTCTATCTCGTCATATCCCCAGCCTACTGATGAAAGAAAGTTGATAAGTATGAATACTGCCCTTTTTTTACCATCATCTAAACCCTCTAAAACTTTTTTAATACATGGAGGGAAGAACTGTTCAGGAATTGCCTCTTGAAGATCTTCATATCTTGACTGTTTTTCTTCTTTATATTCATCTATTTTTTTAAGATTAAAATCGTACGCTTGTAAAATTAATTGTCGCGCTTCATTAGGTCTTACTTTGTTTACATCTAAAAACTTAAACTCTGAGATTTTCACATTTTCAGCTTTAGCAGTCTCAACATCAAACTCTAAAACTTTATCTGGATCTATAGGTATTGATACCCAGCCAGATTTTTCATTAAAAGAATAAGGCATTCTGTAGAGGTGCCTGGACGCTATTAAGATAGTATCTATATCTATTACTTCAAATGGATCGAATTTGTTATCTTTGATAATCTCAGTATATGTTTTCTCAGTTTTTGCCGCAATCGTGTTTATATCTTCAAACTTTAACAGGTTTTCAACCAATTTCTCTTTAATCATACTCTGAAGATATGCTGCAATAAATCTTGGCGCTTCAGGAAATAGAGTTCGCGTTTCTTTATTATGTACTTTATCAGGGAAAGCTTCAAAAGGGATTCCTATATGAAATCCATGATTACCTGAAAACTTACAACTTATACATTTTATGTCATGATACTTTAAAGCTTTTATTAAAAGATCTGCGGTTATCTTAGAATATTCAAGAGACTTACAATCAATATCTAAAAGCAAATCCCAACCTTTTCTGAGATTCTCGAGCTCCTTTCTACTCATCTTAGAATCTATTTGCAAAGGATTGCTCCATATTTCTTCAGATACATGAAAACTTGTTGCCCCTCCTTTAACAAGTTCCATAACATCATTTGCATGATTTAGAACATCAGGCCTTTTACCATAACCTTTCATATTATAGCTAACAGCCACCTCTCTACTTTTTGCAGCTTCAACCATGGCTTGTTGTATTTCTATCCTTTTATAATGAAGTAAAAGTTTTGATTTAAACATAAGGATTACGTGTATTTTCGAATTTAAATATTTTTATATTTCTGCATTTTTTCCCATACTCTATCAGCTTGTAGAAAGAACGTTTCAAGTCTAGCTTCTATTAATTGAGGGAATGCATTACCGTCTGTTTCTATGGCTAAGAAAGGAAGCTCTTTAATTCCGAAATCTTTAACATTTCCTGCAGCCTTCCGTTTTCCTTCAATGTTCATTTCTTCAGTAAGAATCGCTTCAGAAACTCTTGAAGGCATACAACCAAATGGACCTATTGAAATAACTCCATGTGCAGTATGTAAAACTTCTCTTAATGCTAACCCGACTGTTAACAAAGCTTCCCCTGTAAAATGCGGATTAACAAATTTAGAACCATACTTTATTGTCTTTTCTATATCTTCTTTTTCAAACCTATAAAGACCGCTCTGTGCAAGTATATTTTTAATTTTATTTTCAAATTTGTCTTGAAAAAATTCTCTTAAATATATCCCGGCCCTTTTCTTCAAAGAATCATTATCTCTTGCACCTAAACTTTTTTTAGCTATATAATTTGTATAATATATCCATTCAGATATGTGCGCTACTTTCGCAACAAAACCTCTGTCTGCCAATTTTTTAATTAACCCTTGTCGCGATAATTCGTCTCTTCTTACATATATTTCTCCTATAATTGCTACAAATTTTGCATCTTTAATATCTATTTTAATTTTGATTCTTTTCAACACTTTCGCAGCACTTTTCAATTGTTTGTATAAATCACCTTTGGAACTTATACAATTCAAAATTCTGTCCCATTCTCTATAGAATAATTGTTCAGCGCCATGCTTATCGATTGCCAACGCTTTTATAGCGTGTAAAATGTCGGTCATAACATCTGCCGCAATCATCGCTTTCCACGCAATTATTGTAAACTTGTTTCCAAAACCTCCGTAACTATCTTGATCAGTTAACGAAAGAAGTGCAACATTTTTAATTTTATTTTTTTTCAAAACATTTTCTATGAAAATCTTATATTGTCCAAATCTGCAAGGGCCTGAAGATGCAGGCATAAAATAAACAATTATTTGGTTGTTAGGTTTACCCTCTATTTGTTTCAAAAGCCCTCCTACTGTTAGTTGCAGAGGGAGGCACTCTTTACATGTTGTATTACCTCTTCCTTTTTTCAGTATGTCCATATCTGAACTTGGTAATGAATCTGCATCAATGCCTAAACTTTTTAGACTGTGTGCGAGTGCTACAGAACCTAAACTATCCATTGAAGGTAGATACATTTTAACTCTAGAATCTGTTAAAGCTACTCTTAATCCATTAGAATCTATAACATAAGCTTTCCCTTTATCATAAACTATTTTAGACTCTTCAAAACTTTTATCTTCATCATTTATCTTACCTCTTTTGTATAATTCTCTATAACTTTCTATGATGTCAATTACTGCCTCTATTCTAGTGTTAACTCCTGCATCTGCAGTATGACTATCAAGTTCAAGTGTTAAAGAAGGTTTGACACCCATCAATTCTCTAAAGTATCCTACAACAAAAGAATCAGGTCCGCAACTAAAATTTGTAATGAATGTTCCGAACAATTGTTTATGTCTTTTAACAAATGACGCACCTTTCAAAATCATTTGGCCCATAGCCCAGTACATTCCGTCTTCGCATTTTTCGTTTTCATATGGGAGAAAATCATAAGGTATAACTAAAATTCCTCTTGAAGCGAACTTTTGCGGTATACCCATATTTCCTTCGAATGCAAATGCGTTATACGGTCTTCCAAAAATCACCATTCCAAATTTATTTGGATCTTTCTCAAGTTCAACAAGAGCATTTTTTCCTATCTCTTTACACTCTTTTGTGAATTCATTTTGTATCTCTGTTGCTTTTTTATATGCTTTCAAACAATCTGCAGGACTGTATCCTAGTTCCTTACCCACTTTTATAAAGACCTTTTCTTGACTATTATAACCTTTAGAAAAATTCAAGACTGGACTCAATATTTTTTTGTCACCCAATTTATCCTTAAAAGCACTTCTTAAGTAGTAAGGTTCTCCTTGTATAAACGGACAGGTTTTCTTATAATTATTTACATTTCCAACATTTAATTCAATTATTAAAGGTAAAAACAAGTAATCAGGTTTTTTATTCAAAATATCTTCAAATAACCCGTGAGCGATCTCTGCGGGATAACAGAAAGCAGCACCTTTCCTGTCCACTCCTTTTTGAACTGACTTATCTGAGATTAATACTTTCATACCAAGTTCAGAAAAAAAGTTATGAAATAAAGGGTATAAAGTATTCATAAGAAACGATCTATTGAAACCTATAGTTTTTCCTTGACCGTTAGTTTGACAATATTTTTCAAAAACTAATCTTTGTCTAACATCTATAAGATCTAATTTATTGCTGTCAACTTTTATATCAAACCTTAAATTATAATACTTGTTACATGCACCGCCGAACGGATACAATTTATCTTTTACCTTTATCATGTTGACTTCACATTTTCTGTCACACTTTTCTTCTCCACCCATGCACACAAAACTTTTTCCATACTCAACTTCTCTTTCGGCTAAATCTTTTAAATCAAATATTTGTTTTTCCATAAGTTCGATGTTTAACTTTTGTTTTATTACTAATGCAACTCCAAAAGCTCCCATTAAACCAGGCTCGGGTGGAACTATTATTTTTTTACCTACTAATCCTGCCATTGCAATTGGAACTGCTTTGTTATAACAAACCCCTCCTTGCATGAAAACCTTTTTTCCAACAGGTCTAGCCCCTTTTACTCTGTTAACATAATTCATCCCTATAGAATAAACTAAACCCGCAATAATATTATCTTTACTTATTCCTTCTTGTCCTGCATTTTTAATATCTGAACTTATGAATGCTGCACACTGATCATTGAAATTTGGGGGTTTATCACCTTTCAAAGCACTTTCTGCAATATTTTCTACATCAATACCTAAACTCTCTTTCGCACTTTCTTCCAGAAAACTTCCTGTACCTGCCGAACATGCTTCATTCATTGCATAGTCTGATGGCACCCCGTTTGTAATGTAAGTATACTTGGCATCTTGCCCACCTATTTCAAATATAGTGTCTACTTCTTTATCAAAATATACTGCTGCAGTTGCGTGAGCTATAATTTCGTTGATTACTCCTTTTGTTAAAGCATGTAACCCTGCAATTTGTCTCCCTGAACCTGTCACCCCTAAACCTATTACATTTACTTTAGCACCTTTGATGTGTTCATGGAGTGCTTCATAACATTCACGCGAAGCTTTTACAGGATCCCCTTTTGTTCGTAAATATATTGAACCAAGAACTGCATCATCTTTAATTCTAAGAAGAATTGCTTTTGTCGTGGTTGAACCAACATCGAGCCCTATGATGCATTCATCACTATCTTCCGCATCTGCAGACTCAATATTCTTGAACTCTACCATATCTTCAAAATCAGAAAGTTTTGGCAAGAACTCAAATGATGAACTTCCTTCAACAAATAAATCTTCTGAAATATTTTTAGTTTCATTTTCAAGTGCCCATAATGCAGTACCTAGTGCTTCAAAATATGTTGCTTCTTCAGGCACAACCAATCCAGGAATATCTTTTTTAAGAAAATCAACCATCACAGAATTCTGGGACGATCCCCCTACTAACAGTACTTTTTCATTATTAACTTTAGCTAATAGCTCAGACACTTTTTTAGCCATCATTTCACAAAGTCCTGCAGTGACATTACCTTTTGGTTCACCTTTATTTAATGCATGCGTACAATCGCTTTTACAAAAAACTGAACATCTACCTGCAACTTTATGCGGTTCTGCACCTTTTGCCATGCTGATTGCCTCATCAGCCGATAAATCCATTCTTCTTATTTGTTGCAAAAAGAATTCTCCTGTACCTGATGCACATTTATTACCTGTATGAACTGAAGAAATCTTTCCTTCTTCATCAATAACATAAACCATGAACGTCTCCCCTCCGACGCTAACAATTGCATTATATCTTGCTCTATTTTTATTGACAAATTCCAGAGCAATCTCTGTTGCTTCAGGTTCTGTTATAGAACTTAGATTGACAAGTTTTCTAAACTTTCTTCCCGTGACTGCAATTGAATCAATATTTTTAAATTTTTTAATTTCATTTTCAAATACGGCTTTAGGATTTCCTTCATGAGCTACGACTATAACTTTCTCAACTTTTACATTTTCATTCTTAGAAAGTTTAACAATGCTGATGCTTGAAGCACCCAGGCACACACCGAGAGATTCCATGTTGTTCAACATTTTTCAACTTTTAATAAAGGTTTCTATTGGCTGAATCAATTTATAAATACAAAGAAAGATTTATAAACTCCTCTCATAAATTCTACCTAAAATGTCTGATAAAAAAATAAACAAAGATATGACTTTTGGCGATATAATGCGTGTTTGTCCTGAATGTAGTGAAATCTTGTTAAGCTATGGTTTACATTGTATAGGTTGTCATGTAGCTGCATTTGAAACTCTTGAGCAAGGTTGTAAAGCTCACGGTTTGTCTGATGAACAGGTTGAAGAAATGGTCAAAAAGATTAACGATTTAATAGATAAGAAGGGTGAGTAAATGGCTTTTAAGATTGAATTTAACAAGGACGGATGTATTGGTTGCGGTGCGTGCGCAAGTGTTTGCGCAGATAATTGGGACATGGTGGAAGAAGATGCTGGATATAAGGCAAAACTAAAAAATGACTCTGTTGACGAATTAGGCTGTAATAAAGAAGCTGCAGAGGTTTGTCCTGTTAAGGTAATAATCATAACTGAAACATGATATCTTCATAACAAAAACCTTATAAATACTCCTTTATTTTGTGTATTCTATGGACGAAGAAACTAAAATAGTCTCAAAAGCAATACTTGAAGTATTGGGTAAACCAAAAGAACACGTAGAAACTACTTTACAAAGTTTAGTTAATCAAATTAAAGCTTTAAAACAATTTAAAATAACAGATTCTTTTTTATCAGAAATAAAAGAACAAGACCATCTTTTCAGCGCATTTGTTGAAATAGAGATTGAAGTAAAAAAAATATCTGATTTGATTGGTTTTTGTTTTGATTTCATGCCATCTTCAATCGAGATACTTTCTCCTGACCATCTTAAGCTTACTGCTTCAGACTTGTCAGACTTTTTGACAGATCTTCAAGCTAAACTTCATCAGGGAGATATGGTTTCAAAAAAACTTAACTCTGTTAATTTCTTTTTACGTAAAAATGTACACGCTTTGATGAAAAATTTTGTCATTCTTATGCTTAAAGGCAATAAAAAAGATATATCTTCCATGTCAAAACTTTCAGGTATTACTGAGAAAGATCTTGAAGGATTCTTAGATGTTTTAGTCAAAGAAGAAATTATTGAAAAAACAGATTCTGGTTATATATTAAAAAATGAATGAACTAAAGGAAAAAGTTGAAGCAATCCTTTTTGCAGTTGGTAAAAAGATTGATATAGCTGAAATTGCAAAACTTTGTCATACTAAACATTTAGACGATATTAAATCTGCACTATTAGAATTAAAAGCTGATTATGAAAAACGAAAATCTCCTATGAAAGTTTATCAATATGATAATCTCTGGAAATTATCAGTGAGCGAACGTCATCTGCCTCTTGTACATAATCTCGTATCTGAGACTGAACTTTCTAAATCTTTAATGGAAACTCTTGCAGTGATTGCTTGGCGTTACCCTATTTTACAATCTGACGTTATCCATATTAGAACAAATAAAGCTTATGACCACCTTACTGAACTCGAATCTATGGGTTTCATTACAAGAACTGTTTCGGGTAGAACTAGAAAAATTAAACTTACTGAAAAATTTTTTAATTATTTCGATCTTCCTTCTAAAGATGAAGCTCAACAAGTATTCAGAAAGATTTTACCTAAAGAGATTCGTGAAAAAATTCTTCGTGTTGAACAAGAAATTCATGCGACTGAGCAAGCGATAGATGAAGCTGCACGAAAAAAAGAATTAGAAAAATCCCGTACTGAAAATAAAGACTCTGCAGATCCTGTTGTCGATACAGATTCTGATTTAAACACTTCTTCCGACATTATTACTGAAGAAACGCCTGCTGATTCATTAACTATACTTGAAAAAAATAAATCTTCAGAACAAACTTCTGATGTTATTCCTTCTGTTACGCCTTCTGTTGACGATGTAACTTTCAGCGATATTAAAAAAATATCTGCTCCTGATACTAACTCTTTTAATCCCTCTTCTGATTCATCTTCTGATTCTGATTCAGATACTGATTTAGAGGGTGATGAATCTTGATGTTTCTTTTGAAATGTCCTAAGTGTAAGAACCAGATGAAGTACGCAACTAGAGACTCTTTTTTAACAAAAAAAGTCAAAAAATGTGTTTATTGTAATAAATCATTTTCAGTTAAAGATAACATTCTTGAAAAGTTGTAAGTTTTTTTAATTAAAATTGTACACTTTTCAAATTCTTGAAGTACAGCCCTTCTCCTTCCTGAATTCTAACAAAACATTTATAAATGGAACTAAATTCCGTTCTCTTGTGAAAAATAATGGAAAAAGAAAAAAATAGCGACGAAGATCAAGAAACCGAAGTTAATTCTGGTTCTGAAGAAAAAATAGTTGAAGCGGTTGAAAATTCAATTAAAGATTCTAATTCAGAACCTAATCCTGAAATTAACATTGATACATCTGAACCCGATATATTAAAGTCCGAAATGTCCGAAAATGTAGTTTCGACTGTAATTGTTGATGAAATGAAAGCTTCATTCCTTGATTATGCTATGTCCGTTATTGTTTCTAGAGCTCTTCCCGATGTGCGAGACGGGCTTAAACCAGTTCATAGGCGTATTTTATTCGCTATGAGCGAGATGGGCATGTTTCATGATAAACCTTTCAAAAAATCTGCCAGAATTGTTGGTGAGGTTCTTGGTAAATATCATCCTCACGGAGATACTGCTGTATACGATTCAATGGTACGTATGGCTCAAAATTTCTCATTACGATATATGTTAGTTGATGGTCAGGGTAATTTTGGTTCAATTGATGGGGATTCACCTGCTGCAATGAGATATACTGAGGCCAGGTTAGCAAAAACTGCAGAAGAACTTCTTGATGATATTAAAAAAGAAACCATAGATTTCATTCCTAATTTTGATGCTTCATTAAACGAACCTTCAGTTTTACCGGGGAAATTACCTAACC
>JAYENX010000057.1:0-1681 GCA_034722435.1 Nanobdellota archaeon | reverse complement strand
ATAGAAACATTATAATGACCAGGACCTTCAAGTAATTCAAATGCTGCAATTCCTGTTGCATGTCCAGTAATGTCAGTTTGTAGAATCTGTTTGTAAATATTGTTAAAAGTATTTAAAGAAGAAATAACTATTATTACTAACAGTACAAAAAACACCGCTTTTTTACTAGACAACATTATTCAATATATAAAACAAGAAGCATTTAATAACTTTATGTTTTTAAAAGTAAGATAGTGAGCTTACCAGTATAATTATCAAAAGGGGTATCTTTAGGTGGTGCAACATCGAAACCTGCAGAATAAACTTCTCCTGGCTGAATTATTGATGATTTAGGTGTAGTAAGCCAATTACTTATTGGACCTGAAGCTTTGTAGATTGTTTTAACAGGTTTATCATACTTATTAGTAATATTGATAGTTTTGCCTATAGCACCTTCAGGACGTACAGTTCCAAAAAATATAGTTTCGGTACTATTATCAAGATTAAAACCAACTTTATCAGCTATTGTAATATGAAGATTATAAGTCTTTGAATTAACAACTTTGAAAGTTCCATAATAAATGGCAACCCCTCCAATTGCAAGAAGAATGACGATTGCTAAAAGTATTAAAAATTTTGTTGTTTTCATTTTGATTTTTTCCTCCTTAATGAAATAAATAACCAAATGTTAAGTAAGATTAATGCTACAATTAATGCCACTAACAAAATTGAAGATGATGAGAATTTAGGAGATTCAATTACAACCGGAATTTCTTTCATAGTTTCTAATCCTAAGTCTTCAACTACCTCTATATCGACCATTGTCTGAGTTGTCTTATCAGCATAAAATAAATTTACAGCTGCAGAATATTTTCCAATCGGAACATTGTTAAGGTCCCAATATCCTGTAATAACTTTTTCTTGCCAAGGATTTAAATCTGCAAGAGGAGTTTTAATATTAGCAACCTCTTTTTCAGTAATTAAATCTGTTATAATAATCTGTCCATAAATGTTTTTAACAGGATTATTCCAGTCATTCTGAACAAGAATATCTGCTTTTTGAATAATTCCTGTTTGATATTTTTTAGTGACGTTCAGAATATTAACATTAAGTTCTCCTAGTCTGAAAACTCCTGAAGCATAGAATGTTTGACCATCCGCAGTAATAGTTCCGTTTAAGTAATATTCGCCTTTTTTGTAACCATAAGTATCAAGCTCACCATTAAGTGTTTGGGTACCGTCAAAAGGAACCTCTTTAGTGTCAGTAGTAATACTTGTTAAATATTTATAATCAGCATCAAAAACATCAAGTTTAGCAGTAGCAGAGTTAATATTTGTATCTCCAAGGTTGGTTATTTTTGCGTATAATTTAGCAGGGTCTCCTACTTGAGCAGAACTACCGCCGACAGTTATTATAGGTAGAATGCCAGGATAACGTTTTCTTATTGTTAAAGGGATTCTAATACTTCCCCTTGCAGCAACAGTTCCTTGAGTTTTTCTTTGTTCATCAGCAGTTATATATATAATGTGTTCTCCTGGTTCAAGCGATGCAGGATGTTTTATAAGAACTGCAAAAGGTTTTTTCTCTTGAGGTTTAAGAGATATAGTTTCTGGTTGAAACTTGACTGTTTCATTTAAATCCCCTTCAGCGACAAATGTAACATCTAAATCTGAAGCGACATTATTGAAAGCAAAAAAATAG
>JAYENX010000056.1:9180-59327 GCA_034722435.1 Nanobdellota archaeon | reverse complement strand
AAAAGTTTAGAAAGAAGATTTGGATACAGGTACTATCCTCAAGAAGACCTTGAAGAATTATGCGAATTTATACATAACCAAAAGGCGCCTTCTTGTAAACGCACACCCTATAAAAAAATAGACGTGCCTCCGGGGTATATGTCGATGGACGAAATGGCTGAACATGCAAATACAACAAAAAAAACATTAGGTGTAACATTTAGCCATATTCGTACGGGGAGACATGGACGATCAGAAAAAATTCAACCTTTACTCGCTACAAGTATGGTGATCGGGGGTAAACTCTATGTTCATTATAAAGTACTGAAAGCAATAAGGCCTAAAATTCCGAAAATCCAACAATATGAAAACACTGAACCCATTAAAAAATGAATCCCTCTAAAAAATATCTAAATCTTATAACAAACGCAGAACCCCTTACTTGGATAAATACTGTTGAACTTGAACGTGTAGGATGTACCCAAGAGTATATAACATATTTATCGCAATCAACTATGCGAAAGGTTGACGAGGATACTTACTTCCTTGCAGCCTCTTTACAATCTAGAGCATTGACTGATGACATTATTTCTTCTGATGCCCTCCAACAAAATGTGATTCAACCTGAACAATTAGAATCCCTATTGGAAGACCTTGACCTTGCTAAAGAAGATATTAATTTTTCTTATTCTGAACTTTCCATTTATAGTTTCAACACTTGCTTCGAATCTTATATCATGTCAATTAATCGGATTAATGATGATTACGGGATTGATGGGGATGAAGAGGATAATGTTAATGGTGATGGTTCTATCATAATAAAACCTAAAGAATCTAAGACTGCTAAATCTGGTAAAAAGAATAAAAAAACTGCGACTGTACTTAGCGATAATGTTCAATCATATCTTACGGAGATTGCCAGAACCGCTCTTCTTTCGCGAGAAGATGAGGCCGAACTTGCAAAACGAATAGAAAAGGGTGATAAAGTAGCTAAAGACCTTATGATAAATGCTAATCTTAAACTGGTGGTTAATGTTGCAAGAAAATATTCCGGGCGAGGACTTTCTTTACAAGACGTTATCCAGGAAGGTAACCAAGGCCTTATCCGTGCTGTTGAGAAGTTTAAGTACAGGAAAGGTTTCAAATTTTCTACTTACGCAATATGGTGGATTCGTCAGTCAATCACTAGAGCTATAGCTGACCAGTCAAGAACTGTTAGAGTTCCTGTACATATGAACGAGATGATTAACAAAGTCCGAACTCATCAAATATACCTTACGCAGCAATTAGGTAGGCCTGCAACCACTCTAGAGGTTGCTGAGGCTATGAAGATGTCCCCTAAAAAGGTTGAAGATGTACTTAAAACCGCACAAAATCCTATTTCTCTTGAAACTCCTTTAGGATCTGACGGAGATAATTCGTACTTGGGCGATTTCGTGCCTGATTCTAATGCACTTGACGTGGAACAGGCAGCCACAGACTCGACACTGAAACAAGACCTTGAAACAGTTCTAGATACTTTAGATCCAAGAGAAGCATCTGTACTTCGTTTTAGATTCGGAATTGGAAACCGCAATCAAGGAGGGTTAACGCTCGAAGAAGTAGGTTTAAAATTCGATGTTACTAGAGAACGTATTAGACAGATTGAAGCTAAAGCTTTGAAAAGTTTAAGACACCCTACTAGATCCGATTTTTTACTGGAGCATTATCAAGAAATTTCACCTGAACGTCGAAAACAAATCATGAAAACCGCTACTAACTTGCGAAACGTAAAAAATAAACCAGCGCCACAGAAACATAAACATGAGTCTCAAGGTATTGGCCAACCTCGCGGCCTTATCGGAGTTAAAGAACTATCTGATGATATACTACAACTGTCATTACGTTTTAATTATAGAATAGAAATAACTGAAGACACTAACCCTGATCAAAGACCATAAACCTATTTAAACCACCTATTCATATATATTATAATCGCTCTTTACTTTAACACAAACTTATGAACTTACAAACTTACAACTATACTTTAAAATGAAACTTGAAGATATAAAATCAAAGATTCCTGCAGAACTTTACGATATTCTTAAACCTGATATTGACGAACTCAGACCTAGCCAAGAGAAAGCAATCAATGCAGGTCTTCTTGAAAGAAAAAGTCTTCTTATCTGTACACCTACTGCTTCAGGTAAAACTTTGATAGCGGAGTTCGCAATGCTCTCATCCATTATTAACAGGGTTGGTAAAGCTATTTACATTGTTCCGCTTAAAGCACTAGCGACTGAAAAGTTCAGAAGTTTTATGAAAAGGTATAGCGAACATGCAAACATATCTTTGTCAATTGGTGATATGGATAAGAAAGACACATACCTTGCTAACTACGATCTCATTATCACAACCTCAGAAAAGTTAGATTCTCTTATACGTCATCATACACCCTGGCTTAAAGATGTAGCTACAATAGTGGTTGACGAGATACACCTTCTTAACGATCCTGGTAGAGGTCCAACTCTAGAAATCCTTTTAACTATCTTAAAACAACTTTTGCCAAGAGCTCAATACATTGGCCTTTCAGCAACTATAGGTAATCCGGAAGAACTTGCACAATGGCTTAAATCAGAGCTTGTCCTTGACACCTGGCGCCCTGTAGAATTAAAAAAAGGAATATATCATAAGGGAGAGATAGAGTTTTTCGACTCCTAACCCTCTCACCTTATAACTCCTTTTTGTAACTTAATTACTTTCTTCCTTTGGTTCTTCACTATTATTTTCACTACTTTCTTCTTCATCAGAGTCGTCACTTTCATCTTCACATTCATTATTATCAAGCATCTGATCAATCATTGTTTCAACTTCGTTTCTTGTAATTATTCCTTTCTTCTCAAGCACTTCAATCAGACCATCTATCATGTTATGTGCTTCATAAGCAGTATCTTCTGTTGTCCATTCTTCATCGTCACTAGAATCTTCTTCATGTTCACTACAACAACTTCCACAACCGCAATCTGCTTCCACTTTTGTATTTTGTTCAGGATATTCTTCCATTATAACCACCTCACCACAGAAAAGAAAACATCTAGCTTAAATAGTTTGTTAAAATAAATTTAGGTAGAAAGTATCATTAATAAAACTAATAATAAAATGACTTAAGAACTCCATTCTCTGACAAAAACACCAACTTGATAATATCCTGTTTTGCCGTCTTTGTTAAACCAGTACTCTACACTATCAAAGCTACCCTTATATTTTACATTACAGAGTCCTTTATACTCTCCAGTTACTTCAACACCTTTAACGAATACTTCTCCCGGTTCAAGACCTTCTCTTTCAAAATCAAGTCCCCATTCACTTCCTGGAACGCACCATTCTCCAGCATTGACAACTTTTGAATTTTTATCTAAAACATCAACAGCAGAACCTACTGACGTCTCTTTAGAACAACCCATTATAGCAATAGAAACAATCAATAAAAAAATAAAAAAAATGCTAAATACTTTCATCCAATAACTCCTGTCGCAAAACTGATAGGAGTCAAAAGGTTAAGCAGATAACTTATCACAACCATTACAATAAACCATGTAAGCCATATAAGTAAAGTTTTTTGTAATTTTAAGTTGTACCATTTCTTTATCAAAAAGATTCCTAGGAAAACTGTAACAGCCAGGTTAACCCATATCATGAACTCGGCTCTAAAAAGCCCGAGCACATAAGTAACTATTCCAATAATCGCAGCAATCAGAAATGCTGTGATAAAGTTTTTCTCCTTGCACTTGTATACGTAGCTAGCGAACAGCCATAAAAAAATGGCTGAAACAATAATGCCTATCACCACGTACAATAAGCCCAAAGCAGTAACTGCCATACTTATAACCCTTTAAACCATTCTTCGGCATAATGTCCGATTAAAGGTATTGGTTTCATTTCCCCTTGTAGAGCATAAACCCATCCAAGGATCCAGAGTACAAGCAATACTACGTTTAGCAACCAAGTGATTGCAATTCCAATAAATGGTATGAACACTAATATCCATCCAATTATACCTACTATAATTCCAGCAATGAACAACATTAGTCCTTGCTTAGCATAGTACATAGCATACTTATTATCTTTCTTAACTAACATTACGATTATAAATCCTATAATTGTTAAGAAAACTCCAAGAAATGCAAAAATTTTTCCTTCTTCTACTTCTCCCAATTAAAACACCCCCTTTATATGTTTTTTAAAGAAAAATACGAAATCTACTATTTAAATGTTTTGAAAATTATTTCATAATTTTCAAACATTTTAACTTAGAAATCTTTTCAATTTCTATTGTTTAAATGTTTTGAAAATCATTTCATGATTTTATAACCTAAAGATCCAAACCTTCTAACAATACAGAACTATCAAACTCTTGCAGATCTTCATACCTTTGACCTGTACCTAGATAAAGTATAGGTTTCTTGGTAACGTACGATACCGATACAGCCGCACCTCCTTTATCATCAACATCAGCTTTAGATAACACGATTCCATCTATACCAATCGCAGCATCAAACTTTGAAGCTTGTTCAACACAATCATTACCAGTAATACTTTCTCCAACAAATATTTTCAAATCAGGAGTAGCTACTCTAATAATTTTCTTCATTTCATCTACAAGGTTAGCATTAGAATGCATTCTTCCGGCAGTATCTACAAGGACAACATCAATATGGTGCGCTGTCGCGTACTTTACTGCATCAAAAGCAACAGCCGCAGCATCGCTTCCGTAATCGTGCTTAATAATTTTAACGCCTAGGTTATTAGCGTGCTCTTCCAGTTGCTGGATTGCAGCCGCCCTGAACGTGTCGGCGGCAGCCATTACACATTTTAAACCTTGGTTCTTGAACAGTTGACACATCTTACCTATAGTGGTTGTCTTACCTGATCCGTTTATCCCTACAAAACATATTACATACGGTTTTTTAGCTTTAACTCTTTTCAGAAGATCAACTTTTTCAACCTCGAACAAACTTTCAAGCGAATGACGTAACGAACTCATAATCGTATCAGCCACTTTACCTCTACGTATAGGTCTATCAACCAAGAACTCTTTCAAATCACTTTTAATCTTATCAATAACTTCAACTGCAACATTATTTTCCAGAAGTACTAGTTCCATGTCCCAGAACAGTTCATCAAACTGTTTCGCATTAATCTTTTTAGTAACAATCTTTTGCTTTAACTTGCCAAAAAATCCTTTACCTTCCTCTTCTGGCTCCAGATCTTTTATAACCTTTTTATCCTTCTTAATATCTTTCTCAATTTCGTCAGCTTTTTCTTGCAGTTTTTCAACAACAACATCTTTTTCTTCCTTTTCAACAATATCTTTAATTTCTTCCTTTACTTTGACAATCTTTTCTTTAGCTTTTTCAAACTGTTCTTTAGAATGATCAACATACGCTTCTTTAATCTCTTTCTTAGCATCTTTAATATCTTTTTTTAACTCTTTAACAATAACTTCCTTTTCAGCTTCTTCCACAAGCTCAGCAGCAGTAGGTTTTTTTTCAACCTCTTTAGGTTTTTCTATTTCTTCAGTTATCTCTTCTTTTATTTCTCTCTTCTCTTCCTTTTCTGTTTTTTCTTCTTTCTTAACTTTCTTCTTCTCTTCTCTTTCTTCCTTAACTTTCTTCTTTTCTATTTTTTCTTCAACAACTTTCTCTTCTTCAGCCTCTTCCTTCTCCTTTAACTCTTGTACTTTCTCTATAACTTTCTCGGCAGTAACCTCTTGCTTAGGAGCTTCATGTACAACTTCTTCATATTCTTCTTTAATATCTTCTTCTACTTTTTTATCATCAAACAATTCTTCGGGTTCATACTCTTCTAGAACTGTTTCTTTCTTTTCCTTTTTCTTAAAAAGTTTAGAAAAAAATCCTGGCTTCTTTTTCTCTTCCTGTACAACTTCTTCTTCAGTAAGAGTTTCTTCTTTAGCTTCTTTTTCAATATCTTCTGATAATTTATTAACGCTCTTTTTTAGTTTATCTTTAAGAAATTTAAACATTTAATTCACCAATTTTTGTAGTTCTTGTTGCAGACCATTAGCCTGCACCCCCATTTTACTCATATCTTCTGTAAGCTGCGCTCTAACTTTTGTAAGTTCATCAGCCTGTTGCGAGATTAACTCTTGCGCCTGTTCAATTGTTTTCTCGGTAGCAACCCCTCTCCCAACATTCACTGTGACTTTCTTGTTATCCTTTAACTCAGCTTTCACAAATATGCCTGAGCTTAACGGTACAAGAATCTCAGCATCTTCTTTAACATTTTTAAGGTCTCCAAGTGCTTTTTTCACAAGATCAAGTTCAACTAACTGTTTCTCCATCAACTGAAGCTGTTTCTGTACTTGTTCCATTTGTTGCTGAAACATTTGCATCTGCATATATTTCTGTTGCAGGTCTTCAGTATTTTTTCCTTCTTTCTCGTTATCTGTCATATTATATCAACTTAGTATTATTTCAATCTCTTTATCAATTTCTCAAGTACGATTTCATATTTTTCTTCCATTGCAGTATATGCTATATCAGAATCATACCTTACACCTTCATCAGGCGTATCAACTTGTTTAAGCTCTTTTTTTAAAAGATGTACAATTAACTCTTTTTCCTTATTTGATAGTTCAACCATTTTTTTCACCTAACTTTAATTTTAACTAAACTTGATTTTGATTAATACTTAACTTATGAATCTTCGCCTAAGAACCCTAGCGACTCATCAACATTGCTAACCTCGGGTCCTCCAGTCATCTTACTTATGACAAATCCGTTCGAGTTACAAAACGCGCCTGACTTGACATACGGATTCCCTAGATTCACAGTTCCAGTATAACATTTCACATTTAATAAACTTTCTATGTATTCAAAATCGTCAAGATTCGCATCTCTATGGATTAAACATCTGCCTTTACATGTAATTCCTACACTTCCCACTGTCTCAATATCTGCGATTGTCCCTGGTTTAAGAGACACTTCAAGTGCTTCTCTTATACGTTTCTTAGTCTCTGCTGAAAAGTCTGGATTCGCAAGTGCGCCTGTATCATTACAAAGTATATTATTGCCTAACGCAGTCAACTTAGTTTTTATAATTTTATAATCAATTCCTAAATCATCAAGAACTTTAAGCTCTTTCTCGAAAACAATCTCTGGTAACAAAATCCTCTTATTATTGCCCGCAACAAACACTCCTATGAGTGAAGTACCTGCTATTGTAATCCTGTGTACTGGAACCTTGAGCACTTTCTCAATCTCTTTTGCAGTCTTCTCCTGAACTTCTTTTCCGATTAAACAGAACTTATCATTACAGAACGCGTAAAGTCCCACATTAGGATTTCCATGGAATGCTGTTTGTAATATATGTACCATATCTCAATAGATTAAGGAGGTATTTATATAGATTATCATAATATGGTGATTAACACTAATCTTTGAAATTAATTTTATCATCTTTATTTTTAATAACATCTTTACTTTCTCCATCGCTCTTCTCAGAACTATCTTCATTCACATTATCTTCAACTTCTTTCTTAGGCGGATTCTTAGAAAGTTCGATATCTATATCCCCAAAATGTTCTTCTTGAGAAATCTCGATTTTCCTTTGGTTAGATAAATGTAACAATGGAATAAACGTGTAAACTTTATCCTCTTTAGACGAGCCAGGGATTAGCTGAGAAAATTTTATCTTTTTATTATTTTTAAAAAACCACGATTTTATTCTGCTAAAAACTTCGCGTATAACGACTGAAATATCTATTTGTTTAGCTGGTAGACGTATCTCGAGTTCTTCCGGCACATTACGCATAACTCTTCTACGCTTAACTTCCATAGCTTTCTGTAATGCTTCCATCAAATCATAGATTGAAACCTTCCTTTTTCGTGGCTGCGGCGTCCTGGGTAGAAGTTTAATCTTTCCCCCTTTCACAACATCCTTCGCATACGCCCATTGATCGTAATCGTCATCGCTATATAGGTCATCTTCTTCTGGAGGATAGAATAGCTCATCAAGTCGCTGTAAATCGCTACCCACCAACCTTGTACTTTTCATTTTTAGAAGTAAAGCAGCGCATAGTATAACTTTGCCTGATACTTTTAGGTCAAGCTCTTTCAACTTCTTCAACATATCTATATACTTCTTTGTAAGAGTCGAGACATCAATATCCCACGGGTCCATCTTTTCTGATTTAACTAGATCTGTAAGAATCTCATGCCAAGTAATGTCATCCTCTTTCATCAGCATGTTAAAAATTTCTTCTTGCATAACTATTCATGTTTCAATTATTATTTATAAATCTTGTCTTAAATAAAATTTAATTAAACCCTCTCCAACAATCTATTCAAAACAATTTACGATACTAAATTAGAATCATATAAAAACAAAATGATGCTCTTATAATGTCTTTTCGCATTAATCAAAAGATAAATAAAAACTAACTAACTTACTAATTAAACATGGACTCATTTCATCATAAAGAAAAATTGAAAAGAATTAATCTAACCAAACAACTTTTGGATAAAGGTTTTTCTATAAGGAAGTTGGCAGATTATTTTGGCGTAGGTGAGAGTACTGTGAGAGAATATATTAGACAGATTAAAGAATTTAACACTTCTGCTGAATCTAATGTTGTACTAAAACAACCTGAGACTGAAAAATTTGAAAACACCTTATCGAGGTTCACTGAAAAAAGTATCTCTACTTCCGATTTTTTTAAAGATAAAACCCTTAAAACTGACAGGGTGCGATGTCCTTTGTGCAACCTCTTGATAAATCCTGATAACGTGACAACTATTAATAACAAAAAGATTTGTAAAAATTGCTTTAAAACTCTCGACGCAAAGACTTTGAACAATTTATAGAATTCATAGTAAGATTTAAATATCAAAACTAAAATCTTAGAATTCATTGGGTCCGTGGTCTAGTGGTTACGGATTCGCCATAGATGACAGCGCCCTTACAAGGCAACGAAAAAGACTTTTGTCTTTCTTCGTCGTATTAGAAAGGCGTTAATCCCCGGTTCAAATCCGGGCGGACCCATATTTCATATTTTTAATTTAATTTTTATTTACGCGGCGATGGTTGAGTGGTACAATAGGCCCCTGCCACGGGCTTGGCCCGAGTTCGATTCTCGGTCGCCGCATTTCTGAAACCCTATTCAAGAATCATGTTTCAACCTTTTCAAAATAGTTAACTTAAAATACTATCTAAATTCCAAGCATTCTAATCACATATTCAACGAAAGATTTAAAAATAGATTATTACGAACTCATATAAGACTGGGCCCGTAGCTTAGTCTGGTGGAGCGCCGGTCTTATATGACCTCGTTCCTTTCAAAGGACATTGGCTCTAAGAGAGCCGGTGGTCCGGGGTTCAAATTGTCGAGTTAAAAGCTTGCATGAAAGTCCCCGCGGGCCCATATCATGTTCACAATGCCCCGGTGGTGTAGTCCGGCCAATCATCCAGCCCTTTCGAGGCTGGGACCCGGGTTCGAAACCGTTGTTCAATTGAATAGCTACGAAATTCCCGGCCGGGGCATACATTTTTATATAACTTAGAGGTTTTTAATAAAAATATGAAAAGAAGTTCAAGACGTTGGAAAAAAAAAGGACAGATGCGCTGGAAATGGCAGCGTAAGAGAATGAAGAAAGAGAAGCGTAAGCGTGCTAAGAAATAATTATATTAATTTTTTTATTAACTCTTTTATCAATTCTTTTCTACCTAAACTTTTGTATTTATTAACTCATTTTTTATCGACCCTTTTCTTCCGAAACATTTAAATACAAGCACTTTCTCCAAAAAGACACTAATCGCCACCATTACCTATATTTTAGATATTTGTATTCTGAAAACACATATAGGTGGTTAATATTTACCAATGTATGCTTAATTGAGATATATTAAGCATGAATGAGTAGGTTTGATTAAAGATCAAATCCTAAAAATTCCTAATAAGCTAAGAAAAATTGCGACCATAGAAACAAATCCCGTTGATCCTGCGGGAGGTTGCTGCTATTGGGGTTCGACTAAGCCATGCAAGTCTTCTAGTAATAGAGGCAAACTGCTCAGTAACACGTCGATAATCTAACCTTGGGTCTGGAATAACCTTGGGAAACTGAGGCTAATACCGGATAAGAGAACGTAATTGGAAAATGCATTCTTTCAAAAGTAATGCCCAAGGATGAGCCGGCGGTTGATTAGGTTGTTGGTGGGGTAAAGATTTTCGAAGGAAATCTTATAATTTCTTTTTGAAAAATTATATGCCCACCAAGCCGACGATCAATAGGGGCCTTGAGAGAGGTAGCCCCGAGAAGGACACTGAGACACTGGTCCTAGCCCTACGGGGTGCAGCAGGCGCGAAACCTTTACAATGCACGCAAGTGTGATAAGGGAACCCCAAGTGCTCATACATTGTATGGGCTTTTGTTAAGAGTAAAAATCTTGGCGAATAAGTGGTGGGAAAGACGGGTGCCAGCCGCCGCGGTAACACCTGCGCCACAAGTAGCAACCAGTTTTATTGGGCCTAAAGCGTCCGTAGCCTGTTTGGTAAATCTTCTGTGAAATTGTTGGGCTTAACTCAACAGCGTGCAAAAGAGACTGTCAGACTTGGGACCGGAGAGGGGTTAGAGGTATTTCGGGGGGAGCGGTAAAATGCTATAATCCCTGAAGGACCGCCAGTGGCGAAGGCGTCTAACCAGAACGGATCCGACGGTGAGGGACGAAAGCTGGGGGAGCAATCCGGATTAGATACGAGGAATCATGTCTGACTTCTGGAATAACTTGTAAGTTGTTCCATAAATCTATTACAAGTGAACGAAAGAAGTTGCTATATGATGATTCACTCGCTAACTACCCGAGTAGTCCCAGCTGTAAACTCTGCGAGCTAGGTGTCGCGTATGTTAATACATGCGCGGTGTCGGAGCGAAGGTGTTAAGCTCGCCGCCTGGGAAGTACGGTCGCAAGGCTGAAACTTAAAGGAATTGGCGGGGGCACACCACAAGGGGTGCGGCGTGCGGTTTAATCTAATTCAACACAGAAAATCTCACCAGGGGCGACGGCAGGATGAAAGTCAGGCTAAAGACCTTACTTGACGAGCCGAGAGGTAGTGCATGGCCGCCGTCAGCTCGTGCCGCAAGGTGTCCAGTTAAGTCTGGCAACGAGCGAGACCTGTGTCTACAATTGCTAACGTTTTCTTTAGAAGGCGTGCACATTGTAGAGACTGCCATGGAAACGTGGAGGAAGGTGCAGGCTACGGTAGGTCAGTATGCTCCGAATCCTCTGGGCTACACGCGCGCAACAATGGTAAGGACAATGGGATACGACCCCGAAAGGGGAAGTTAAGCCTCGAAACCTTACCCAAGTTCGGATCGAGGATTGAAACTCATCCTCGTGACGCTGGAATCCCTAGTAATTGGACGTCATCAGCGTCCAGTGAATATGTCCCTGTGCCTTGCACACACCGCCCGTCAAGCCACCCGAGCAGGGTTTAGATGAGAACCACCTTTTGGGTAGTTCGAATCTAAGCTTTGTGAGGAGGGCTAAGTCGTCACAAGGTATCCGTAGGGGAACCTGCGGATGGATCACCTCCTTTTTTTATTTTAATTATTTTAATCAAACCTACCTCATTTTTTTTATGGGCCCGTAGCTCAGCCTGGTAGAGCATCGCTCTTGCAAAGCGGGGGCCTCGGGTTCAAAAATCACTAATATAATGACCTGTTAGTGGATGAAAGTCCCGGCGGGTCCATTTTGCGCAAGCAAAAGGACTTAGAAAAATTTAACGATTTTTCGTGAGTTCACGTCTTAACAGACATTTAATTTACCAAATCCTGATTGTATTTTCAGGATTTGAGGTTGATATTTATGAAACCGTGCATAATTCGTGGAATTCCAAATTTTGTAATCTGTTAGGTGGATGACTTGGCTTTAACGCTGATGAAGGGTGTGACAAGCGACACTATACTTTGGCGAGACGCATGTAGTCATTGAACCAAAGGTCCCCGAATGGGAAATCCCTTCTCTTAGGAGAAAATCCGTAAGGATTGGGAACACAGGGAATTGAAACGTCTTAGTACCTGTAGGAAAAGAAATCAATTGAGATGCCGTTAGTAAGAGCGACTGAACACGGCCCAAAGCAAACTGAATCCTGCTAGAAATAGTTAGGAGATGTGGTGTTGTAAGACTACTTTTCAGCCTTAGTCATCTGACCTGAAGTCCTCTGGAAAGAGGCACTATAAAGTGTGATAGTCACGTAGGGGAAAGTTGAAAGGTCTAGTAGTATCTTGAGTACTGTTCATTGGAAATTGAGCAGGAATCTGGGAGGCAATAACTTCTAACTTTAAATACGTTTAAAGTCCGATAGCGAACAAGTACAGTGATGGAAAGTTGAAAAGAACCCTTGATAGGGAGCGAAAAGACTCTGAAACCTAACAGACATAGAGGGGTACGGCTCTTAGGAGTTGTGCCGTTCGTTTTGAATAACGTGCCGGGGAGTGTATTTAAGTGGCAAGAGTAATTTGTAAAAAAGTACTCATAGGGAAACCGATATGCCCGCAGCTTGCAAGGGGCGTGGTACTAACGTGCCATTAGTCACTTGGATACGACCCGAAGCCGAACGATCTAACCCTGAGTAAGGTGAAGCAATGGTTAAACATTGTGGAGGCCTGAAGAGGTGCTACGGACAAGTGTTCTTCTAACTTGGGGTTAGGGGTGAAAAGCCAATCGAGTTCGGCGATAGCTGGTTCCTATCAAAGTTGGCCGCAGTCAAGTCTCGAGCGAGATAGCTCATGAAGGTAGAGATACGGATTGGAGATTTAGGGGGAGAAATCCCTCGGTTTCTTGTCCAACTCCGAATATTTGAGCATCGTAGACCTCGGGAGACGGAGGCTCGTCGTAAGGGTGAGTCTCGAAAGGGGAACAACCCAGACTACAGTTAAGGTCCCTAATTATCAACTAAGTGTTAAAGGGTGAAAAGCGTCTATAGCCACAGACAGCGAGGAGGTTGGCTTAGAAGCAGCCATCCTATAATAAGTGCGTAACAGCTTACTTGTCAAGGTTATAGGCCTTGAAAATGGACGGGGCTAAGTTGATAACCGATACTGTAGATCACTTAAAAGTGAATGATAGATAGGCGTTCTGCTAGGGTAGAAGCATTTTTGTGAGAGGATGTGGACCTGGTAGAAATGAGGATCCCGGTGGTAGTAGGAACAGAGTACTGTGAGAATCAGTACCGCTGAAAGGGCAAGGGTTCCTTGACAATGAAAATCAGTCAAGGGTTAGTTAATCCTAACTGAGCTCGTAATTCGAGTGTCAGGAAAGGGAAAAAGGTTAATATTCCTTTACTGCCTAAGTATGTGTGGCAACACAAGTTTGATTTCTGACGTTTCTGAATAGGTCACCATGAACCATCGTTCATGTTAACCAGAATATGTCCAGGGAGTGCTGTAATGGCGAGAACTGGACCAAATCTGGGAATAGTATCTCGTATGAGGTATGTGGCTGATATCTGGAGCCCGTGAAAAAGGAATCAAAACAAATCTTAGGTATCTATACCCAGAACCAGCACAGGTGCCCCTAGGTGAGAAACCTAAAGCGTGATGGATTAATCTAACTAAGGGAATTCGGCAAATTAGCCCCGTGCCTTCGGTATAAGGGGTCCCTGCTTTTGTGTTCTTATGAATGCGATTGCAGGGCGCAGTGACTAAGACGGTCCGACTGTTTAACAAAAACTTAACTGCCTGCTAGCCCGTAAGGGTGTGTACAGGTGGTGACGTCTGCCCAGTGCCAGTACTTGAAACTTGGTTTCAACTGAGCTAAGAGCTGGTAAACGGCGGGGGTAACTATAACTCTCTTAAGGTAGCGAAATGCCTTGCCGTTTGAATGACGGCCTGCATGAATGGCGTAACGAGATCGTCACTGTCCCTAGTTAGAATCCACCGAAAACTCTTTTCCGGTGCAAAAGCCGGAGAATTCCAGTGGGAAGCGAAGACCCCGTGAAACTTTACTGCAGCTTATCGTTGTAACGTGATTTTAGTTGTACAGTGTAAGTGGGAGTTGTTACGTTACGAACGCCAGTTCGTGAATAGACACCAATGAAACACCACTCTTCTGAAATTACGTTGCTAACTGAGAGAAAATCTTGGGACAGCGGTATGTGGGCAGTTTGGCTGGGGTGGCACCCTGCTGAAAAGATATCAGTAGGGCCCAATGGTTGGCTCATCTGGGTCAGAAATCCAGAGTAGAGTGCAAGGGCAAAAGCCAGCCTGATTGAGTTTCCTATCGAAAGAAATTCAAAAACGAAAGTTTGGCCTAGCGAACTTCAATGTCCTCCTTATTGGGGGCTTGAAATGACTGAAAAGTTACTCCGGGGATAACAGAGTTGTCGCGCCCGAGAGCTCATAAAATTTCGACAAAAAAACGTCAAAATTTTGAGTAAATCGACGGCGCGGCTTGCTACATCGATGTCGGCTCTTCCTATCCTGGACGTGCAGAAGCGTCCAAGGGTGGGGGTGTTCACCCATCAAAAGGGATCGTGAGCTGGGTTCAGAACGTTGTGAGACAGTTTGTTTGATATCTACTGGAATTGTTGATGTCTGAAAGGAAGAATCTTCTAGTACGAGAGGAACGAAGGATCGATGCCACTGGTCGACCGGTTATCTGATAAGGTATGCCGGGCAGCTACGCATTAAGGGATAAGAGCTGAAAGCATCTAAGCTCGAAACCCGCCTTGAAAAGAGACATTGTAGAGCTCCTGTAAAACACAGGTTTAATGGAACTGGTGTGTAAGCCTCAAGCTTCGGCGAGTGGTTCAGCATGCAGTTTCCAACCGTTCATCTTGGAAATCCACGAATTGCACGGTATCATTTTTTTATTTTTCTTTAAACATTTTTTTAAAATAATGATCAGAATAAACAATCTAGCGTAAGCTATGCTCCGCTATATTCTATACTGTTTGCATTTGTTTATAATACATTTTTATGTGAAGAACTAGTGATAACTATGTTAAGCAACTTAAACATCAAGACTTACAACATCTATAACATCCTTTATTATTTGAAGATCTTCGATTAACTTTTCTAAATTATCATTAGGTAATATTTCTAATACCACTGATACTAAAACATGCTTTTTTCTTGCTTCACTGAATATTGATGAGATATTTATATTTTTTGTAGAAATGAGATTCATAATTTCTGCAAGCAATCCTAACCTGTCGTTAACTACTATGTTAAGTTTCTTTTTTTGAACTTTTGAACTTTTAGTTTTCCACTTTACCTCGACAGTTTTTAATCTTGTCATCGAATTAAGGTTAGGACAATCTTCACTATGTACTGCTATTTTTCCGTCTTTCATTTTAAAACCGTGTATAACTTTATCTTTAGTAGGGTTACAACATTTTGTAAATTTCAAAACAGGATTTTTAACACCTTTAACTTCAATGTTATCAAGTTCATCTTGAGTCTCTTTTGCACGTTTTTTCATTCTTTCTCCTTCAATCCCTAGCTCGCTTCTTATTTTTGATCTTGCAACATTAGTTCTTGTAAAGTTAAGCCATTGCCTTGACGGTTTACCTTTTGCTGAAGTCATTATTTCTACAACATCTCCGGAACTAAGTACATAATGAAGTGGAACTATCTGGTTGTTAACCTTAGCTCTTATACATTGATTACCTATATTAGTATGAATCTCATAAGCAAAATCTATTGTGGTGCTTCCTTCAGGAAGAGCAATTGGTTCACCTTTTGGTGTGAACGCTATTATTTCATCTTTAAACAAATCAATTTTCAAAGTCTCTATAAGGTCTGTTGCATTCTTTGACGTTCTTTCCCATTCAAGTAACTGCCTTAACCACCCTATTTTTCTATCAAACTTTTTATCTCGTTCAGTTCCTTTATACCGCCAATGCGCAGCAATCCCTTCTTCAGCCTCAAGGTGCATATCTTCATTCCTTATCTGAATCTCTATAGGCTTCTCTTGATAAAGTACTTTTGTATGTATTGATTGGTATCCGTTAGGTTTCGGGTTTGCGATATAATCATTGAACATTGAGGGAAGGTATCTCCAGGTAGAATGTATCTTTCCAAGAATTTTATAACAATCTTCAACACTTTTAGTTATAATCCTAAACGCAAACATATCATATATTGTATCAAATTGTTTATTCCTCACTTTAATCTTTTTGTATATACTATAGAACGTCTTTGCTCGACCATATACTGTCGCTTCCATACCCTGCTCTTTAATCATTTTTTTTAGAACCTGAACAACTTTGGATATTTTTTTCTCTCTAGTGTGCCGTTTCTCAGAAATTTTATTTTTCAAATCTTGGTACGCTTCTGGATCGATATACCTTAGACTAAGATCTTCAAGTTCAGACTTTATTTTGTAGATGCCAAGTTTGTGAGCTATAGGTGCATAAATCTCTAACGTCTCTCTTGCAATCCTTAATTGTTTTTCTTGTGAAAGATGCTTCAAAGTTTTCATATTATGTAATCTATCTACTAACTTAATCAGTATAACTCTAACATCTTTAATTGTCGCCAGAAGTATTTTACGTATGTACTGAGCTTTTTCTTCTTCAGTCATCTCAAGACTTATACGTTCAATCTTGGTAACACCTTCTACAAGGCTATAAATTTCATGTCCAAACTCTTCTTCAAGTTTTTTAGGTCTTACTTTTGTATCTTCGAGTACGTCATGTAACAGACCTGCAGCTATGGTCACAGAGTTAAGTTTTAGCTCTGTAAGAATCATTGCTACGTCTGCACAATGCGTGAAATAAGACTCTCCTGAGACCCGTTTTTGGCCTTTATGAGCTTCTTTAGAAAAATTATAAGCTTTCTCTATTAGTTCAAGATTAGCGTTCGGATTATATTCTTTTACAGCATCCAACAAATCTTTTAATATCATAATAATTAATATTTTGAAGGTTTATAAATACTTTTTGGTAGAATTTAGGGAAATAATTAAAAAATAATTTTAAAATTACTTGGTCGGCATATTAACAAGTGCATCTACAAGATTTGCTAGTTCATCTTTTGAAGATACAGTTCCTTTTACTCTGTCTCCGATTTGTGCATCCAACTCATAACCTTGATTGGTTAAATAAGTTATATCAGATAAACGCATTCCTTTTGTTGTTATTTCTACTTTGTTACCATATATAGAGGCTGTTATTTTACCATTCATTCCTCTTGGTACTGTAATTGCATAACAACCTTCAACAGGTTCAGTTAGTAAAATGGGTGCTTCACCCTCGGGTCTATTATCTACATATTTTTGTATATCTTCTTTATTCATTTTTTTCACCTTCACTATATTCTCCCAACTCTCTAACTCCGCATTTGAACTTTGCAATTTTTAAGTTGAATACTATATCTGCTTTCATTTTAATTATATTATAATAATGATTATAACCTAACATTAAAAAAAATCAACCCCGAGAGTGTGTACGATTCATGAGGGGATCAATGAGAAGTTTTTTTCTCTCGGGTATTAATTTATTAGTATTATATCTATAAGTATGTGATAACTAATATATAAATCTTTCTATTTTGTAGTCACCTTAGAGTGACAACAAGCAATAAGTTTAAATAGTCCTTTATATTCTTATAGTTTAAAACAATGAACTTTTAATATTAAGACAATGTCTGATTACATAAAACGAAAAAGTATTGTAAATAAGATAAAGAAAGCAAGCGCAGTTTTATTCGCAGGTAGCGTGGCCGCTTTAGTTGCTAATTGTGAACCTTCTCTTGCATATATTACTACTGCAACTTTGGGCGGGGCAGCATCTTACATTGCATCATTGGATGAACAATACTGTGACTGGATGATTGCCTGCGATATTCGCAATAAAAAGATGAAACAAAAAAGAGAAGAAAGAGAACAAGCTTACAAATTAGTTAGGGATGCTATAAGCGAATTCATATTTCGAGATGATATATCTAGAAATGATTTTTGGGATAAGTTAGGAGAAAATTTAAGTAACCCCGACAATTACCCTGACTCATTTAAAAAACTTTAAATAAAACCTCTATTAATTCTAGGTTATGAAATATTGTTTAGGAATAGAAACTACTGCACACACTTTTGGCTGTTCTATTGTTACTTTTGACGGTAAAATCCTTTCTAATGTAATTGACAGCTACAAAACTAAACCTGGCGAAGGCGGAATGATACCTTACAAGGTTGCTGACCACCATGTAAAGGTTTGCGATACTGTATTAAAACAAGCTTTAGAAAAAGTTAACCTCGCTATGAAAGACATTGACCTTATTTCATTCTCGCAAGGTCCTGGTCTAGGTAACGCTTTAAGGATTGGTGCTTTCTTTGCACGATGCTTAGCATTAATCCATGATAAACCTATAGTCGGTGTAAACCATTGTATTGCACATTTAACCATTGGTCAACTTTTAACTGAAGCCAAAGATCCGGTTTTACTTTACGCATCAGGCGCTAACACTCAAATCATCGGCTATGAAGGGGGTAAGTTCAGAATCTTTGGCGAATCTTTAGACATAGGTGTTGGTAACTTTTTAGACTGTGTTGCCCGCGAACTCGGCTTAGGTTTTCCGGGCGGTCCAAAGATTCAAGTTTTAGCAGAGCAAGGAAAAAATTATATTGAAATTCCTTACTGCGTAAAAGGTATGGACGTTTCATTTGGAGGAATATTAACTTTTGTAAAACAACTAATCAAAAAAGGTGAACATTCAAAAGAAGATATTTGTTATTCTGTCCAGGAAACTGTTTTCGCAATGCTTCTAGAAGTGAGTGAGCGAGCGATGGCACACTGTGACAAAACTGAACTTTTACTAGGTGGAGGTGTGGCATGTAATACTCGACTACAAGAAATGTCAAACATAATGTGCAAGGAAAGAGATGCTAAATGTTATTCTTTAGAGAACCAGTATAACATCGATAATGCGGCAATGATTGCCTGGCAAGGTATCTTAGAATATAATGCAGGAAAAAGGCAAGACCCTGCAACTGACACAATAATAAATCCTTACTGGCGAACTGATGACGTTATTGTAAATTGGGTTTAACCACTCCGTACTTTTGTCCTCTTTCAATATCTTTCTTAGAATGTAAATGTGCTTCTTTAATTTTGGCGTTCATTGGCATGAAACTTAAAAAAACTCTATAATCTTCGCTTGTTTGATACCTTCCTGAGACGTTCGTATTTGTCGGATCCATATGCTTCCACTGCTCATCAACTTTTACAGCAAGCCATCCATGCCGTTCTGTGACGTGTACACCTTTGATATAAACCGTTTCTATCCCCTGACTCGTAAGCATTTGCTGATATATCTTTGATATTACTGCGCAATACCCTCCATTATTAACATGATGTCTAAAATTATAGAGCTTGCTTTTGTCCCATATATTAAGAAAGAAATCTTCATAATTATCTCCAACATAGTTAAGAAAATTCTTTGCAAGAGTTCGCATAATTGAATTCTTCCTTGCTTTTCCAGATTTCATAAAATTATCTAGACACTTTGCCATTTTAGAATCAAACTGTTTTTCAATTCGTTCTAATTCGCCATTATGTGGATTTTTAATGGCATTATGTCGTACTTTCCTTTTAAGATATCCTATGTACCCTTTCAACCTTTCCTTAATTTTCTTTTTTTTATTTCTCTGGAGATACTTTGTACAATCCTCTACAACTTTTTTCGGTATAAGACCATATTTTATAGTATCTTTTATGTAATCGTAAAGGATATGAACTTTTTCTTTTTCATTTTTAGCATCTTTCACAAGTTTATCCGCTAATGTGGCAATATTTTGTGGAACCATGACATCATTAACAAAATCATCAAGGTTTAGTTTTATTCTATAAGATATTGACGCTTCTTGCTTTCTTTTTTTAACAACTGCACAAGTTCCTGGTTCAAATTTTTGAGATCTCGACTTTCTTGCATTAACAAGATGTCTTATTTTAACATCCCCTCTTCTAATTAATTCTGTTACTGGATATATTTGCTGAAATTTTCCATGCTTAAGCTGAAACGATACATTTAGAATGGCATCATCTAAAGAAATAACTGGAACAAGCAACTTTCTTTTATCGTGTATCTTTAGTTCCATTTTAATATTTTTGTTAACTCTGTTTAAAAATAATCTCAATATTGATTCTGTTAAAAATAGAAAATAAAAATATATCAAAACCTTCCTTAACTACACAATAAGTGTCATCTTTTAACACCTATTATTTGATTCGCTGCATATAACCCTGTCAAAAAACTATCTTCTAAAGACGAAATATTATAATCTGATGCCAGATAAAGATTCTTATCAAGTTTTTGTTCAATAAGTTCTTTCTTAGGTATTATAGTTGCAGGCTTCCAATGAACCTTTTTAATCACTTTATATGATTTATAGAACTTCTTAAAGTCAGGTTTTGCACTTTTAGAATACGTTTTATCAGTACCATCAGTCATTCTTCCAATTTGAGCAAGTTCCATCCCCTTTCTAAAAAATATAACTTTTTTACCTTGATATTTCTTCAATCTTACTCCTTTAATATGGAACGTATAAATTTCTGCTTGCATATAAGGTTTAGGTACCGGATACACTTTTGCTAGATGCGCTTGTGGGGCAGCTAAAACTATACTATCTGCAGTAAACGTTCCTTTGTTACTTCGAACTTCATATCCCTCACCTTTCTTTTTAACTTTGGTAACTTTTCCTGTAACAATTTTATTTTCATACCCTTTTGTAAGTTTCTTTACAGTATTTGTAAAATCCGCGCCCCATGTTTTAACAACTACTGGTAAAAACATACCCATAAAATATGCTGCATTAACTTTATCAGAACCTGCAAACATTGTTGCAGTTGTAACAGGGTTTCCATATACTTTATCAAGATATTCAAGCCTGTATTTTTTAATAAATTCTTTAGCAGACATTCTCCAATACTTTAACAGTATTGGATCTCTTTCAAAACATTCTTTTATAGATTTATATGGTGCTAATTTTCTATATTTTATAAAACTTTTTCTAACTTTGTTACCAATTAAAAAGAACTTAATCATCCTTGGTAAATATTTTAAATTTTTAATACTATAAACATTAGTATACTTTTTATCATCAAAAAAATAATAATCTTTTAACTTGTAAAACCATTTCTTTTTACCAACATACTTTAAAACATGTTTATAATCTTCAGTAATATAATCTGCACCGTACGTTGTACCAAACGAATCTGATGATAAAGTTCTTCCACCTAAAACTTCAGTTATAAGCATAAAATTCTTGCCAGCATCCTGTAACCTTCGACCGCAAGACAGACCAGAAATACCGCCACCAACTATAATTGTCTCAAAATGTTTCTTTTTCATATTTATAACCTCTCTGTGTCATTATCTAATCTTTATAATTATTTAATATAACTTCTTTTTAAGTTTTTTCAATTTTTATATTTTCATTAATAAGTTCTTGATTTGATTTTTTTCTTATTATATTATTAATAATTTTTAATTATTATTTTTTATATACATTTTTACGATGTCCTATATGAATGATAAGAATTTTTAGTTTATTATCTTCAATATCTCCGATAATTCTATAATCCCCGACTCGTAATTTGTATTCATTTCTATTTGTCAATCTGATAAAATATCGATGAGGATTCTCTTTTGTTTGTTGAATTTTCTTAAAAATTCTTTGAGCATTAATTTTTGGAAGTTTTTCTAAAAATTCAATAGCTTTATTATCTATAATCAATTCGTACATTCTAACTACATTCCTAAGCGTTTCATTGCTTGTTCTTCAGATAAAAAATGACCTTTTTTTATACGCTCACGTGCTTTTTCAATAGCAAGAATGGTTTCTTTACTTAATTCTGGATTTTTTTTAACATTCTTTACAATATAAACTAATTTATTAATTACTTCATCATAACTTTCGTTTTTATACTCTCTAAATAAATCCAGTTTAGATTTGGTTGGAATTTGTAATTTAATGGTTGTAGTTGTCATAAGTATACTTAAGTATACTTAAGTATATAAATGTTTTGGTTTGAATTGTATAAATCTTAAACTGAAATAAGTATTAAAATAAAATTAGAAAATTTAAAGTTGAATATGGAATAGAATTGATAATTTACATTGTAAATTTTAAAAAATTACGATAACTTATTTTATTATTTAATATAACTTCTTTTTAAGTTTTTTCTCAATTTGATGCTTCAATACTTGATCTCTTCTCCATTTCTCTATAAAGTCTTGTACAATCTTAACCACGAGCTTAGCCCTAGAACCATATATCCCTTCTTTTTTAACTATAGAATCAAGTTCGTCACATAACGGTTTTGGTAAGTTAACTGCTGAATACCTTCCTAACCGTTTTCTTGTATCTTTACGCTTCACTTGTACCATTTGTATGCAATAAGTGCATAGTATATATAAATGTTATGTAGACATTCCAGCCCAAGAATCTTTAAATATCTCCTTAGTTACTCTACTATATTATGAGAGACGTTAGCAAAACGCAGATAATGGACATTTCAGGAAGTGACGATTCTATTGACCAATTCTTTATTGGTTTACAACCTCAAGCAAAAAATCTAGTAATTGGAGATTTAGAAGTTTTTGCTCAAGCACTATACAACGAAGTAGAATATACCAAAGATCCTGTAGCTTCTTATAAAAAACTTGAAGATTATTCAATATCAACTTTTAACATTCTTGAAAGAGATGTTTTAGAAAATGTTAAACCTGATGAACGTAATATTCAAAAATCTCAACTTTATCTTGGTTTGATTGAAGCTTTTCGAAGAAAACATACTTTTAGCTATGACCCTTTCATGGTAGCTTCAGCATATCTGGGACTTGCTAAGCTTTCTTTAGCTCGTGATTTAGATAAAAATGCCCATAACGCTAAAGTTGATCCTCGTATACATCAAACTTCACTTAAAGAACTTAAAACTGAAATCATGCCTTTGCTTTGGGGTGGAGAATCTAACATTGAAACTATGAAGAGTGCTGTTATCAAGTATTCAATGTTCAAAGCGTCACACACTAGCTTTGCACAAACTAATCTTGCTCATGCTCTAAATAATTATGTTGAAGCATTGGACGTGCTAACCAAAGTAACTCGTATAGGTGGTGAAGATAGCTGGAAACTAACTGGCTACGATTTCTGGAAACATCTTCCTGAACATTTATCAGAATCTAAACTTTTCCGAACATTGAAAGCAGACTTTGGTATGATAAAAATAAAAGTAGATACTTACGCAAAATCTGAATAGAATATTTTGTTTATTATAAAATCAAAGAAAAAAATAAAATTAAAATTTAGTTTCTTTACCTCTTTGAATTTTTTCCTGCAACTCTTTGGTAAGTTCTTCAACTTTTTTAATGTCAACATCTTTCATAAGGATAATCTTTTTCTCTTCATCTTTCTTTTGAGCACGTTCTAACATATCCTTAACAAACTTTTGTTCCTGTCCTATTTCTTCTGCCATTTTTTCCTTATAACCCCTTTCTTAATTTAATCGTGTCTGCTACTCTTTTCACTGCTACAATGTAAGCACCCATTCTAAGAGTTGTCTTATGTTCATCTGCAGCTTTCCAGACATCATCAAAAGCATTATCCATTAACGGTTTTAATTTTTCTAAAACTTCTTCCTCGCTCCAATAGAAATTCATAAGGTTCTGTACCCATTCAAAATAACTTACAGTTACACCGCCAGCATTCGCAAGAATGTCTGGTACAACAGGTACCTTTTTCTTTGACAGATATTCATCAGCTTCTGGGGTAAGAGGTCCGTTTGCCATCTCAACTATAGCTTTTGCTTTTATCTTGTCAACATTATCCTTTGTAATTACATTCTCTAGAGCACTTGGCACAAGTATATCTACCTCTAACTCAAGAAGTTCTTCATTTGTAATACATTTACCTTTATGCTTACAAACTGTACCTTTCTCTTTCTTAGTCTCGCTAACTGCATAAGGATCTAAACCTTTCTCATCATAAATAGCTCCTTTACTATCACTTACTGCAATTATCTTATAATCTAAATCATACAAAAACTTTGCAATGAAACTTCCAACATTACCATAACCTTGTACAGCTACTGTTGCTCCTTTCTTCAGTTTAAGTTTCTCAGCAAGTTTACGAATTACATATTCTCCACCTTTAGATGTTGAATACATTCTACCTTTACTACCGCCTACTTCTAAAGGTTTTCCTGTTACAGTTCCTGGTGTATAGTTTCCTTCAAGTTTAGAATACTCATCAACCATCCACGCCATTATTTGCGGAGTGGTATAAACATCAGGCGCAGGTATATCTTTTAACGGTCCAATGAACGGTTTGATAGCTCCAATATAAGCTCTGGACAACCTTTCTTTCTCTTTCTCGGAAAGTTTTCTAGGGTCTACAATAACCCCGCCTTTGCCACCGCCGTACGGAATTCCTACTACTGAACATTTCCATGTCATCCACATTGACAAAGCTTTTACTTCATCAATGTTAACATCCGGATGAAAACGTATACCACCTTTGAACGGCCCTCTGCTATTATTATGCTGACTTCTATAACCTTTAAAAGTCTTTACAGAATCGTCATCCATTACAACTGGGAAATTAACTTCAACTACACGTTTTGGTTCTTTAATTATTTCAAATATATTTTTATCAAGCTTCATAAGCTTTGCAGCTTTCTCAAGCTGCTTTTGTGCGTTTAGAAAAGCATTAGCCATATCAATCACCTTGTTAGTTTATATGCTAGTTTCAACTATATATACTATATAAATATATCTGGTAAACTGCACAGTACTTATGATTTTAAGCAGTATTGGTGATGACTAAGAGTTGAAATATTCATAAGTTTTATCGATAGTTATTATAATAGTAAGGACTATGTCTAAATTTAATGCAATACTTGCAAACTCTTAAATATGCATATTAAAATTATTTTATCATTATGAAACTTAAAACATCAGATTATCAAGGAATATTAATGGGTATAATACTAATATGCATTATCTCTGGAGCGTTATTATTATTAACTGATTTTGCTGGATGGTATTATGCAGGGTATCATTATGAACAGTGGGGAGATATTTATTTTGGATCAGGGATACTTTCATCATTTTTATTATTTATTATGGCATTACTGATGTTTAAGTCAGGATATGGAGCAATAAAAATAATAAGAGATGAAGAAATTGATTCGAAAATGTTAAAATCGCAGGCAAAAGAATCTCAAAGGAATGGAATTATTGTTACAGGAATAACTTTTATAGGAGGTCTTATATTTGTTATTTCAAATATAATTGATAAAACTGAAGAATGGTGGCTTGACACTGGATTTTTTGCGGGGATTATTGGAGGTATCATTCTTATACTTCTTGCAAAATTAATTTTAGATAAAATGAACAAATAATAGTGATTCTTTTACATTTTTAAATTATAATCTTTATCATATGAAGGAATTTTCTAAAGCTCATATGTCAATCACTTAACTATACTCTTAATTATTTCAACACCCTCTTTAATGATTCTTTTCCCTTTAGAAGAAGTTTCAAATTTCTTTCTATACTGCACATGTTTCAATCTACCTAATAATTCATAAAATTCAAGTCTTTTTTTGTAATCTTTAGGTAATTTAACATATTTAGAATATTCTTGGTAAAAGTATTTCCTGTAGCTAGGAAGTTTACTTAAAACCCATTCCGCTTTATACAATTCTCTGACTGGGTCCCCGCTCATACAAATTTCAAAATCAAAGATTCCCGTTATCTCACATCGGCCATCAACTAAACCTACTTTGATATTACTTCCATGATAATCGTTATGAATAAATCTTGGTTTGTTTTTAATTTTCATTAAATATTTATTTTTTTCAATATACTGTTTAACTTTCTCAATAGTTTTTTTATTAAGAAATTCGTTTTTCTCGATTTTATCAACGTACCTTGATATTTCTTCAATAATTAAATCAAACCAAGAAATTGTTTTTATTTTTAATTCTTCATCAAAATAACCAAAATCTTTAAAGGTTATTGAATTCATTTGACCAGCGTATTTAGCAAAAGAAATAACAAACTCTTTTTTATTTTTAATACTTGAAATATCTATATCTGCCAGGTCATACCCTTGAATCTTTTCTTCTATGATATACGGGAAATCAATCAATTGTTTTGAATCATCGAATTTAATTATGCGAGGAACTGGAAACTCGGAGAATCTCTTCAAAAGTAATTTTATTACGTTTATCTCTAAATACCCTCTTTTCTCAAAAACTTTATCTTCTACAATCTTGATGATAATCTCTTTATTAGGATTTTCAATAACAACATCTAAAACAGGGAATTTATATCCTTTAACCAATCTTTTAATAGATTTAATTTGAGAATTCTTCCATCTGTTTTTTACAATTCTAGATATGGTTAAATCATAGTTCATACTTATCAAATAGATTAAAAAGAGTATATAAGTTTTTTTATAAAAAATAAAACTTCTATTTTTTAATCGCTATGTACAAACCTTTTTCAGGATTATCTAAAAAGATATTTTTTAAATATATTGTTTTGAAGCCTATATCTGACATTATTTTAATCCATTTTACAGGTTCGTTGTATAAATAATATTTATTTAATTTCTTTCCTTTTTTAAGCTCTAATTCTTTTTGATAGAATGGTTCTAATATTAATATTCCTCCTACATTTAGATGATTGTACATATTTTTTATAGTCTTTTTAAAATTAGAATACGTTCCTGAATAAAGAATGACACTAAATAAAGATATTATAATATCAAATTTCTTATTTAGATTAAACTGCCTCATATCGGCTTGTATAAATTTAACATCCTGAACTTTTCTCTTTGCAATTTTCAACATATTGGCATAAATATCAATACCAGTACATTCATAATATTTTTTCAGAATTTCTAAGTGACTACCTGTACCGCATCCAACATCTAATAATGTTTTATATTTATATTTTCCATATTCGGCTATTAGATTTCTTATTTTTTTGACTTCTATTTTATAATCTTTTTTATCTTTAACAGTCCAAGAATCATATTTCTCTGCCTTTTTTTTAGAACCATATTGTTTCTTAAATTTATTTTCTCGTTCTTCTCTTAATCCCATATTATCAAATAGATTAAAAAGAGTATATAAGTTTTCTTATAAATTCCATTTGAAGAACAAATAAGAAATAGTTTTAAATATGAAGTAATATTATACTATGTATATGATTAAAAAACTCATAATTCTGTGTTTAATCATTATTTTTATAGCTGGCTGTTCAACTCAACCCACAAAATTAACTTCTCTATTAAGTCAAAATATTATCCCTTCAGAATACGGAGTACATCATTATACTGAGGCCAGTTATCGTGGAACGACAAGTCGCGAGTATCTGTTCGCCATAAATAACGAAGAAATATCACATTTTAATTCTGTAAGCAAAAGTACAGGAATTGGCCTAAGCTATTATTGTTATCAAAATAAAAATGATGATTTAGATGATTGCAGTTGTCAATTAATACATGAACGAAAGATTAACGAGTCAGGGGATTTAGTTATTAACAAAACAGTTGAAGGTTGTAATGATTATGAAATTAATTTTAACGAAGTTTTAACAATGTCAAAGTTAATATCAAAACTTAAAACAGAAGTAAATAACTGGAACAGTATCAAGAAATCAAATGATTGTTATCAAGGTTTTAGCGTTCAAGGGAATAAAAAGTACGAACACAAAGTATGCTTCAAAGACGGAATTTTAATAAGCTATGATGAATCGTATGAAGCTGTTGAACGATGGGGAGATGGCAAAACTACATGGGAAATAGTTTCCTTACCTGTCCAGAAATTAGAAAAAGAGGAATTTAATTAATCCAATGAAACGTAAAAAAATAATCATTTTTTCAGCAATCGTAGTTCTTGCATTATCCGGGTTATTTATTTATCTGTTAATGATTCGCCCGGCGCCCGTTCCTCAAAAATCAAGTCTCCTATTTATCGCGGATTTTGAAAGTAGATTAGAAGTAGTAAGTTATGATTATAGTTCTTCGAAATCGTTTGAAATTTTGACTGATATTGATGAAGCCTGTTTTTCTAACGAAGCTATTACTATTTATGAAAATAGTAAGAGTCGGTCTGTCACCATTTATTCAATGAAAGTAAATAATGATTTTTGCTTAGAACCACAAAATAACAAGATAATTTTAAAGATGGAAAATATAGGAAATAACATTGTTGTAGTTTCTGAATGGAGTTAAAACAAGTTCATAAATCTTTCAAAACCTTTTTATATGTTTCAAACAGTCATAGCTCTATGATTTCATTTACAGAAAAAGAACTCGGTAAAGTATTGCTCGATCGACTTAATAAAATAGATAATTATACAGAAATTATATCCATTGTAAAGAATAATTCTCAAGGTAATATATATTTAGTTGGCGGTACTGTAAGTAGAACATTAGCAAACGAAATATATGGCGGTTCACAAAAAAACCAAGACTTTGATTTTGTTGTTGATACGTTGAACAAAGAATTAACAGTTCCTAAGGGTTGGGAAGTATCTTATCATAAATTTGGAAATCCAACTTTTAAAAAAGATAACTTTGAAATTGATATATTTCCATTATCTGATCATGAACATATTAAAAAGAACAATCTACAACCAACAATAACTAATTTCTTGGCAGGAGTTCCTTTCTCAATTCAAGCACTTGCTTTTGATATTAAAAATGAACAATTGATTGGAAAGGAAGGGGTTGAAGCATTGAAAACGCGTAAATTTAAAGTTCATAATGTTCATGCTGCTAAAGAAGTTGCAAAAGTTAAAGGGATTTCTATAAATGAACGAATGCTGCAAAAGGCAAAGAGTATGAACTTTGAAATAATCCCTTTTGATTAACACATCATAGTTTTATTCCTATTTCTCACGACCATTCAAACATTTTATAAACCATAACTGTTTCCATTTACATGGTGATAAAATATGGCAGCAACTCCTAAAGCAGCAAAAAAAATGAAACTTGATTATAATATTGATAGAGGAACTTATGATGCGTATGTTAAAGCGTGTTCACGTAAAGGATACGCTCCAAATGTTGTAATTGAAAGACTTATGAAAAAATACATAGAAACTGGACAGATGTAATGTCCTTTTCAATAGTTTATTATTATTAATTCTTTTTGTAAATTTATCTATAAAACATTTGAAACAGAAAGTATTTAAAGAGTAATTTGAAAAATAAACTCATGAAAACTAAATTACTAATTATATCTCTTATACTATTATTACTATTCATAGTTGGTTGTACTGACGCATCTTTCAAAAGTGAATGTGGCAATGAAGATAATTTTCTTATGTCAATAGGAACATCATATCGTTGTATTGACAAACATACTATTGCATTTTGCAAATCAGGACATTATTATGAAACTCATTGTGAAGCTGGTTGTGAAGGAGAGGGAGTATGCGGTTGCGATAAATCAACATATGTACAAAAATGTACTGAAAATGGCGATTTATTAACTTGTACAGAAACAGGACAAATTTATCCTGAAAGATGTTTAAAAGGTTGTTCAGATGGAGAATGTAACACAGAATGTCCTAAAGGCACAACATGGGGAAGGGGGGAAGATTATAAGTTCACATGTATGGGTTCACCAGATTCATCGGATTCATCAGATGTGTGTGCTGATCCAACATTCGATTCTAAATGCGTTACTAAAAACGATGTACTTATCTGTGAAGATGGAAAAAGCCGAATTGAAAGATGCGAGTATGGCTGTTTTGAAGCTGTTTGTAGAGACACTAAAGGACCAACTGATAAAGAAAATGAATGTGTTGATGATTCATATTGTGATTCTAATGAAGTTTGTGAATCCGGTGAATGCATAACTGATAACGAATGCGATTACAACTCAGATTGTGATACTGGCTATTCTTGCATAGATTTTGAATGCGTGATTGATAGCGAGTGTAAAACAGATTCTGACTGTGAAACAAATGAAGTTTGTGAATCCGGTGAATGCATAACTGATAACGAATGCGATTACAACTCAGATTGTGATACTGGCTATTCTTGCATAGATTTTGAATGCGTGATTGATAGCGAGTGTAAAACAGATTCTGACTGTGAAACAAATGAAGTTTGCGAATCCGGTGAATGTACTTTGGGATGTGAAGATACTTATGATTGTGACGTAGATGAAATTTGTAAAGATAATAAATGTATTTTAGGTTGTGAAGATGAAGATGATTGTGGTGTAGGTTATTTTTGTGAATCAAATAAATGTGTCAAATCTGAAAAATGTATAGACGATTTCGATTGCGAAATTAATTTCGAATGTAAAAAAGAAAAGTGCGTTTCAATTCCTGAATGTACTGAGGGAACTTTATATTGTGGTTCATCAGAACAACTTATTTATTGTGATGATGAAACTCTTCAATCTGAAATTTGCGAGTTCGGATGTAAAGATGCTAATTGTATGACTGAAAAACAAAAATTAAAATTAGACAAGGAAACAGAAGAAAAGGCAAATTGTGATGAAAAGTTTGGTAAATGTTTAACTGGTAATAAAATTGAATTTTGTTTAGATGGTAAAATTCATACTGGTTTTTGCGAGTTTGGGTGTGAAAAAGATAGTTGTTTAGTTGAAAAAAAATGTCCTTGGTATAACCCGTTTTGTGATAAAAGTGGTGATTCCAGCGTATTAGACTATAAAGATGTAGTTAGTGAAAAGTTCATGAACGGTTTAGATAAAGAGATTAGTAAACAAACAGACCCTGCCAAGATTAGAGGACTTAAAAAATATAAAGAGTTTCTAGAAAAAGCAGGGACAGGCATGGAAACTGCCCAAACTACTTATGAAGATTTGATGACTATAAAAAAAATATTCGTAGATTCTTATGATCCTTCTATGGATATTGAAAATATGAAACCTGGAGATATATTGAAGAAAAGTTTTACTGAAAAAGTGGGCGATTCTTTTGACAAACTTAAATTTTGGAAAGGTAAAAAAACTCCTTTTATGGTTGAACAAGATAAAGCTGATGAACAACTTAAAGTGTATAAGGCAATGCTTGAAAGACAAGAAGAAAACAATTTTTTAAAATCATCGCGTAAAGATAGACTAGTTAATACTTTTATTTCAAGAACAAAAGGTAAAGCAGTTACAAAATTAACTGATGAAGCAACAGGTATCGCTGAAGATATCGCAGGTCCCGCGTTCATGACTGTAGGCATGGCAAAACAAGCAATCGATGCAGTGAAAGACGAAAGTGAGAAAATGATGTATACAGGACTTATTAAAGCTTATAATAAACGACGTGAAGCTTTTGAAAGAGACTTCCCTGATAAAAGCGATGAAGAAATTCATGAAATGACAAAAGAAGAAGTTATTGAAGACCCTTATAGGGATGATCCTAAATTTACACGAATGGCGTCTTATGGGAATTTAGTTTTACAAAGAGAATGTGGTGAATCTCACAGTAAGTTATGTATAGATAGAAAAGTATTCTTTACAGCAATGGAGAAATCCTATAATCATTTAAATGGAAATAGGTTGTTTGACAGAAGAATGGAACAATTAGATAAAAGGTTAAAAAAGTAATTTTTATTATATTTTTCAAATTTATTAAATAGGATTTATATATATTAAACATAAAATAATTCATTTAAAGAGGTGAATCGCATGAAATATAAATTATTTATAATATTTTCAATATTTTTATTATTAATTGTTGGATGTTCTCAGAAAGACACTGGTGATTTTGATAATGACGGAATTCCTGATTATCAAGACGATGATTCAGACGGAGATGGAATATTAAATACTATAGAAGGAAATGGCGATTTTGATAATGATGGTATGCCAAATTATTTGGATATAGATGCAGATGGTGATGGGTTGCATGATGGTGATGAATATTTTCATTTGGGCACACATTACTTACACCATTATGATATGAAAGAAGTCTCTGAGAATGAAATTACTGGGAATACTGTTGTAGATGATTCTTTGAAACAGTTACATAATATCAGTGAAGATGGAGATGATGTTTCAGATTTAATAGAGTTGGATGATTCCGGATATTATATTTTGAATCAAGATACGGTTAAATATAAATTACATGATGATGGAGCTGATAAAAAAGTTTATCACACTGATTCGTTTGTTAATGATGGACCTGCTATTCAAGATTTTGTTGATAGTTTAAATGCGGGTAATGTTACTTACGATTCTGAAGTTCTTAATTTAAAATATTCTGATGGAACTACAAAAACATATATTGATTATGCAACTTGGAATAAGGGTATGTGGTATGGTCAAATACATAGATTTGGTGGAGAGCATAATGGCTTTTATGTTTTTAAAAATATTAATCCCTACAATAAAAGTTTTAGTCATTGGAGTTACTATATTGATTTTGTAAGTGATGACGAAATGTCATTTAGGATGTTAACCAATAATGATAGTTGGGTTTATGGACCTGATGCTGTGTTTAATGACAAAGTCTTTGAAGATAAATTTGATGCTATGGGTTTGAAGTTTTTGAGTTGGCAAAATGTGGTAGAAAAAGTTACATGGGACGGTAATGATGTTTCAATGAATAAATTTGACCATACTGATTATACAACACCTTCACCTTTAGATAATAATGATGAACCTAATTTTTGTAGAAGTTATTACAATAGTGTAGGTGATGTAGTTGTTTGCTCTGAGAAAGAGAAAGATTATACTGGGTATTCGATGACAGTTAATAAACAGGATTGGGGTGATTTTAAGTTTACTCATACTCCTAATGCTGACGTGAGTAAGTGGATGACCGATTACAAATATAATTTTACTAATTTAACGTTTGGCGAGTTCTTGTTCCCAAGTACACACGACACTGGTGCTTATACGTTATCTTCGCAATATCTGGTTGAAAGCGGTGTTCTTGGAATTGATTCAAAGTATACTCAAGGATTGACAATATATGAACAACTTAGACATGGTGTAAGAATGCAAGATTGGAGAGCGCTTTATCATGGAGCTATAGATAGAGTATATTTTTATCATAATTGGTTAGGTGCTGGGATAACTGCGCCAACTGGCTTAGGAAATTTTAGTAAGAAAACTGCGTTTAATGGTGGATTTCATGATAATTATGCCTTGAGGCAGTTAAGGGCTTTTATGGATCAGGTAAAAGATGACAAGGAGATCGTTATCATTTATTTCCAAAATCCCAAACATATTAATGCGGATGGAGATGCTAAAGATGACCTTTCAACTGCTGGTTATGATTTAATGATGGAAGCTTTTGAAGTTGAACTTGGAGATTATTTGTACAAAGATTCTGGGGCCAGTATTACAGATTTAAATAACAAGAACTTATCTACTATTGTATCTGATGGTTCTAAGGTTATTGTGTTCTTTCCAATACATGCACCTGAAAGAGGGTTTTGGACAACTGCTATTTCACAAAAGTGGCATAGTAAGTGGCTTGACTCTGGAACAGATAAAATGCAAACACTGTATGATGATCAGCATGGACATTTTGCTGCGGAATTAATTAAGAGTAATGCAGACCCTTATCCTATAAAGCCATTCTACTATATGGGCTGGACTAGGACTGCTAAAGGAGGCGCCAATGTTGGAAAGATGTCGTACAAAACTAATATGGCCTTTTCTGCAAGTGGGTGGATTGAAGGATATTTTGGACAAGGAAATATAGATATATTGAATGCCTATGGTGTAGATTATCCTGAAGTTTCTGACACATTAGGATTTGCAATTCGGCAGAATTTACATAGAGCTAATAAATAACTTTTTTATTTTATCTTTTAAAAATTCTACATATTAATACATCTTTTCAATTTTATCATATCTTTATCAGATAAAGGAATTTTCCAGAGTTCGTTAACTAGCCAAAGCCCGCTTTTCCTTATTTTTTCTTTTGGTGACAAGTTCCCTAACCATTTTTTAGAAGGTTTACATTCGTTACAAAGAGAAACTGTAGAAATAATCCTTGATTCTATTTTCAACCTTTTATCTTTGTCTTTAATGGAGATTATAGAAAAAGAAAATTTATCTCTAATAATCTTAGAAACTTGTTTCTCTATTTTTTCTTGTCTTTTAAAATCAATGTGTGGATTGTTTTCTCTAACACTACGTATTAAAGGGGTTAAATTCCAATCTTTCAAGAATGGATCATTTTTCAATAAACATCTTCCAATATTTTTTCTAAATATACTCCTGTCTTTAACTTCATTAATGAAATGTTCTTTCAATCTTGACCTTAAATTATTATCTCCAGTATGCGTTCCTACCCTTACAATCCTATCCCTTGAATGAGCAAATTCACCTTTCTCAAATAGTATGTAGATTCCGTTTTCAGGTATTTCTTGTTTATCAAATGGAAATGTGAATCTTTTCATCCCATTTAACCATTGATGAAGCATATTACAATTTTCACTCATTTTTAATTCTCCTGGTTAACCATTGAAGTTGTTTTCCAATACCTAAACCTTGCATGGGTATTTTATAATGCTTAATGTGCGGAAGTAAAAACTTTCTATAATTATTACCCGCTAAAAATGTAAGTTCATCATTTTCTATATCTACTGACTTTTTCAATTGATTTAACACAGAATCTGCCCATTCTTTTATCTCATGAACCCGCATTTTATTAAGAGTTTTTTCATAAGGTTCAATTTCTTCATCTAACTTCAATAAACCATATTTAGCTGAAAGAATAAAGATTTTATCAGGATTTAGAGATTTTGCATATTTTAAATTCTTTTTAAAAAGCGGGCTTATATACAATTCTTGAGCTTTGGATTTCTGATTAAGTTTTTTACTAACGCACGAAATTAAAACAATTTTATCCATATTCTTGAATATATTCTGATTTTTATAAAATTTACTAAAACTAAACACATCTCTTTTATAGAATATTTATTACTTTTTAGCTATGATGTATAACTTAGAATACTTAAGCTCTTCTTTAATTTTTGGTTCATGCCTGTGCTTCTTCAATAATGGTAAACCCTGTTTTAATAAGTAAATCTTTAATTTCATCATAAGACATAATGTTTAAAAAAAGTTTTTCATCTGGCTTGAAAGGTTCATCAATAAAAATCTCCTCTGATTTTCCTTCCTGTAACCCCACATATATTGTTCCGTCCTTTTTCAGAATTTGATACAACTTTTTTAACAGTGCAGGAACATCTTTTTTCGTAATATGAATTAACGAACAAGCTGCTAAAATTCCTTCAAATGTGTTGGCATGAAAATCTATATCTCTACTATCTTGTTGTCGGAAATCTATCTTAGGAAATTTTTGTTTTGCTAATCTTAACATTTCTTTTGAAAGATCAATCCCAATCACTTCAAAACCTTTAGACGTCATATAACCCGCATCAATACCTGCCCCGCAACCTAAATCCAGAACTTTTGCATTTTTAGGAAGCAAAACTAAAAATTTGTCAATATATTCTGAAGATTCTGAGAACGCTTCTGCATATTGTTTTGCGATCTTATCATATACTGAACTTGCTTGTTTTGAATTGTCCATACAACACTAAAAAGCGACTCTTGTTTTTAAATTTTTTGAGAGTGATGTTAATAATGAGAAAATTTAAAAAAACATTTATATATCAGTGCTCCAATATACTGCTGATAAAAGGAGGTATATACAAATGAAAAAAATATTAATTCTTTTAACTTTTGTAATTATGGCCACTTCGGTTTATGCATATGGTCCAATTCCTAATTCAGATTTCGAGACTGGAAACTTGGATAACTGGGAAACTTTTTGTGGCGGAACGCCTTTACCTGGCGCATGTACAAATGCAATTGCCGAAGTAGGTGCGGCCTATGCCCGTTATGGTAATTACGGATTAAAATTATCAAACTCTCCCGCATATCACTGGTCATATAGCTATATTAAACCTGTTGACAGATTCGATGATGACTATGATATATATGATATACCTATGAAACTTACAGCGATGGGAGGGTATTATTCATTTATTAGAGTATTAATCAGAGACAGTAAAGGTTATGTTGAATATAGAGGTACTAACCGAAGAAATGTTCACGGTTCTCCACCTAGCAAACATTTTGTAATGGTACTAAATAAGTGGAAAGATTATAGATTTAATTTTGATTACGATTATTATAATAAATACCATAGACGTCCCGATACAAACAGGACAATCTTAATAGGTGCGAAACAAGATTATTGGAGTGGCGGTTCTACTGTTTATATCGATAACATATTTGGAGACGCAAAACCTCCTTGCACTGACAATGATGGAGACGGTTATAATTCTGGAGGAATTGGTTGCGGAGCTGTAGATTGTAATGATAACGATGCCACTATTCACCCTGGCGCTTTAGAAATTTGTGATGGAATTGATAACGATTGTAATCCTGAAACTTTTGACGGATCAGTTGAATCCTGGTATAACCAACCTACCTTTTGTGGTGTAGGCGAATGTGCGGAATCTGGATTATACACTTGTCAGAATGGCCAACAATATGATACTTGCATTCCTGGCACACCTGTGCCTGAATCCTGTGACGGTCTTGACAATGACTGTAACGGCATAGTTGACAATGTTGATGCTGATAATGACGAACTTAACGATTGTAATGAAGATTTATGCCTTGGATCTGTATCTGATAGTATAGAGCTTAAACCTAACCAGTATGCACAGAATTTGGATTTCGGTAGATTCGAATCAGGACCTAACAATGACCAAAGTATTGTTTATGACATGCAGACAACTAAAGGGTGCACTTGTAAACAGATTGCAGAAAATCTTGATGCTGGAGACGGTCATGTTAAAAAAGGTTGTTCACCATCGTTAATGGAAGAATGGACTGGTTTAAACGCAAACCCTGACCGAAAAGAGAAGATAGGTAATAAGATAACTGGTAACTTTATTTCATCTATAACCGAAATATCTTTTCCAGGACTTTTATTTGCTTCTTCAATAATTGCAATTTTGGTTGTAATTACGATAGGAACTTACAAAAAATAATCTTTTTTCTTTTTTTTATAAAATACCATCGCAGCCTATATCGAGCTGTCCATCAACTTCACATTCTGTACCTTCTCTAGGGTAAAATTTACAGAATCTTTCACATCTATTAAACCCTTCAACATGCCCAGTTTTAGAAAATGCTCTACACGTCCCAACAACTTCGACTCCGTTCAAGATGATAGTTCTTTTTTCGTCACAATAAGCATCTTCATCTCTTTCGCATAAAGAATCGCAAATTTCAATTGTTTCAGTAACTGTATTGCTTTCAACTATAACATCTTCACTAGCGACAACTTCAGAACTAGGAACTTCTTGAACAACTTCTTCAGAACATCCAATTACAAATATTGTAATTATTAATAAAATAAAAATAATTGTTTTCATGGTAAATATTTCCCCAGTTTCAATTATACCTTCGTCTTCTTCCCGCGCCCAGTTTTAATCTAGGACCATTATTATTTCTAGGATAACTTGACCTTTCAGTTTTTATTGTAACTCTTTCAAGATAAGGCCGTTTCTCTTTCGGTATATTAAAATCGTAGTCACGAAAAATTCTTGACATGTTATCATGGTCAAAATCACAGAGAAGATTTATCGCTTTACCTTCTTCACCTGCACGCGCAGTTCTTCCAATCCTGTGTACGTAATCTTTAGGATCTTTAGGAATATCGTAGTTGTATACGTGTGAAACATTATTTACATGTAACCCACGCGCAGCTACATCAGTGCATACGAGCACGCCAACTTTGGCATTATTGAACATTTCCATTGTTTTACTTCTTTTGTTTTGCGAAAAACCGCCGTGTATAGCTATTGCACTCAATCCGTTAACTTTAAGGTTCTTAACCACAAAATCAACATTTTTTCTTGAGTTACAGAAAACCATTACTAAACCCTTTCTTTCTTCTTTAAGAAGATGTATCAACAACGCTATCTTAAGATTCCTTGGAACATCATAATATACTTGTTTAAGTTTTTTAGGGTCAACATGCCTTTTCGCGGATACTCTGACAGGTTCTACCATGTACTTATGAGCTAGCTTCCATATTTCTTCTGATATTGTTGCTGAGAAGAATAACGTTTGCCTATTTTTTGGACATTCTTTGATAATTATTTCAACATCATCTATGAATCCCATATCAAGCATTCTATCTGCTTCATCAAGTACAAGAACTTTAACCTTTGACAGGTCAATAGTTCCTCTTTGCATATGATCAAGTAATCTTCCTGGTGTTGCTACTACTACCTCTGCTCTGGTAAGATCATCCATTTGCGGGTTTATTGCCACTCCGCCATATATGGAAGTAATTTTTACAGCTCTATCTGAAAGTTTGACAAGTTCACCTTTAACCTGCTCAGCAAGTTCTCGTGTAGGTGTCATTATTAGTGCTTGTATTCCTGCACCTTTTTTGATATCTCGTAAAAGTCCAGCTCCAAACGCTAACGTTTTACCTGAACCTGTTGCAGATTCTCCTATTACATCTTTTCCTGCAACAATGTGCGGGATTGCAACTTCTTGAATTTCTGTAGGATTAGTAAACCCTAATTTTTCTATAACGCGCAATAGCTCGCTATTTATTTTTAAATCTTTAAATTCCATTATTTTTACCTCATAAAAAGCAATTTTTTAAGAAAAAGCGAAGTGTTATTTTTTTGTGAACAAATGCTCTCTCTTCATGCTTAACTATATAATACTATGATTTGAACGAGGGTTATTTATAAAGGTATCGGAATACTTTACAAACCCTTAACCATCAACATTAACTTCAACCAATTTCAAACTTATCAACACGTTTATATATTTCACAGATATTAATGACATTTATGAAACTAAAACTATTAATAATCATCGGAATTATATCAGCTTTCTTAATTGCTGGCTGTACGCAACCAAAGACAGTTGACGATTCTACTGTTACACCTGAAGCAGTCAAAGCTGTAGTTGACGCGAACAATCAGTTTGCACTTGACTATTATTCAAAGATAATTTCTGATACTAACATATTCTTTTCACCTTACAGTATTTCTACAGCTCTAGCTATGACATATGAAGGCGCGAAAGGACAAACAGCAGACGAAATGAAATCTGTTTTTCATTACCCTGACATTGATATAATGAGACCTGCTTATGCAAATATCTATAATGAAATTAACAAGAAAGGTAAAGAATACAAGTTAAGTACGGCAAACGCTTTATGGGCTCAGGAAGATTATACTTTTCTACCAGAATATTTTTCAACTATTAACCAATTTTATGGTGGTGAGGTTACTAACTTAAATTTTAAAACTGAAACTGAAAAATCTCGAGTAACCATTAACAACTGGATTGAAGACCAAACTAATGACAAAATTAAAGATTTAATTGGTAAGGGCGATCTCAAGGAGGCAACCAGACTTGTCTTAACTAATGCAATCTATTTTAAGGGTACTTGGTTGAAAAAATTTAAAAAATCCAATACTCGTGACCAGGATTTTAAAGTTAATAATGAAAAAACTGTCACAGTCCCTATGATGACTCTTGGTGGAGAGGAGGCAAATTTCAACTATCTTGGAATACAAGATTTACAAATACTTGAACTTCCTTATTCCGGTGAAGAACTTTCCATGCTTATACTTCTTCCAAAGGGAGATCTAACAAACCTTGAATCTGAACTAAGCATTGAAAATATTAACCAATGGCGAGCTATGTTAAAAGAACAGAACATTCGAGTCTCCTTACCAAAGTTTAAATTCGAAACTAAAAATTATATGGCCGAAGATCTGATAGGAATGGGTATGCCTACGGCCTTTTCAAATGATGCCGATTTTTCAGGGATGGATGGAACACTTAAACTTAAGATTGATAAGGTTATTCATCAAGCATTTGTTGAAGTTAACGAGGAAGGTACAGAAGCAGCAGCTGCTACAGCAGTTATTATGATAGAAAAATCTATGGCTATGCCAACTGAATTCAAAGCTGATCATCCATTTATTTTCTTGATACAGCAGAAAGATACTGGTAATATACTTTTCATGGGGAAAGTTACAGACCCTACAAAATAATAACCCGTATAAATCATTATTTTTTTTATTATTTTAATCATGCCTGATTTAATTAAAGATATTGAACAATGGAAAAAGGAATATCTAAGCCCTTATTGCCTAACTAAATGTAAAGATACTTGTTGCGACTTAAGTTTAATGGAAATGCTTCTTACTTTTGAAGAACTCGTAACCCTTCTCGGAAATGTCCCTGATAACTCTGCTAAATACAAAATTTCTAAGGAATATTATATGTTTGATGAAGGTATTTGCCCCCAGTATGATAAAACAACAAGACTTTGTAAGATTCACAATATAAGACCCAAAGGCTGTAGAGTTTATCCTTTACACGTGCCAGATATTGAGAACTCTTTTATCGAAGTAAGACCATTTTGTCAACTCTCCGAATCAGATCCTGAATTTAAAGAACTTGAAAAGATTGCAACCGCCCATGGTTTAAAGGTTTACAAAGTACATTCAGATTTTCACGATCTAGAATAAATAATATTAAAAAAATAAATAAAAAATAGAAGAAATTTATTCTTCTTTTTTCTCTTCTTCTGAAGTTTCCTCTACAGGTGCTTCCTCTGGGGTTGCTTCTTCCTGTGCAGGTTCTTCAGCAGGAGCTTCTTCTGGAGTTGCTTCTTCAGCTGGTGCTTCTTCTTGAGCAGGTTCTTCAGCAGGAGCTTCCTCTGGAGTTGCTTCTTCAGCTGGCGCTTCTTCTTGAGCAGGCTCTTCAGCAGTAACTTCTTCAGGAGCTGCTTCCTCAGCTGGTGCCTCTCCTGCAGCAATCTCGCTACCTTTTTGTAGCAAGGTTACATTCTGTGCTTGTTTACCTTTCTCGCCTTCAGCTGCTTCGAAAGCAACGCGATCATTTTCACGTATAAATCCTGTTTCTTTTAGAGCTGTATAGTGAACAAAATATTCTTCACCATCATCTCCTTCAATAAAGCCGTAGCCTTTATTCCTATTGTACCATTTTACTTTTCCTTCCATTTAACTCATCCTCCAATTATTACTCTCGGTCTCAACAGACCTAATCAGCAAGCAAACTTAATTCTTTTTAAAGGTTTTGTTTATATTTTTCAATCTTTTTTTAAATGGTATATACTAAACCTTTTTATTCTATCTTCACTCATAATCACTTATGCTTCCTATTATTAAAGAACAAGGCGCACCTATTGTTTTTTTCGGAGTCGAATCTCTAGATGAGGTTATAGATAAAAATGTATGTGAAGCCAAAAAACTTCTTGCAGAAATGATGATTTCATCTTCATCCCATTTTGAAAAAAACTTATATGTTGATGCTATATATTTTAAAAAAGAGAGAGAGTTTATTAACGATTTTAAATCTAATCCTGATATGTTCTATGGGAGAAGAGATCCGACAACTATTGCTTTAGAACTTCTTAAGTTGAGATTTCTTGCTCGAGACGAATATTTTAGAATGTATTCATAAATCGGCATTTCAAATAATTTCTAAATCTTTTTATATTACTCTCTTTTTTACATAATTATGGTTACTGTCGGACTCGCAACAGGATGTTTTTATGATGGATCTTCTCCTAATATTGGCGATTCAATAACTAAAATATATGAATTAGGTTTTGACGCTATTGAACTTTCTTTGATAAATGTAGACTCTCTTAGTCAATCACTCCACCAGGAACATCTCGAGATGCTTTCAACATTCAAGTTTAGATCAATTCATGCACCTTGCACAAGATACGCTGAAACAGCTCAAACTCAGAAACTTCTTGAAAAATTACATGCTGTTTATACTGGTACAGACTCAAATTATATTGTTTTTCATCCAAACTGTGTTAATTCATCTCAACCAATACGTGCACATGATTGGAATTTTTGTTATGAAAATCTTCCTGCAAATAAACGTTTTGATCTTTGGAAAATGAAATGGCTTTTTAAGAAAAAAGCTCCCGATTTTGGCATGGTCCTTGACACTGCCCATGCTCAAACTTATAACCAGTTTGATTCTTTCTTTAAAAATTTCAAAAAAAGAATTAAATATGTCCATCTTAGTGTAGGGTCACCAAAATACGAACACAAACCACTTCATAAAGCAAAAAAAACAAAGATTGCTAAACTGAAAAAGATTAAAAATCTTGGAGTTCCAGTCATTATAGAACTCTGGAAACCTACTTTAGAAGATATCGCGAGAGAACTTGATTTCGTAAGAGAGTTTTTATCTTGAATAGAATTGTAATTTACTAATAATTCATCTTATTCATCACACAATTAACTCTTATTCACATGTAAACTGCAATTTTCTCTTCATTTTATTCAGTACCTGAATACATTTATATACTGCATCTGCGCTTTGACAGTACTGTGAGTGTATTTAGTTACTTAATTATGAAAAACTATGTCGCTCGTTCGCCATAAGTGGCCCAATTTTATTAAAACAAACAAAGGTGATACGAATGTTAGAATTAAACGATACAAATTTTGAAGAAGAAACCAGTAAAGGAACTGTTATTATTGACTTTTTCGCGCCTTGGTGTGGACCTTGTCAAATGATGGCTCCTATTTTTGAAGAGCTGAGTTCAGAGGTTGAAGGTATAAAGTTCGCAAAAGTAAATACTCAAGACAATCAGAACCTTGCACAAAAATTCGCAGTAATGAGCATCCCTTGCTTCATAATCTTGAAAGACGGTAAAGAAACTGACAGGATTATCGGTGGCATGCCTAAGGATGTTCTAAAGGAAAAGTTAGAAAACATATAATTTTTTTCTTCTTTTTATTTACTGTAAAATATACTATTTAGATAACTGTAGTGATAACTATGAAAGGAATATATCATAAATTTTTAAGGAAGATTGCACATTTCCAGGTCGAACACCCGTTCATGACTTTGGTTATTTTGTTAACTTTAACTCTCGCAATTTACGGTGGAGTTTCTCAGGTAAGGACTGTTGCTTCGCTTGAACAGATGATGCCACAAGATATTGAAGAGATTAAAGCTTTCAATACTCTTAGGGATAACAATCTTGGTCAAGACATTATAGCAGTAGTAATAAACCTGAACCCTGAAAGTACAGATCCTGATGGTGTATTAGATATCAGAGATGAACGAGTTTATGATTACGTGAACTCTCTTCAGACTTTAATTAACCAAGAACCTGATATTATAAGTTCATACTCTTTCGCAGATGTAATTAACAATGCAAAATCATTATATGGTGATAATGATTATGATACTATTTTAAAATCTGAATTGGTTAAAACTCTAAGCTCAGAATACATTAACTCTGATTTAACCACTACTACTATATTATTTACTACTGACATTGCAGCTGACGATTCTAGAATGAACCTTTTAACAACAAAGATTAAACAACATATAGAAAGTATAGGACATCCTTCAAGTGTAGATATTAAACTTACTGGAACACCCGTAATTCAACAACGTCTTGGTTCGTTAATTAGTATGGACCGAAAAAATACTCAATTAATTGCAATGTTTTTTGTATTCATTATTACTATGATCATATTTGGAACTTTTACGAGTGCCTTGGTTCCAATTATTGTCGTAACTATTGGCGTAAACTGGCTTTATGGTACTATGGGGTATGTAGGATTACCAATTTCAACTTTAGCAGGAGGTGTAGCTGCTATGGTCATCGGTATAGGTATAGATTTTTCAATTCATATCATGAACAAGTTCAAGTACGAACGTAAAAACGGTCTCTCGATTAAACAAGCAATTGAACAAGCAGTTGTCGATACTGGTACTGCGTTGACTGCAACTTCTTTAACCACCATTTCAGCATTTTTAGCATTCCTTATTGGTGCAATGCCTGAGATGGGCAGGTTCGGTTTACTTATGGCAATCGGTATTACGTACGCACTTATCTTTTCGTTGTTCGGTCTTCCCGCTTTATTAATTATTGAAGAACGAATTATAGCGTTCCTTAAACCTTTATTACGTTTTGGTGTTGAAGGTGAACTAATGCTAACCGAAAAACATGCAAAATGTCCTGCAGGTTATAGTATGATAAAAGTAAAACATCTTCGTAAAGGTCAACGTGTCCTTATCAAAAAAGATTCCTTAACAAAAGTGAAGTACGATCCTAAAAAGTACAGAGGTACAAAAAAATGATTGAAAATCTCGCAGAAAAAGTTGTAAACTCTCAAATAAAAAAACCACATTTATACATTGCAGTATTTATAATTATAACTCTTGTTTTACTTCCAGGAATTTTTAAACTTTTTAATAATGTTGAACCATCACTTGAAAAGGTTTTACCTGGGGACATCCAAGAGATTCAAACCATGAACTATATGCGTAGCCAGTTTGGCGCGGACATGATATATTTACTAGTCCATACTGAAAATCCAGTTTTTGATGCAAGAAATCATAATTTTCTTGGTTATATAGATATTTTATCAGAAAAGTTAAGGTTACGCGAAAATATTGTAAGTGTTAACAATGCAGCTGACCTTGTAAAACAATCAAACCAAGGAATTTTGCCAGATTCAACATTACAGACAAAAGAAATCATAAAATTAAACCCTTTATCATCACAGTACTTTGACCCTAACTACCAGTTTTCTATTATCATGGTACGGTCAGATACAGGAGCATCTGCCGAAGTAATCACCAAAGTTATAGATTCAATTAACGAGGATATTGACAGTTTAGAAACTATTAACCCTGGTTCAAATATTCAATTAACAGGTTTTAACGCGATTGATAAAGCAACATTTGAAGTTATGATGATGGATTTTACAAAGATTACTTTATTGAGTATGTTACTTGTAACTATTGTCGTACTTTTAACATTTAAATCATTTATCAAGGGCTTTATGCCTTTAACTGTTGTAATGTTCGCTTTAATTTGGACAATGGGCATTATTGGTTACTTAAACTTAACAATCACAGTTGTAACAATGGTTGCTGCAGCAATGATTCTCGGTCTAGGTATCGACTTCGGTATCCATGTTGTTCACGGTTACTTTGAATTAAGAAAGTCTCGTACATCACGTAACGCATTAAAAGAAATCATGAGAGAACTTTTACGTGCAATGATTGCAGCTTCTCTTACAACTGTTGCAGGATTCCTTGCTTTACTTTTTGGAGTTCTTCCTGCAATGAAAACTCTCGGGATAGTCCTCGCTATAGGCATCTTATCAACACTTGTTGGCGCAGTGGTACTACTTCCTGTCTTGATTTATTTATATGATGGAAAACAAATTTTTGGAGGAAAATTAAAATGGTTAAAACAATAGAAAATCTAAAAAATATAAAACACATGTTTACTTTATTACTGTCCGTGACAATCTTTCTGTCGCTAGTTTCAAACGCAAGTGCAGCACTTAAACTTGATAGCATACAATTTGATCCTGCTATTATTGCTGCTGGTGACGAAATTGATATTGTTATGCAATATCATCATGATATAATCGCAGAGGAAGAATCTAGGATAGGTAACGAGAATTATAAGTTCAAAGTTATGATTGAACCTGACGATACTTTAACAACTAAATATGTAACTATTCAAGATGCAGAAGGTGACAATTTACACGGTTCAATCTTTTCAGGAGATTATTACAATAAACGTTTCAGGGTTAAGATTAATAGTGACGCCCCTGCAGGTAACTACGAGTTTAAGCTTATAGGTAAATGGTACTTAAATGGCCAACCTGAACAAGCAGAACAATATGTACGTTTCAAGATGCCTGTCAAGAAAGAAGGCATTATTCTCGACATTACAACTCTTGAAACAGTTCCTTCTGAAGTACGACCTGGCGACAATTATGTGAAGATTGTAACAAACATTGAAAATGTTGGAGAGAAAGATGCTAAATCTGTTGAAGTTCAACTAAACTTGCCAGATTCCTTAGAAGCGTCATACACTAACAACAATAGGTTATGGATTGGCAGGGTTAACGCTGGTGAACAAAAACAAGTAATCTTTTTTGTAGATGTTGAAGATTCCGCATCTGATAAAGTTTATGATCTTGACTACAGTCTTGATTACATGGACTTAGACGATAACAGTTACCAAAAATCTTTGGTTATACCTTTTCTTGTTAAACCTCGACCTTATATCGAAGTTATCAAATCTGAAGGCACAGGATTAGCAGGAAGTTCTTCTAAACTCTATGTTACTGTGAAGAACACGGGCGCTGAAAGCGCTGAAGCCGTAGACGTAAGAATCTTGAAAGAAAATTCTCAACCTTTCACTTTAGATGTAAGAAGTGATTACATTGGTGAGCTTGAACCAGGAGAAGAAGGTCTAGCTATTTTCGACATAAATGTTAACTCTGATGCAGAGTTCAAAGATTATAACTTTAAACTTTTGATAAGATCTAAAGGCGATAGCGATGAAGGTGACGACAACATTTATACTTATAATAGACGTGCTGAATACACTGTTGAAGGTAAAGCTCCTAACATGTTCATTTATTTTGGCTTGGGCGCGTTCATTATTGCTATTATAGTTTTCATCGTGCTACGGAGGAACAAAAAATGAACCTTCAAAAATATTTGAATATGTTAATAGGCTTTATGGTATTCATAAGCTCGGTTCTTGGATATTTTCATTCACCCTATTGGCTTTTTTTTACCATGTTCGTTGGTTTAAACCTTTTCCAGTACGCTTTCACAGACTTTTGTCTATTAAGTAGTATACTTCGACGTTTAGGAGTTAAAGATTAAAAACCGATACAATTAAATATTCGAAAAACTGAATGGAGTGTGATAAGAATGATAGATTTTGCATGTAAACGTTTCCAACTTACAGAAGTAATTAAATGCGGTCTAGGTTTGACCAAAGCAGATTTTAAACTAGTTTATTATATGTTAGACCACGCAGATGAATGGTTAACTACTGACGACCTTTCTGAAAGTCTTGAATTGAGCCTTTCTACTGTTCAACGTTCAGTTAAGAAACTTTACGAAAAATCTGTAGTTCTCAGATCTCAAGAAAATCTTGACAATGGCGGTTATATTTTTCTTTACAAAATAAAACCTAAACCAGCTTTACGTGACCTTATCATGAAAATTGTACATAACTGGGTTAAGACAGTAGATACTGAACTAAAAAAATGGTGATACTATGAATAAATTAAAAATAAACATTATGGTTGACATTATTATGTTTATTATTTTTATACCTGTAGCAATCTCGTCATTTGTATTACATTTTGCTGATAGTCCGGGTAGAACAGAAGTTTTAGGTCTAACCTTGCACTCATGGTCAAAAATGCATACTTTGACAGGTTTTATATTTATAGGATTGATGGTGATACATTTAGCATTGCATTGGTACATTATCAAGAACATTCCTAAGATTTTAAAACAATAGAATAAAAATTATTAGAAAAAATAAAAAATTTATTTTCTTTTTCTTTTCTTGGTTTTCTTAATCTCTTTCTCGAGCTTAAGCTTTTCAAGCAACTCTTTATACCTGTTCCTTATAGTTACTTCAGTAACACCTGCAACATCTGCTACTTCACGTTGAGTTCTTTTCTCGCCATGGATTAACGCCGAAACATAAAGAGCAGCCGCGGCTATACCTGTCGGTCCTCTACCAGATGTAAGCTCAGCTTTCTGTGCAGCTTCTAAAATTTCGATAGCTCGACTTTGAGTCTCTGCACTTAACTTTAATGCAGAACTAAACCTTGGTATATAATCTGCAGGGTTTGAAGGCAATATCGAAATACCTAACTCTCTTGTTACAAATCTATAAGTTCTACCAATCTCTTTCTTTTCAATACCTGAAGCTTCGGATAACTCATCAAGAGTTCTAGGAACTTCGTGACGTCTACAAGCTGCATAAAGTGCACCTGCTACAACTGATTCCATGCTTCTACCTCTAACAAGACCACGTTGAACAGCTAAAGTATAAATCCTTGCAGCTTCCTCTTCAACAGCTTTAGGCAGTTTTAAATATGAACTTACCCTTTTCAGTTCAGCAAGAGCTAGTTTAAGATTCCTTTCAATAGCAGTTGAAATTCTATACTGCCATTTTCTTAATCTAAAGAATTTGTTTCTATCTTTTTTACTTCCTAATTTATAGAGATCGCCTTTTTGACCAACTTCGGTACCTAGACCTTGATCAAACTGTGTATATGTCATAGGTGCGCCAGTTCTTCTTTTTTTAGCAGCACCATCTGATTCAAACTCTCGCCATTCTTGGCCAAAGTCAACCATCTTATCTTCGATAACTAAACCACAATCTTTACAGATAACTTCTCCTTTTTCACGATTCCAGAATAGGTTTATACCACCACATTCAGGACATTTTTTAACGAAACTTGCCATAATACCACCTACATATGAATTATGATAATAATCTGACCCCCTACTTATACTGCGTAATGATTACGCTATATTTATATATTTATCACGTAACTCATTTATAAACCTTTCGATTATTTTTAATCTTTTTAATAACTTTTCGAAAACTATATAACTAAAACTTTAAATTTTGAATTTAAAAGTTTATATTGAAAATAAAATTCTATACTATCAAAAAAGATTTAAAGAACTATTTGGCCCACAATAATGCTTCTAAAATGAAACAATACTTACATTTTCCAAAAGGTAATGGTAGTTATACTGTTGCCGAGAACCTTGCAAGGAATGCAAACACTAAATTATGGGCTATTGGCGACTATTCTTCAGGACTTTATATTGATGGAACTTTTCCAGTACTGTTTAGTCACCCTAAAAGTTCAGGTAAAAGGTTTGCTGACCTTTCTCAACCCGAATACTGGGAATATTATAACAATCTTAGCAAAGCACTTGCATCTGAACCTAAAGACCTCGCGATTGTTCATCACGGATTCGCGATTGCTAAGATTCTAGGAAAAAAGCAGCCGGTTGTATCATATTTACACGGTACAGAGATGTTAGCTTTCAAACACGTTCCTGAATATATCAAGCAAGATGTATATGATGGTCTTTCTTTAAGCAAAAAAGTTCTTGTAATGAGCGAAAAGCAGAAAGATATGGCTCTTGATATGTTTCAACACGTTTTAAGGTGCGATGTTGAAGTGCTTTCAGGAGGTATTGATACGGATATTTTTCATCCTTATGATACTTTAACCAAGATCAAACAATTATATTCTCTTAATCCTGATAAAAAGATGATTCTTTTCGCAGGACGTTTGACTACTGAAAAAAATCTTGATGTTTTAGTTGACGCTTTCGACACTGAATTCTCGTCAGATAAACAACTTGTTATTGTAGGTTCAGGTTCAAGGTCTGGAGATTTATCTTCCTATGCGCGTGACAAAGATGTACATTTCATATCTGCATTACCTCAGAAAGAATTGGCCCAGTTAATGTCTGCTGCAGACGTCTTTGTACTGCCTTCAACATACGAATCTTTTGGATTGGTTGTGCTTGAAGCGATTGCATCCGGTACACCTGTTGTGGCTAGCGATGTAGGAATCTTAAAACAATTAATAGACCCTCCTAATGGCGGCGAAGTTTTCAGTCTTAACAATTCTTCTGTTGATAACTTAAAATCTTCAATTGATAAAGCTCTTTGTCTAGACACCCAAACATTTAAAGAGTATTCCTATTCTATAAGATCGGGGTATTCCTGGGAAGGTGTTGCGAAAAGATTTGTGCACCTTGTTAAAAATATATAAACACATAAAATGATTGAAAATATTTCATATACTGAACATTCATTTAAAGAATCCATAATTCATGTTCTTAAAGTTAAAAAAGATTCTGTCAAACTTAAACTTGTTCTTGTAAAAGATAAACTTACCAATTCTGTTGCTAAACATGACTCGATTTTTGGTATCAATGCAGGTTTTTTTAATATCGACACTCTCAAACCTTTTCTTGGTTTCAAAAACTCTGAACACGAATCTCCTTTCATTTCAGGATTACCAGTTATCAATTTTTCTGATGATTCTATTTCCATCTCTGAAAAACCTCTAAATAGTTTTTTACAGACTGGTCCATTACTTTTGAAAGATTCAATTCCAAATTATGATTTTACATATTTTAAGGGGAATGAGCATCTATTCGATTGCTACATCAACGCCTCAAAAAACCCTCGAAGCGCGTTTGCTTATGATGACAACTTTTATTATTTTATTGCTGTAGATGGTAGAAGTAAACTCTCAACAGGACTTTT
>JAYENX010000056.1:0-9080 GCA_034722435.1 Nanobdellota archaeon | reverse complement strand
TAAGTATATCATAAACCTTAAATATAGCTTGACGAATCGTAAATTTAATGGTTAATGCTAAGTGTAAAAAATGTAACAAGGAAGTACTTGCATCACTTTTTGTTTTAGATCCTGTATACCAGATGATGGTTTGCCCTGCGTGTGTGAGAGAGCGAAAGAGCGCGGAAGCTAAAGCTGAATCTGAATCCAAACCTGAACATATTGAAGTCCATATTCCTAGACCTCCTGGATGGGACGCAGAGGATGAGTACCTTGAAAAAGCAACCAGGATAAAAGAACGTGATATAGTTCGATGTGAACGTGTTGACGATCAGACTGTAAAGTATAAATGTCCGAAATGTCATTATACATTCTCTTATAATGCTGTAACTCAACGACCACGAGTTTGTCCATATTGTTCGGGCGATATTAAAAAGATTCAGGTTGTAGTTTATTGAGTAAGATTCTTTTAATAAAAGGTAATGAATATGTTAAAATTTGACGAAAAAAATCATAAATATACTCATGAAGGAGTGGAGTTCATAAGTACTACGCAGTTTTTGGAACAGTTTAAGGTTCCATTTGATAAAGAAAGGTGGTCGACATACGTTGCTAACCGAGACTCTAAAACGCAGCAAGAAGTTCTTGATATGTGGGCAAGAAACGCTAAAAAAGCTCGCGCATTTGGAACTATAATCCATAATTACGCTGATGAAGTTATAAAAAATAAATCTAATCAGTTAGATTCTGTGCACATGCGAAAAGGTAAACTTGCAACTATAATGAATCATGTTGACTCTGCAATTGAGATGTTAGACCTAAAAACTATAAAACATTCTGAGGTTATGGTATGGAACAAAGAACTTAGGCTGGCAGGAACTATTGATGTGGTAAAACAAACTCAAGGGGGTATTGCTATACTTGACTGGAAGACTAATAAAGAAATTAAATTAGCTAACCGTTATCAGAACATGCTTCATCCGTTAACAGAGTTTCATGATTGTAATTATAACCATTATCTTTTTCAATTAAATATGTACAGATTTCTTTACGAGCACACTTTTAATGAGAAAGTAACTTCTTTAGGCATAATTCATCTTTCTGAGCAAGGTTACGAACTCATTGATTGTCCAATTTTAGATGACGAAATTCAAGAGCTCATAAAAATCAGATTAAACCAGATTAAGGATTAACTTTGTGAAGTGATTTGAAGATAAACTACTTCCATTATTCTACGATTCTGTAAGTCAATCGAAAAGTTATTAAATAACCATTTTGAAATTATTGTTATAAACAAATTCGAGGTGTTACTATGACAAGTCAAGAAAATTTAATGAAAGCATTTGCTGGCGAGAGTCAAGCAAATAGAAGATATTTAGCATTTGCAAAAAAAGCTGATGAAGACGGTTTTAAACAAGTTGCAAAACTTTTCAGGGCAGCAGCTGACGCAGAAACTGTTCATGCTCTAAGACATTTCAAAGTTGCAGGCGGAATTAAAGATACAAAAGAAAATCTTAAAGAAGCAGTTGCAGGCGAAACTTACGAAATGAACGAAATGTATCCTGAAATGATTAAGTTGGCGGAAGAAGAAAATAATTCAGAAGCTTTGCTAAGTTTCAAAGGTGCGCATGCAGCTGAAAAAATCCATGCAGAATTGTACAAAGAAGCTTTAGAATCTGTAGAGTCTGGTTCAGATCTTCCAGAAAAAGAACTTTATGTGTGCCAGGTATGCGGTCATACAGTTCACGAAGTTCCAGACACATGTCCAATTTGTGGTGTTCCAAAAGAACAATTTAAAAAGATTGAATAGATTTCTATTATTTACTTTTTTTTAATTCATTTATTTTAAACTTATTTTTTTAATTATTTCTAACTTATTTAATATTAAATTCTATTTAATCAAATTCTATTTAACCACTCTGATGTTAAGTTTATAATTAATTGTATTGTCATTTTTCTAACTATTTTTGATGTTCATCACCACATTTAAAAATAACATATTAGTATTTGCTTATATGGTTGATGATGGAGAACTAAAATGCGAAATTTGTAAGATTTTTGGTAATGAAAATAGGCTTAAGATTCTACTTATATTAGCAAAAGGAGAAAAGACAGTTACTAAAATATTATCTGCAACAAACATTAGCCAATCAGCTGTATCTCAACATCTTGCAATGATGAAATCCAAGGGAGTTCTTAAAACTAGAAAAGTTGGTTCATATATTTATTATTCAATTAAATATCCTCAAATAATGGACGCTTACAAAATAATGCGTTCAGTAACAGAAAAGATACGAGGAGCTAAAAATGTTTAAACGACTAAATTATATTAAACAAAATCTTACAATTGCAATACCTATAGCTATGGTTTTGGGCGTATTTTTTGGTTATCTTTATACTGCTTCGTTTCTTAAAATCTTAATATTACCATTAACAATACTCATGATATATCCTATGATGGTAACTCTGGATATTAAAAAAGTATTTTCTACTTGTTGCTTAAAAACTCAATTTATGATTGTAGCTATTAACTTTTTAATTATCCCCTTCATTGGATTCTTTATAGGGAAACTATTTTTAACAAATTCTCCGTTGCTAGCTTACGGGTTATTACTTATGGCTTTACTCCCTACAAGCGGCATGACTATCTCTTGGACAGGATTCGCAAAAGGTAATGTGGATATCGCAATAAGAACTACTGCTATAGGTCTCTTGGTTGGATCGTTACTTATGCCGTTTTATACTAAATTTTTAATGGGTAAAGTGATAGACATTTCTTTGATAGAAGTTTTTTCACAACTGGGTAAAGTAATCCTTATACCTTTGTTATTAGGTTTTTTAACTCAATTAATATTAAAAAAGTATTACGGGGCTGCACATTTTAATAAAAATATTAAAAAGAAATTCCCACTTCTTTCAACTTTAGCAGTCGTAGGTATTATATTTGTAGCTATGGCTCTTAAATCAAATGCAATCATTAAAAATCCTTTACAAATATTATACTTATTAATCCCTTTAAGTATTTTTTATGTTGTAAATTACTCTTTTTCAACGTTTATAGGTAAAACGTTTTTACCAAGGGCAAAAAGTATTTCTTTAGTTTTCGGTACTGTGATGAGAAACTTATCTGTAGCACTTGCAATCGCTCTAGCTGTGTTTGGAGAGAAAGGTACGGAGATAGCATTAATTGTTGCAGTAGGCTACATTATCCAGGTACAATCAGCTGCGTGGTACATTAAGATTGCAAACAAAATATTTGGTGCAGCGCCTTTAGATACTGCTAAAGATATCATGGAGGAGGGGATTTTTGCATTACACAATAACTCCACACTTCATGACGCAGTTAAACTGTTAGATGAAGAACATATACATTCACTCATGGTTCTTTCTAAAACTGAACAACCATTAGGATTAATAACTTCAAAACTTGTAATTAACGCTTTAGCAGATAATACTGCGCTTAACACTCAACTTTCAAGCATAAAACTTCATCCTATTATTAAAATGAAAGAACAAGCTTCAATCTCGACAGTTCTTTCTAAGATGAAAAGGAAACATAAGTACAAAGTTGCACTAACCAATAATTCTGGTGAACTTACGGGTATACTAACTGAGTCAGATATTATTGATTTATATGCTAATAGAAAATAATACTATAAGGGGATGACAAAATGAAATATAAAATAGATTTTGACGATACAGATTGCCAAGGTTGCGGAGCTTGTACAGTTTGTGACAACTGGAAATTTAACGATAATGGTAAAGTAAAACCTGTTAATACTGAATTAACTGATATAGGTTGCAATAAAGATGCCGCAGATATATGTCCTGTTGACATTATAAAAATAATACCTTTAGATGATTGAAGTGGTAAATTAAAATGGTAAAATTATTTAAAATAGAAACACAAAAATCTCCTGCTGAAATTATTACTCTTATTCGTAATAATGCTAAAAAATTTGATTTTATAATAAGAAATGTTTTTGATATGTCAAAAGAATTTTCTCATCACAATATTGATGTTGAACCTAGTTTCAAATATTACTCTGTTATGATTTGTAATCCTGATAAAGCATATAAAAGTATTAACGCGAATAAATTAAGAGGTGCAATTCTTTTACCACCTAAACAAATAGTTATATTCATTGATAATTCAACTAATAGCACTGTTATTGCTTATATGGTTTTCGACAAAACTACAATTCAAGAGTTACTTCCTGAGGATCTTAAATTTCAGGAAGGATTAGAAAGTTCATGTAACAAAATAATGGAACTCATTAAAGCGGTAGTCTAAAATACTTCATTATACTAATTAACGCTGTTCATGAAAAAAGCAATTAAACAAACCTGGAAATCTATTAAAATGTCTCTTCCTTTAATTTTTGGGACCTTATTACTTGTAAGTCTAATTACTGTTCTTGTTCCGCCTGATTTTTATTTATCAATTTTTAAAGGTAATACTTTCTTAGACCCTTTGATTGGTTCTATAATTGGGAGCATCTCTGCCGGTAATCCTATTACGAGTTATGTTTTAGGCGGAGAATTGCTTATTCAAGGGATCAGTTTATTGGCAGTTACAGCATTCTTAGTAGCATGGGTAACTGTAGGTATGGTACAATTACCTGCAGAATCGGCTTTACTTGGTAAAAAGTTTGCAATTGTAAGAAACATAACAGCTTTTCTGTTAGCAATACTTACCGCAATAATTACAATTTATTTAATGGGGTTATTTTAAATGGAACCTAAACCCGGATTAAAAAATAAACAAGAAAGTAAACCCAAAGGCAAGGGTGCATGGTTATTTCTTGGTTTTATAATTATTATTTATCTGGGATTTTTAATATTTAATAAAGATATTTTCTTTAACAGTATAACATTTTTTTACAATTTACTAATTAAGATTTTACCAATTTTTATATTAATATTTGTTCTAATGTTTTTAACTAACCAATATATAACTCCTGAATTTATAAAACGTCATTTGGCTGAGAAGGGAATAAAAAAATGGATTTTCGTAATTCTTGGAGGTATATTATCTGATGGACCCATTTACATGTGGTACCCCTTACTTGCAGATTTTAGAGATAAAGGGTTGAATAACGGTTTAATTGCTTGCTTTTTATACAACCGCGCTATTAAGATACCTTTAATTCCTATTGCAATATTCTATTTTGGTTGGCAATATATTCTGCTCTTAACCATTGTTATGGTTGCTGTATCGGTTCTACAAGGTAAGATTATCAATAAACTTATTTGAATATTTCTAGATTACAAAATTCTATATTAGTCAAACAATTTAACTTTTTTAAAATTATTCTTATTATTCTAATATTATTTAATCTAAGAATTCATTTCTTATGCTTAGGCATTATCTCATCAATTACATCTTTGGAAGCATCAACCATTCCATTCAAAGCCATTGTTTTACCACCATCTACAGAAATGATAGAATTCTTATACAGTTCTTGAATCTTATTACCATTATTAGATACACTCCACTCTTTCCGAAACTCATCAGGATTTTCTTTATTAGTGAATCTCTGCCACTGCGCTAACTTAGTTGCACCTGTTGATGATGTTTTAATAGAAACACTGGCATAACCCATATCACCATCATAATATTCGCAATATAAGTCAGGTCCACCGCCAAGTGATTTAATTATTTCATATCCAAAATTAATCTCTTCACACCACTTATCAGGATTAACAAACAAATACCCAACATCATATTTAGCTTCAAGATCGAAAGCATCTTCCTTTTCATAAATTATATCTGAAGATTCATCATTTTCGTTTTCTTCTTCATCATCTCCAAAACCAAAATGATCTTCACATTCTATTTTATATTTCCCTGAAAGTTTCTCACACCCGTCTCTAAACCCTGAAAACTTAATCATAGTTAAATGCTGTTCAGGGGTAATATCTTTATAATTATTTTTAAGAGTTTGATACAAAAATGCTCTACACGCGAATTCGTTCTCGCTTTTTAACTCATTACAAGGTTTATTATCTTCCCTGATGATTGCATCACATATAGTAAAATATGTTTTATCTTCGAAATATTCACAGTTAAGTGTTGAAGAAAACAAATCAGAATATTCTGTCATCACACTTAACATAAATAAATTTTGATCCTCTACCTCTTCTGCTGCCCGTAATAATTTGTAAAACTGATGCATCCTAGCTTCTCTATAAGCCAAATCAGAAAAATATTCATCACCAGATATTATTCTAACAACCCCCTCAATAGAAATAGTCTCTCTAATTTGGGCTTGTTTCAAATGTATTAACTCAATCACTGGGTCTTTTTCAATAACTCTCCAAGGAACCTCTTCACTACTTTCTCTATAACTAATTTCGATATCATCAGTAGTTTCAGCAAAACTTTTAGGTAAATTTAATATCAAAGAATCAGGAACAATTCCTGTAAAAGTAATATCTCTTTGTTGCGAAACTTCATTTCCTTCTTTAGTAAGAACAAGAGTATCTGCATAATCTACTGAACCAAAACTATAACTTATTTGATCACCTAAAACAATTAAATGATCTTGGTTAACTACAGGAATGTTTGAAACCGTATTTTCTATCTCATCCCCTGAGTAACCTAACTCTGATGAACAACCACTTAACATTAAAAGAATCATTAAAATTATAATTACTTCTCTCATAACTCTTATTTAAATAATCTCTTATATAAACTTTGTGAAAACATCAAGAAATAAAACATAAAAAAATAAAATAAATAATTTAATTTATTCTTCAGCTTCTGATGCTAAAAAAGCCCACCAAGGTTTACCTACTTGAATTACCTCTCCAGTCTCAGCATCAACTTGTGCTTGGACATCCATAGTTTTCTTGAACAATCCAAGAACTTTAGAGTTTCTCTGAGTCTTAACTTCATAAGCAGCTCTTACTTGATTCTTTACTGAAACTTCTTTTAACTCAATACTGCACCCTTCATTACAATTCTTTAACCTTAATCTTTGTAAAGCAGTCTCTGAAGCTGCATCAGGCATAACTTTAATCTCTGCATTCTTACCATTTGAAAGCCGAGCATTAAGCCTACCATCTTCCTGAGTCATTTCATCACATAATGAACAATCAACAGATCTTCCGCCTGACTGCATCATTCTACGATTACCTTCCTGTCTTAAACTAAACTCTTTACCTGCTTGATTTTGGTAAGTACCATCTCTTAACCTTGTTCCTTCGCCATCGCCTTTTGTTACTTGGGTTTCAGTTCTTGTTTGTTTAGTTACTTGAACAGCATCAACACCTTTTCTACCTAACCTTAACTGTGACTGAAAGTTAGGTATAAAACTGCTATCTTCATCAAGTAAAGGACCTCGTTCTTGATCAGAACCTAGAATTGAATCCAACTCTGCCGTAGATATATAGACTGCTTCATAAGAACCTTCATTATTCTCAATCTGTTTCATGAAAGATCTTATATGATTTCTTGAACCTTTTCTAAGATTTTCATAAACTTGAACAATGTCTTCATTCTCTGTTCCTTCTAATAATTCATTCAAATCTTTGATATCTAAATCTTCAACAGTAGCTCCAACAATTAAAGCGTCAAGTAATGATTCTTTACCGCTAGCAACTAAAGCTTCGTAAAGATTTTTAAGTTCTTCATTAACAAAATCTCCTCTTGCGTCGGATGTAACTGGATCTTCTATTTCATAAGCTTCTAGTAAAACTTTCACTGCATTAGTGTGCGTCTGTTCAGATGCTGCGATATTGTTAAATATTGGAATATTCCATTCATCGTACAACTCTAAATAAACATCCCTTGCAAGTTTTTCTTCCTCTCTCATTAATAGTAAACCATTTATCTCTGCTTGAGACAAGTTTTCAATTGTGCCGCCTTCAACATGTTCATCAATAAGTTGTTGTTGCTGTCCTGCATCGAGACTCTGTGCAAATACGCTCATGCTAAGAACTACAATAACAAATATTGCTAGAATTATTTTTTTCATAGTTTATCACCTAAATAGACCTTTTTGTAAAATGAGTTTAAATAATTTGTGGAGAATGCGTGTATAAAATCTAAATAAAACATTAAAAATAAAAAAATAAATTAATTATATTAAGATCTTATTTCTTTTTATCCTTCTTCAAGCACATGAACCAATCCAAACAATACTTTCCTTCTTCTTTTGATTCAACTCTTTTTTTTGCAGTTCCGCACGAACCCGGAGGCGGAATTATTACATCGTCTCCCGGTTTCCAATTAGCAGGCGTTGCAATATTTTCTTTATCAGATTTCTGCATAGCGATTACTAATCTTTTAATCTCTTCCATGTTTCTTCCGTTAGATAATGGATAATACAACACAGCTCTGACTTTTGCTTTACCATCTATGATAAACACAGCCCTTACAGCTTGCGTATTCGAAGCGTTCGGTTGAACCATTCCGTATTTCTTCGCAACATCCATTTTAATATCTTCAATTAACGGAAAATTAACTTCAACATTCTTCATACCTTTAAATTCAATCTTCTCTTTGATAGTTCTTAGCCATGCAATATGCGCGTACAAACTATCTATAGACAAACCTATTAATTCGGTATTAAGTTTCTTGAAATCTTTCTGCATAGTTGCAAATGTCATAAACTCCGTTGTACATACTGGTGTGAAATCTGCTGGATGACTGAACAGTATTACCCATTTGCCTTTATAATCTCCTGGGAAGTTTATATCTCCCATAGTAGTCTTTGCTTTGAACGATGGAGCTGCATCACCAATTAACGGCATAGTTATTTGTTCTTTAACTTCAACTTCTTTTTCAGATTCTTTCATTATTATCAATCCTCCTAGAACTATTATTGTTTGTGTTGACATTATTAAATGTATTTAATTCCGCATCAACAGTACTTATATTAAGTTGCAGTACTATTTAAATGATGTTAAGTACTTCTAAAATAACTCGATTTTTAGATAGACTTATTGAATTATATTATTAGATGATATATTACCCGAAAAAACCTTTCTCTGGATTAACACCTGAAGAATACTTTACTATTTTACTATAGAGTTCTAATCTAGAACTTTCATCTCTTCCAATATGCGGAACAGCATCCATTGCGATTTTAAGA
>JAYENX010000055.1:0-1831 GCA_034722435.1 Nanobdellota archaeon | reverse complement strand
CATTGAATAAATATCATTGCACCATTTATACAAATCAGGATGTTTCTTCTTGCATTCGAACTTAATCTCTCTTTTCAGATGATCCCAGCATCTTTGGTGTAGTATTTTATTATCCCTTGCATATGTCATACTTATTAACCTAAAGTGAAGCCTGTAGACTATAGAATGCGTTTTTTCCTTGCTTTTGCCATGTAGATATCAGGCTCATCATAATTTCATAGTTTTTCATTCCGAGATTGCTTCTCAAACAACCAATTATTTTTCGCATGATAACAAATGGCCTCAACGATCTTTCAGCCTCGTTATTATCCATTGGTAATTCTGGATGAAGTATGCAAGTAAACCATTTATCTTCTCCATTCTCAATCTTTGTTGCTAGTTTTCTTAAATTTCTATGTTTATTCATATGGGTGATGAGCATAACTAACTCTCCTTTGCATTTCTCATGCATATCCAGTTTTCTCTTTCCCTGTTTGTAATTCTTTCCTTTTCTGACCATTGAATAAATATCATTGCACCATTTATACAAATCAGGATGTTTCTTCTTGCATTCGAACTTAATCTCTCTTTTCAGATGATCCCAGCATCTTTGGTGTAGTATTTTATTATCCCTTGCATATGTCTTATATGTTCCCCAACCGTCAGAAACAAGTTTTCCTTTGAAATCTTTTCCAAGAGTTTTCTCAACAATATCTCCTCCTCGTTCCTTTTTGAATTTGAACAAAGAAATCAATGAGTTGCAAAATACCCATATCCAATGGTTTACACCCATTACACTGTGGCTTGTTTCATCTCCATGTATAACTTCTGCCTGTTTGATCTCTCTTTCCAATCCCTGATAAAGTGGCTCTAACTTTTTACTTGCTCTTCTTGTAATCTCAAGAGAAGTAGGCTCAGTCATAGGAACATCATGGACATTATTCATCACATCAACAACTAAGTTATGTGGGAGTCTTGCCTTGAATTTATAGTAATTCACAAGAGCCTGAATGTAACTGTCATATATTCCTTTTTCAGGAATATCTTTGTGATTTGCTAAACTTAGTTCTCCACAACCATAACACAAAACCTCCTGCTGGTTATATTGTTTTACGATAATCTTGGCTTTTTGATAACAAATCACAATTCGTTTTTTTATATAACCAGTTGGCTTGATATTTGAGCTTTTGCATTTACCACATAGTCTGGCGATTAAGTTAATTATTTTATCTGGAGTGAGCTGTAATGTATTTCCTTTATGACCTTTAGGAGCTCCACGTTTAGCTCCTTTTTTAGTTTTTAGTCCTTGTGTATTTTCTTTTAAGTGTTTATTAGAAGAGGAAGGAGTATTTGAGTTTTTATACTTCTTGAGTTCCTTTTCGAGTTTATGTTTTTCTTTTAAAAGCTCAATAAATTCATCTATTATATCATCTTTAGATTTGTCTTTAAGATTATCTTTTATGTTTGCATATATCATTTTTCTAAGAGGATTATTTTTACCTTTTTGCCAACCCATTCAATTGGCACATAAACCCTTCCACTATTGCCGCTTTGATTAACCTGCTTTTCTAACATCTCGAATCCAATCAACTGAATTTTTGTTTCTTTTTTCATTTAGCTACAATGTAGCTAAACATATTAATAAAGATTTCTATACTCGAGAATATAATTGGAAGAATTCAAGTACATAGATACTACAGAATAAGAATTAGCTTAATAAGTATAAACATAGAAAACCTTTAAATATACTTCCCACCTCCCCAAACCCTGTATGCACTCCTACTCTTTAAAATTCAACAAAAAAATACGTTCAATCAAAAAAAAGATTTAAAAAAGAAGATCAATTTTAATT
>JAYENX010000054.1:0-1835 GCA_034722435.1 Nanobdellota archaeon | reverse complement strand
GCTTTGTTCATTTGCTTTTTTGCTTTGTTAGTATCTTTCAAAATTTCTTTGATCTTCTCTCTTAATTTTCTTCTGCTCGTAAGATGATCAGGTATTTTTGGCTCTCCATTTGAGTCGCCATACTTCTTATCTTCTTCTTTATCAACTTCATCCATCTCTTTAAGGTGCTTGTCAACAAAGTTCGAGAGAAAATTTATCTCTTCTTTAGTAAAGCTCTTGCTTTTAGAAGCATTAGCTTTAACCTTGATTCCATCAAGATAAAGCTTGTTGAAGTTAACCATGTTAAGATTCTTAGCTATTTCTATAGTCTGCAAAAAGCATTGTTTTATCAATTGTTTATTCTTTTTTCTAAATAAAGCAATTGTATGAAAATCAGGATTTAGGTTTTCAGCTAAATACCTGAAAACTATGTTTTCATATGTTGACTTATCCAGCTTTCTTGTTGAAGTAATCCTCTCACAAATACCATTCATTATTATCTTTAAACATATTCTTGGATGATAGCTTGGATTCCCGGGTCCTTCAACTTCTTTATCAAAGTTTGAAAAGTCTAATTGATCAACAACATCTTCTATTAAATAACAAATATGACCTTTAGGAATTATATCCCTAAGATTTGTAGGAAGAAGTTGTGTTTGTTTTGGGTTTGATTTGATATAAACCATGTAGAATCACCTCATTTATACTAATTTTATAGACGAGGAACTATATAAATCTATCTATCTCTTGACGAGAGATAAAGTTAGAGAATTAATGATTGTGAGACGACCTGTTCGCAGAAACTTATTTTAGAATGAGGACAATTTAAAACCTATTTTGTTTTCATCTGTAATGCAAATTCGACTACATCATATAGTTCCGTTAATTGAAATGGTTTACTTAAAAATCCATTAGCTCCTTTATCTAACATTTCCTGAACTTTTTTATCCTTCTGATAGCCGCTCATTGCATAGATTGGAACATTCCCATCACGTGCTCTAATTTTGTTACAAACTTCAATACCACCGATTCCAGGAGACATTACAAGATCGGTCAATACCAAATCTATACCCCCACCCCTAAATATATCATATCCTGTTTCACCATTTGATGCAGTTACAACGTCATAGCCTTTATCCTCTAAAGCAAACTGAGCCATATCTCTTATCATTTCTTCGTCATCAATGACTAATATTCTTCCAGTTCCATTACCTGCAACTTTTTCTTCTATGCTTTTGCTTTCAACTCTTTTTACTGCAGGAAGGTATATATGAAAAGCTGTTCCATGATTTTTTTCTGTCGTATCTGTATCAACTTGAATATATCCGTTATGTCTTTCAATAATTCCATAAACCGTCGCAAGCCAATACGCTGCACTTAAAGGGGCTACAACTGAGTTTAGAAAAGAGGAGGGGATCACGTTTGACCCTGTAAACAATAAACTTTATGTTGCAATGTCTGCTGTTGAGAGAGGAATGGAAGATTACGCTAAAGGTGGTGTAGCTACCTATGTTGATGATAATAACGAAACAATAAAGAATGATAAGTATGACAAAGGCGGGAACAACGATATTAAAGTTGAATACAACTACTGTGGTGCCATTTATGAGTTGGATGTGGTTAAAGATGAAACGATTAAAAGTGATTATGTTGCCAACAGTATGAAGGGTATCTTGACGGGTACCATGATAGAGGCAGATGCTGATGGTAATAAGTGTGATCTTGATGGTATTTCCAACCCTGACAATGTCACTATGCTTCCAGGTACGAACATTCTGACTATCGGTGAAGATACAAGTAAACATGAAAACAATATCATTTGGGCATATGACCTTAGCAGTGGCAATTTAACCAGG
>JAYENX010000053.1:0-1841 GCA_034722435.1 Nanobdellota archaeon | reverse complement strand
CAAAAAAGAAGCTGAACTTCATACGATTCGAAATCTATGGGATGTGACTCAATAGGTTTAAATATCATAGTATCGTGTTGATTGCAAAACAGAGAAAGTGAAAAAGCTTTATTTATACCAATTCGTTTCATTTCTAAGGGAGAAACAAATTCTGTCCATTTGAATGGGTCTGTATTAACCCCAATTAAGCAAGCAATTAATTTACAATTTTATCCAGTCTTTTCATATCTTATCCTGTAATCAATAGGACTCTTTAGTTTCAACCTGTGCAACATCCACTTATTATTATAATTATTGATGAATTTATCTAGCACTAAATGAGCATGATCTAAAGACTTTAACGGCGTGACATCGAATACTTGCTCATTTAAAGTTCTGTGGAATCTTTCAATAATACCGTTACATTCAGGGCTTCTTACATATGCTTTTGACATATCCAAACCCAAGAATTTCATTTCATTCATAAAATCTTTAGAATCATATTGAGTTCCGTGATCTGAGCGGAGCTGTAACGCGGTATTTTTGCACACTCCTTTATCTAAGGAATGAAATATTTTCTTTACAGCTCTTTGAACAGGTGTCATTGCTGCGTATCTATTTCCTATTTTCTGAATATGCCATGATATAATCTCATCGTTAAAGTGATCAATAACTCCAAAGAACCAGCACCATCCTTCTTTCTCTGTGTAAAACTTCTTACCATCTGTTGCCCACATTATATTAGGACTTGTTGTAGTAATTGTACCTTCATGCTTATTCTTACGACCATCTTTAACAGGTCTAACTGGGCTTAACAACTTATTCTCTCTCATTATTAAGTTAACCCGATGCTTCGCAATTATAATACCATCTCTATCTAATCTCTTCTTTACTTTAATGTACCCCTCTGAATGGAATATACTGTTTTGAATTTCAGTTTTAATAGCTTTAAGTGCATCGGTATCAATGCATTTAGGCTTTGGTCCAGGTTTTTGCTTAGGTTGTGACTGCTTTTTACCATACCAGGCAGCAGAGCTGTAACCTACAACTTTCAGTATTAAAGACATTGGGTATTCCTTTTGACTGATCGAATATTTGCATTTTGAAAGTGCTATCACTATCTCCCGTTTATCTTTTTTATCAAAGAGTTCTTTTTTTTTTGAAGCTCCAATTCCATTTGTAAGCGACCAATAACCCTTTCTGCTTCTCTGAGCTTTACAGCCTGTGGCTGACGTTTAAAACCGTTAGTTCCACTATTGATAAAGATATCACGCCAATTAGAAATCTCTGATATTGTAACTTCATATTCACGAGACAACAACTCAATGTCATCACCTCTCAGAACTTTCAAAACTATTTCTCTCTTCATCTTAGCGGTTATGTATCTCGTTACTTTTTCTTTCAATTTCTTCTCCCTTTTTGTTTGCAAGTAGTAATGTAATATTTTTACTCGCTTTTAATTAGGGCTAATATATTCTAGTGGAATTTAGAATAAAAAATATATTTGGACAGAGAAATTATAAATCAAATAGTAAAAAGTATTTTAAAATCTATATTATCGCTGTTGAAGGAAATAAAACTGAAGTGGATTATTTCAAAGGTTTTCAAACATATCAAAAAGAACTTAACATACGTACGGATGTATTAATTGAACCATTAGAAAGAGAAGACACAAAAAGTGCACCAAAACATGTGTTAGAATTGTTGAAAGAGTATGATGCTAGAAAAATTGAAAATAATCTTCAATTAATAGTTAAGGATAAGGACATTAGTTCTTTGGGTACCAATATTCATATTTTAGTAGACAAAATTATTTCAAATATATGATATTGATTCTCCAGTTTACAGCAATTTGATTTCCC
>JAYENX010000052.1:0-8301 GCA_034722435.1 Nanobdellota archaeon | reverse complement strand
TCCATGTTACTGTCATGTTACTTCCTTCTGCATCAGTAAATGTTGCATTGAAAAGTTGTGTATCATCAACATTTAATGTTAAAGGTGTAACTGGCGTTGTTAATGTGATTGTAGGTGCTTGATTAGCCGGACCTGTACCAGGTGTACCGTTAATGTCTGCTGATACGTTCCAGTTAGCACCCTCATTATTGTCGAGAGCCATATCTGTAAGTTCGATTGAATAACCTGTTGTAACTGTTGTCGGCCATGGCGCTGTATCTCCATATGAAACATTGTCAACTAAAGTTCCATCTTCTCCGTACAACCTAATTGTCTCTCCGCCATTATCAAGACCACCAGTTGAACTGTAAGTAAAAATTAATCCTGTGTATCCTGGGTACTGTCCCATGAAAGCAACCTCGTTTTCTGTCAAGATAGCATAACCTCCAGCAGGTAAGATTGATGTTGTAACTGCTGTAAGTAAATTGTTATTATTTTCGTAAAACTCCCATCCAGACATATTAATCTCTGAAACTTCTGCGTTGTATACTTCAACCCATTCAATTGCTGCATCGTACATGATTTCACTAAAAACAACATTTACCGGTGTTACTACATTGCTTACTGTCACATTCCATTCATAACTAACATTATTAGATTCGTTATCTTCTACGATAACTGTAACATTATACTCTCCTGCTACACTAAAATCATTATAAGTGAAATCTGCAATTGTATTATTTTCAACATCACTATCTGTTTCATTTAAAGTTCCATCAACATACCAGTAAACTGTCATGTTTTCTCCTTCTGGATCTTCTACTGTCACATTGAATAACTGTGAATCTCCTGTATTAATTTCAAAGTCTGCATCTACAGGATTATGTTCTGTGATAACAGGATCTTGATTAACAGGCACATCGCTTACTGTCACATTCCATTCATAAGTATCAGTTAATCCAATACTATCAATAACAACTACATTAATGATATATTCTCCTTCTACACTGAAATCGTTATATGTGAAATCTGCGATTGTATTATTTTCAACATCACTATCAGTTTCATTTAAAATTCCATCAACATACCACTCAACTGTCATGTTTTCTCCTTCTGGATCTTCCACTGTTACATTAAACAACTGTGAATCTCCTGTCAAAAGATTAAACTCTTGAGTTGTAGGATTATAATCGCTTATGCTTGGTGCATAGTTTGTAGTTGTAAGTACAACATTTGCGTTTATATTTTCTGAAACATTATATTCTTCTCCGTACGCGTCAAAACCTAAAGCAGTTACATTAAGTGTATGATTATTAAAACCAAAAGTTCCTGTCTCATTTATCATTAACTCGCTTATTGCTTGTGTAGGTATTACCCCTTCTACGTCTGTGATTAAAGAGAATACTTGGTTAGTGTTTATATCGGTTAGATTAACAATTGCTCCTGATACATTATTACCTAAAGTATCAACAACATGCGCGTTAAAATACCATTGTTTGTATAATTCTGAATCGTCGCCAATCAATACATTATCTTCATCAAATGTAGTGTTAACTGCATATACAATTGCACCATTATCCATTTCGAAGTCTGCATCAAATATGTTCTGGATAATTGAATCATATATTGTAACAAATGAATTCTCTACAAAGAATCCATAATCAGGACTATCAACTACAATGTTTCTAATTGTTACATTATCTGTACACAATACCATTACAATACCTTCATCGATTGCACTTAGCTGAACATTCTCAATTAAAACATCTGTTACATTGTAAAGTACAATACCATCATCGTCACTATCAATTGTTACACGATTGATGTATAGATTATTACTATCTTCAACTCTGATAGGTTCATCTTCGCTATCACTTAACTCAATATCTTCAATTGTTAAAAATGAAACATCATAAAACTCTAAAGGATCTTCGTAATTATCAATTGACATATTTCTAAGTGTCACGTTTTCATAAGTTCCTACTGAATAGAAAAGTGTACCTAAATCTGATCCATCGAAAAATGAATCGTTTCCGTAAACTACTACATTATCAGCTACAATCTCCATTACATAACTTGCATCGCTAAGAGTGTAAGCATCAGTACAGAAAGTTACATCTTCATCAATTTGTAATCCTACGTATGGAACTACACATTCTGAAACTGTAATTTCCCAAGTATAATTAGTTGTACTTGAACCGTCGTTTACTACAAGTGTAACATTCCAATCACCAGCTACATCAAACTGTTCGTCGTTTAACTCGGCTAATGAACCGCTAACCAAAGTTACAGGTGTTGTAGTGGTTGAGGTTGACCCGTCAGTTACTTCCCATGTAACTTCTAAATCTTCGCCTTCAGGATCTTCAACAGTTGCGTTAAAGTCAATCTGACCTTTTCTACCTATACTCAAAGGTGTTGCAGGTTCAGGGTTACTTATCACTGGAGCTCCGCTAACGATAACTTCCCATTCAAATGTTGCATGGTTATTTGAATCGTCAACAACTCTTACTGTTACATTATATATTCCTGCTGTATCGAATAATTCTAAACCTGTAACAAGTGAACCACTTGCCATGTCTAGATTTGTTTGTGCTAAAACGCTATCAAGGTACCAATAAACATTCATATCATTACCTTCAGGATCAACAATTGTAGCATTGAACTCTTGTAAAGTTCCAGGTTCAATTACAAGTGGTGATTCTGGTGATTCTGATATTTGCGGTGGAAAGTTAAAAGCTGCTTCTTCCACATCAAATGTATTGATTACTGTGTCTGAAATAGTAGGGTTTGCAAGTGCTGAACATACTGTGTCAATTGGTAAACCTGTAACTGTTATAGTATGCTGTCCAGCTACTGTAGGTGTCCAGTTGAATGTAAACGGTTCAGCTGTTCCTGTTTCGAATGATCCTGTGTTAGCAGGTATAGTTATTGTTTCTGAATATGTTGGACTCGGACCTGTTACTGTCCATGTTGCATTCATATCGATTGCATCAATATTTGAGTATGTATCATTTACCCAGTTAGATAATTTATCAACTGTGAAATCTATCTCTTGGTTAGTTCCTGGTGATAAAGGTGTCCATTCAAGACCGCTTAATTGAGCATAACATTGTGTGATTGCTCTTGCAGGAAGAACTGTAATTTGTTTAGAAGCTGTATGTGTTTCAGTACTTAAAGATTCAACTTTAGAATCTGTTACTTCAGTTGTGAATTCAATTGTGTACTCTCCTTCAACAGTTGGTTGCCAGCTATTATATATTACTCTTTCAGTTTCATCCATAAAGATTCCATTTGGAATTTCGTATTCAAAAGGACCTTCTACAACTGTATTATCAGTTGTGTTTATGAAACTTATAGTATAATTAGTAGCAGCTGAATAAAAATCTCTTAACTCTGCTTGATACGCAATATCTGATATTGCTGGATTAAAATAAGGTACAAAACCGTTGCTAGTGAAAGCTGAATAAATTTCTGCACTTGCATTAGTAAACATGCTAACTGCAATAGGTTCGTTTACAAACTGTGTAGGGAAAACTGCTATTTGATTGATAAGTGCTGATGCATTTTTAATTCTGTTAAATTCAATATCTAATTCTGCTGCAGTTGTCCAGTTTTCAGATTCGTTAGTTCTTCCGTGTACAGGTACAAATGTTGGTACATAGAAATAATATGCATAATAACTAGGTCCTTCTGTTGCAGGTAATGTAATCTCTGCTCGTGATCCTGCTGCGTTCCATTCAGAATGTGTAGCATTAAACTCTCTCCAGAAAGTTGGAGCATTACATGTAAGATCAGATCCACAAGTATATACAAGAAGTTTAGATTGTGCCATTAAACTAGGGCTCATTACTGTTTCTGTAGTATTATCTATAAAATCAAAATTAACTTGGTTACTCCATACAGCCATAGCTGATGTCATAACAAGCACGAATATGATCGGTAGTAATAATATTTTTTTCATTTTCTAATTACCTCTTGCGCCATACGCATCTCCAAATGTGTCACCTGGATTATCTATTGGTCTGATGTTTTCAGGTTCAATAGGTGTAGGCGTATCTTCATGTATTGTATTAGGTTTCTTGTAAGTACTACGCCAGATTGCTCCAGCTGTATTCGCTATACCTTTTCCGATTTCGCCGTTCTTAAAGTTCTGTAAAGCGCCATCTTTATTGTATAAATTGTTTCCAACTAAATCGTCAACAGGCGCACCTAGTTTTGTAATAGGATGTGATACTGATCTACCTGCATTATATTTTATTACTAAGTTAGCGAATATCGCGTCGTTTGCAAGTGCTTGTAAACCGTGTCTTAGTGTAGGTGTTCTGTAAACTGTATCAGTCTTCATTGTAATTGGATTGTAAGTGTTTACTCTAACTGGTTTCTTACCAATCCAATGAACAAGTATCTTATTATTGTTATAGAAATCTTCAGGTCCTCTTAACACGTTTCTTACTACGCTTTTGCCAAACCTTCCAAGACCGTCAAAGACTGAACCTTTTCTTTGTGTATAATTCACAAAATGATTTAATGTTTTTCTTAGTTCTCTTGGGTTTTTAGCTTGCCAAAGTGTCATAAGATTTGCAACATCTGCTGGTTTTTTTATTTCACTAGCTTTAATTTTCCCATCATCAAGAACTTTCCAACCATCTAGATTAGCTTTTCTAGTATTATAACCTGCGACTACTGTTTTCCATATTTTAGTAGCTTTATAATCGCCCATTAACCTTCTATTAACTCTTCCTGTACCTTTAGGAACATTACTATTATTATTACTACGTACATTAAAACCATTAATTCTATGATCAAGTTTCTCTGCTAAATACCCAAATTTAGCTTTATCAAATCTAAAGTTTCTAACAGCATCTTTTCCAGTATAACCTAAAGCCTCGATAGCTGCAGGAATTTTAACTTGTGTAGCATCTCTTATTCCTTCGTTTACTATTTTATTTAAATCTACTATTTTCTTAACTTCAAATTCTGATAACCATTTATTATACTCTGCACTGAATTTTTCTGGTTTGAAACCTGTCGCTAATAGTTGTTCAGCAGTGATTTCGCCTTTTCTATATTGTTCTATAGATGCTTTTCGTGCTCTGATTTTTTTAAGACTCTCTTTATTTATCTTACCATTATCTTGATATTCAAATCCTCTTTGGTTCTCATTTGGACTCCATACACTATCTCCTGCGATTATATTTTCAAGTAAACCTCTTACTTTTTTAGCTTGAGCATTTGTTAGGTTGTGTTTGAATTCACTTTTTGTGTAACCATTCGCGTCTTGTTTTATTTGCTTTTTCCAACCTGTAAGAAGATAACTTGTACCTTGTTTTCTTAATTTAAGAACTGAATATGTGAAATTAACTTCTGGAATTATCTTGCTAAAACCTTTATGATCTTCTTCAAGATACGAACCTAATTCTTCGGCTGCACTTCTTGCATCAATTTCAATTTTATTACTTTTAGAGTCTGCTACTCCTTTTGCATAATCGCCAATTTGAATAAATCCAACATTTCTTTTTTTTGCTGGTGAATCTGGCGCGTGTATTGTAAATTCAATATTCTTACTTATTTTAGAATGTGCTACTTTAGTTGGAGCAGGTCTTTTCGATTTAGCTTTTGGTGCTTTCTTCTTAGCTTTAGCTTCCACGCCATCAACATGAGCTTCGAATGTGTAACCTTTTCCATGAGCTTGATTTATGAGTGAATTGAAGATAGTTTGTGTTCTTGCTGTAATAACTGTAGGCTTTCCACCAGCTTTAACTTTATAAATTTCAATATTTTTTACTTCGCCGTTTGTCTTATTACCGTCATATAATTTTGCATCAAGACTTAATATTTCTGCTTTCTTCTTAACATCTTTTTTTTGATTAATTTGAATAGCTTTTTGTTTAGAAATAGTTTGTGGTTGTAATAATGGACTAGCGAATGCTGATCCTGCTAATGTTAAAAATGCTAATGCTGCAATTCCGGCTTTTTTTGACCAATTCATTTTTTTTATAACCTCGAGTTTATCGTCAACAACCTTGTATTAACGACCTATAATTATTAGTACTATCACACCTATTTTTATTAACTTATCAGTTACAAATACTGTTGAGTATATAAAGCTTTCGCATTGTTGTTATCTTCGAGTGACAACTTAAACAAAACCCCTCTTATAGTGGCACTCTTGTTATATAATATACTACAACCATAACAAACATTTTTATATCCTTTACTGTGATACATAATATATGCCCCTGTAGTACAATGGATAATATACACCGTTGCGGTCGGTGAGATCGGAGTTCGATTAATTTCGAGTTTCTCGAAATGACTGAGAAATTTCAAATTTCGAAAGTCTCCGCAGGGGCATACTGCTCTTAGTTCCAGTCTTCTATTTCTGGGCCTGAGAATTAATAAAGCTTTGATCTTATGAAGGAATATGGTGACAAAATAATTCCTAATTATGTGAAGCAGACAGAAAATCTTATGAAATTGTTAGTGAGTGAATCGCTTAAATTAATTAAGACGTTAAAGAGTGGCACTTTCATTTCCCTTAATATCTAGAACCAAATAATTGTTATACAAATATGGCAAGTAATCTTTTGCGTCGGGGAAAGGGTCTGTCCTAAGCTTTGAAATATTTTCTCTCATAAGCGATTTAGCTTTTGCAACTGCCTCTTTTGCACTGTTTCCTTTGAGAATAGATTTTACGAGTAAGTTAGAAGGTTCCAAAAATAGTTTTGCTCTTTTATCTCTGTGGACTGCAGTTTGACAAGTAATGTCCATTCCTAACGCAAATTCCTCAGTGTATCCGATAAATGTAGTTTTTTTATCTCCCACGCTCTCTCCCAGATCTTCTGCAGAACTACATGATACAGAATATATCATTTTATTTTTAAGAAGTTTATGATTTACTCCTTTTTGAATTAATATCTCATCTTTATGACCGCAAATCAAATTTGTGTTTCCGTGTCCATTAAACATAATAAACTCAGGATCATTTTTGTCAATCACGCTCACGACAATGGCACAAGTGGCATCGTCTTTCTCTTTATTCATTGTTTTAAAACCTTTATTATCTGCTTCTTTTAATAGTTCTTTACTATAATGATGTAAGTAAGAAGTAACGTCGTCATGTGAAGGTCTAATAAACAGCGCCTTCTTCATTTTATACTAATCCCTCTTTAAGGGCCTGCAAATAACGTAATTGTATTTTAACTATTTTTTTGCCTATTTCTGTATTGCCACTAACTTCCTTAAATAACTGGTCTCTTCCTAGAAATTCCCCTTTTGAACCTAATGCAATCTTAACATTTGGAGCCATATTCTTAATTCGCTCCAAAACAATTTTTCTAACTAATGTGTCTTTTTGGTTGCTCATATTATTTCCAATTTAATTAGTATTTTTAATACTTTTTTCCCTATCTCTGTTTCGTTACTTACTTCTTCATGTGCCAACTTCCAATTAATTGGCTCATCATCTATTACAACAATGGTGTTCTCTCTCTCTTTAATTGGGAGTCCCGAATAAACTTTAAAAAACTTCTCAGCACCTTTTAGCATACGGCTCATTAATGGGGATTTATATAAAAACTTTTCTAATTGTTCCAAACAATTATTAACATTGATAATGCGGTCATATCCGTTCTAATGCGACAATTATGCGTTAATTCTCCCTGAAATTTACGAAACTCGCTAAAAAATTACGGTTAGTTTATGCAAAACTCGCGCAACTAAATGGTTATAATCCGGTTATTTTAAGGCTTAAAACGCCTAAATTCAATTTTCTTATAAATCTATGTATTACATCTATGCAAAACTCGTGCCAAGTTTTCCATTTTAAATGTCAGAATTCCACCCTTCTATTGAATGATGGTTTCATTGAAATCGCAAATAATTACTGGAATTCTGATCATGCTCAAACATGGCAGGGGTGAGCGAAGCGAACATGCTATCAGTCTCTTTGAAATGCAGTACATTTCTAAGCATATTGACTGATGGTCTCCTGCCGTTTTTGACAACTCAAATCTAAGCGAGTTATTTTATCAACTTAACATCCAACAAAACCGGGAAAACTAGAACAAAACCTGTAAACGCTATCTCCTCTTAATTAAACCCTAAGAACTACTGCTAATGGATTTCTTCATAATAATTTTCATTCCAAGCGAAACAAGTGCAACTCAATATTGCCTGATACACCACATAAGATACTACTCATGTAATGCGAGAAAGCGTTCTCATAACTATCCATGCCTTTCCCTGGGGAATTAACACTTCTGTCAAGATTATTTTTCAATGCCTGTATTTTTGAAACTACTTCTTCTAAATCTTCTCGAG
>JAYENX010000051.1:0-1866 GCA_034722435.1 Nanobdellota archaeon | reverse complement strand
CGTTTGATTATTCAGCAGAGAAAGAAGCATACCTTGAACGAATCCCTAAAATCAAAGCACGATTAGAGAGACTGTTCCAATGTGAATTAGCCAAATTAGTTGACTTTAACTATATAGCAAAGAATTTCACAAGTGAATTAATTGACGAAATAAGTGAGATTGATCCTGATGGTATTTGTGATGAAGCTGTTAAGATTGAGACAAGGGGGAAATAATGTTACTAAGTACCTGCTGTGACGCACCAATATTAGGAGATGAAGTTGATCCAATATGTTCTGAATGTAAGGAGCATTGTGATTTTTATGATGATGAAGTGAAAACTGAGAAAACTAAACAAAAAATTGATCCACGTGAATGTGGAATTTAGGGGGAAGGATGAAAGATAAAAGTTTGATTATTACTGAATTAAAAGATTATGATAAAGTACAGGTGGAAGCATTTGCAAACTATTGTTATAAACTTTTAATTGAAAAAGATAAAAAATCCGGTAAAGACAAAAATTGGTGGATGAAAGATAGAAGTGAAAAATATCTTATTGATTGTTTTAAAAAAGTCAATGCTGAGGGATTGGTTTTTGACGGTCAACACATTACATTACAATCAACAGGAATATCCTATGATTATCAAGCATATAAAAATAAAATGTTTATTGCCTATCCAGATACAGTAATAGATGATGATTTGGTTTATAAATCGGATGTGTTTAATTTCAGTAAAAATTCAGGAAGGGTTAATTATACACACGATATTATTGATCCGTTTAGTAGAGAAGAGAAAGACATTATAGGCGGTTATTGTGTTATCAAAAACAGGCGTGGTGAGTTTTTAACGTTATTAAGTGCTTCTGATATTGAAAAACATAGAAAGGTTGCCAGAACTGATTATATTTGGAAAGCGTGGTTTGTTGAAATGGCTCGTAAAACAGTAATCAAAAAAGCGTGTAAAAAACATTTTGAAGATATTTACCAAAATATTATTAACCTCGATAATGACAACAATGATATTGATAATCCTTTAGATATTGAACTTTCAGTAAAACAAGAAATCGAAACCATAGAATCAATAGAATCACTAAAAAAATACTTCAACGATAACAAAGATAAACATACTGCTAATGCAAAAGGTTTCAATAAATTAATTTCTGATAGAAAAGAATTTTTAATGGAAAGAGATGATGAAAATTGAACAAGGAAGTCCAGAATGGCATAAGCTTAGAGCAACACGAATGACAGCAAGTCATGCACAGGCTATTTCTGCTAACGGTAAGGGACTTAAAACATATATCCGTGATAAAATGTGCAAATTATATTCAACAAGCGAAGATGTATCTTATTCTAATGCTAATATGGAATATGGATTAGAACAGGAATCGGTTGCTGTTATGTTATATGAATTTGAAACAGGCAATAAAACAACTAAAATAGGTTTTGAAATTTATAACGATTATGTTGGTGCTTCGCCTGATAGATTGGTTGAAAAAGATGGGTTAGTTGAAATTAAGTGTCCGACAGATAAGGTTTATTTTAACCTGTTGTTAGACAAGAAAATTGACAGTAAATACTATGCACAAATGCAAATGCAAATGTTGGTTTGTGATAAGGATTGGTGTGATTATGCTGTCTATAATCCAAACTTCAAACAGCAATTATTCATAAAACGTGTTGAACGAGATGAGGATTTTATTGAAAAATTGAAACTTGGTTTTGAAAGTGGAACTAAAATGATAAAAGAAATTAAAGAGGAGTTAAAAAATGAGTGATAAACTATGGGTAAAGGGAATTTCGGTATTTAAACCAAACGAGAAAGCACCTGATTGGATTGTTGCAGATATGACAGTAAAGGTAAAAGACTTTATTGGCTGGTTAG
>JAYENX010000050.1:0-62380 GCA_034722435.1 Nanobdellota archaeon | reverse complement strand
AGCCCACGATCGCGGGTCAGTTATAGTAACTTTTTTTTAGCTTTTAGCTAAAAATCCTGTATGCCTATGTTAATGTGCCCCTAAAGTATTCCTGCCTGCAAAACGGCCTACGGCCTGTTATTGCATACACTTCGAGTTCACGACTTCGCCCACTAGCTCCCACTTTGAGGGAAAATCTATCTTGACAGAAACCAAATTTTGTGTTTTTATAGGTTTAGGTTTTGATTTAATCTTTTTAATTTTAATATTTTTAACTTTTTTAATGTTTTTGACTTTAATAGATTCTTTTGCAATAATTTTTAGTTTTGCTGCTCTTATCTTTTTAAGTTTTTGAAGTTCTTTTTCAAGTTGTAATGCTTTTTTGGATATTTTTCCTTCTTTTTTCTGAATACGTTTTTCTCTTTTGAATAATCCTTTTTCTTTTTTAGGAATAGCTTGAGATTTTTTATTTAATTCTTTTTGTTTGATTAGCCACTGTTTAACTTGTTTCTTTAGTTTATTTTCTCTTTCTTTGAGTGCATTTTCTCTTTTTGCTAGTTGTTTAGCACTCATTACTCCCTGATCAATTTTATCTTTTTTAAGAAGTAATCTGTCAATATCAAGTTTAAGTTTTCTTTTTTCAATTATATCAGCTTGAGTGGTTGAGAGTTCTTTTTGTTTTTTACTTATAGCTCTTTCAATGGTGCGTAGCTCGCGATCTTTTTGGCTTAGTTTGAATGTTCTCCTTAGAAATCTTTTGAATATGGATTCTTTTTCTTCTAAATCAAATTCAGGAAGCATATATTTATCATCGGATTTAGTTATTGGTATTTCAATTTTTGTAACTTTAAGTTTTTCTTTCTTTAATATTGGTTTTTTGGTTTCTTTCTTAATTGGTTCAGGTTCTTTCTTTTTTTCTTTTTTCTTTTCTTGTTTAGATATTTTAGGAATATTTACTTTTTTAACTTTCAGAATTTCTGTTTCTTCTTTTTTTTCTTCAACAGGAGTTTCTTCCCCTGGATGTTTGATGAGGCGTACATATGCTTTAGTAAATTTATATTCTATTTTGATAAGGCCTTCATCTTCCAGAAAGTCTATCCATAGATTTATCGTGTCGAGAGGTACTTTAATTTTAGAAGCAAGTTGTTCAACTGTAAGATTTGGATTGCTCTTTATAATGATGAACAATTTATCTACATCAGTTTCTATTACCCCTCTTTTTTGAATCATGTTAAACTCTTTTTTTATGTATTATGTTTATAAATCCTTATTTAAATCTTTCGGTTCAAATTAGTATTTGGAACGTGATAAATGCTGCATAAATTAATCCTAGATAAATGCCGTGTCTTCTCAGGAAATATCCTTTTTTGATTATCCATAAAACTAACGATACTACTGCTAAGCCTGTGATTATAGCTGGAAGTATCATCATGAAATCTATTTTGATAGGGTTAATAATAACCACTATGGCCGGGATTAATGTCAGGTTGATGATTCCTGAGCCTAGTACGTTACCCATGCCAATTTGTGCATGGCCTCTTTTCATGGATCTTATCTGAACTATTAAGTCAGGTAAAAAACTTATTACTCCTATAACTGTGATTGCTATTAGGAATGGTTTTATCTTTAGGAAGTCACGTGCAACAATTACTGATGAAAAAACTAGCCAACGTGCGCTTAACAATAAAGCGACAAGAGATCCTAAAAATATGGCGCCGTCTCTCCAAAGATGTTTTAGTTTGACATCTTTTTTGATGTTACCGAAAGTGCCTTCTTTTTTCCATAGAGTAAATAAATAGCCTGCATAAACCCCTGCAAGAATTAAACCATCTACATGAGATAGTTGGCCATCGATTGCAAGGATTCCGATAATTGCTACGATGATAAGTATTGGCCAGTTTTTTCTTTTTCTTACATTTCTAGCTACTTTAATCTTTTTTTGCATGATGGCTGGTATACCGAGTACAAAACAATAACTTCCTATGAGAGATCCAAATAAGGTTCCAAATACGATTCCTCCTTCGCCCGCGGCTGCGCCTGTGAAAGATGAAACAAATTCAGGGATTGAGGTTCCAAGACCTACAACGACAAATCCGTAAAGAAAATCTGAGATGCCTAATTTTTTTGCGTAACTTGCAATACCTGCAACTGCGAGGTCTGCTGAGAAAAGTAGGACTGCAATACTGGCTGCTGAAATTATTAAATAATAAAGAAGGCTAGCCATGGTTTACCACCTTTTTAATCTGTTTATGTGTTCTGTGGGCGAGTTTATAGAGTTCTCCAAATATGAGTACTGATGAAGCTGTTAATATTATGTATCCCCAATCTTTTAATGTGATGGCTACTGTACGGAAAAATAAATTTATAGGTGAATAAATTACTATAAATTGTAATCCTATTGAGATTGCGATTGCAATGTAAAGGTATATATTTTTTTTGAGTTTGAATATTGAGTTAGTTTCGCTTCTTGAATTAAGGACATTGAACATCTGGTACATCATAAGTGTTGTGAAAGCGATTGTTTGCGCGTATAGTGTTGGTTTTATTCCTAGATAACGCCAAAAGATTGCTAAAGTTCCAGTCATCATAATGATGCCGATGAAAATCATCATGAATGTTCTGTGTTTATTAACAATTTTTTCTTTAGGATTTCTTGGTTTTCTGTCCATTATATCTGGTTCTCCAGGATCAATGCCTAGAGCGAGGGCAGGGAAACCGTCAGTAACAAGATTAATCCATAAAATCTGTATAGCTAATAGTGGTAGCGGTAGTCCTATCATTATGGCGACGAAAATGGTTAGTATTTCGCCCATGTTGCTCGATAGTAAATAGTAAACAAATTTTTTTATGTTTTCATAAATATTTCTTCCTTCTTCAATAGCATCCACAATATGGCTGAAGTTATCATCCATAAGAATCATTTCAGATGCTTCTTTGGCTACATCTGTTCCTGCTTTGCCCATTGCAATGCCAATATCTGCTTTTTTTAAAGCAGGTGCATCGTTAACTCCGTCACCTGTCATGGCAATCACGTGTCTTCTTTTTTTCAGGGCTTTTACAATTTTAAGTTTATGTTCAGGAGAAACTCTTGCGAAGATTGCTATATCTTCAACAATTTTTGAAAGATCTTTTATTTTTTCAAGTTCTTGGCCTGTCATAGTTTTTCCTTCAAGCCCGAGCTGGTGACCTATTGCGGTTGCTGTAATGGCGTGGTCGCCTGTAACTACTATAATTTTTATGCCTGCTTTTTTACATTTTTCAATTGCGGCTTTAGCTTCTTGACGCGGGGGGTCAATCATTGCTTGTAATCCTACAAAAATAAGTTCTTTCTCTATATTTTCTTGTTTGGCATTTTTAAGTGGGCGATAGGCAAAACCTAAAACTCTGAGTGCTTGCCTTGCGAATTTGTCGTTTGTTTTTAGAATTTCTTTTTTTTCTTTAATAGTGAGTTTCCTCACTTTTCCGTTTATTTCAATTTTTTTACATTTTTTAAGAAGTTCATCAGGGGCGCCTTTAGTATATGCATAATATTTGTTGGATATTTTGTGAACTGTGGTCATAAGTTTTCGTTTAGAATCGAAGGGTATTTCATGAATTCTTGAGTGTGTTTTTGTGATTGATTCTTTATTTATTCCCGCTTTTGCAGCTGAGACTATGAGCGCGCCTTCAGTAGGGTCTCCTATTATTTTTTTATTTTTTAGTACAGCATCGTTACATAAGGTTCCAATTTCTAGAAGTCTTTTGAATTGTTTTGGATTTTCAGAAAATTTTCCTTTAGTGTCATAACCGCGACCTGTTATTTCAATAATTTTATTATTGGTAAATATTTTCTCAACTGTCATTTCGTTATGTGTTAAAGTTCCTGTTTTGTCGGTACATATAACAGTTGTTGCGCCGAGCGTTTCGACAGAGTGTAATTTTCTTATCAATGATTTCTTTTTTGTTAATCTTGTAATTCCGAGAGCAAGTGCGATTGTAACAACTGCGGGTAGACCTTCCGGGATAGCTGCAACCGCTAATGATATAGAAGCTAGGAACATTTCAGTATATCCTTTGCCTGTCATGATTCCTGCAAAGAAAACTATGGTTGTTATTATGATTGTAAGAATGCCTAACCATTTACCAAGATGTTTTAGATCTTTTTGTAGAGGAGTTTCAGGGCGTTCTTCTTGTTGAATCAATTTTGCAATTTTTCCGATTTCTGTATTCATGCCCGTGCCAACAACAATTGCAAGGCCTCTGCCCTTAGTTATTATTGTGCTTGAAAATACTATGTTTTTTCTGTCAGCTACAGCCGTGTCTTTTTTAATAATACATACTTCTTTTGTTACGGGCGTTGATTCTCCTGTGAGTGCGGATTCTAATGTTTCGAGTATGATTGATTCGAGTAAGTATGCGTCAGCAGGAATTTTATCGCCAGTAGCGAGTACTAATATATCCCCTGGTACGACTTCGGAAGCGTTGATTTGTGTTTCTTTACCATTTCTTAATACTGTTGCTTTAAGACTTGTAAGTTTTTTTAGAGCTTCGATTGAACGTTCTGCCTTATATTCTGAACGAAAACCTAATATTGCGTTTAATATTAGAATGATTCCTATCACTAAAGGGTCTGCCATGTGTCTTAACAGGTTTGCACCTTCGTGAATGAATTCTTGGTATCCTATATATCCTGAGATTACAACTGCTGCCGCAAGGATTGCAATAAGAAAACTTTTGAATTGATTTATGAATATTTTCCATGGCGAAATTCCTTTTTCTTTTTTAATAGAGTTTGGGCCATATTTTTTTAGACGTTTTTTAGCTTCAGAACTAGTTAAACCTTTAGCAGAACTTTGTAATTCGTTAAGTATCGCTTCTTTTTTTTCAGTATAAAAATCCATTTTACTCTTTTTTTTTAAATTTATTTTTGGTGTTTAGTTTTCTTTGTAAGAGTTTGCTCTTTTCTGGAAATCGTCCCAGTCAAGGTATTTTGGTCCAAATAGTTTTTTTAAAAATCTCATTACTTCACCTCCTCTGTTTATTTATTTTTTTTTTAATAAATTTATTTATTAAATAAAACCAGTGGGGAAGGCCGCCAAGCCTCACACCCCTCACTGGTGAAACACCTCTGTTTTCCGCCAAAAATATTAAGTTGTGATGTGTTGTAGAAGTTTAGGCGCAAATACTTTGAAACCTTGCGATTTTGCCCATATCTTCATATTGTCAATTGAAGGCGCGTCTCCGTGGTTCAGTATGAGCTGTCCAGGGTTAGTGTCCTTGATAATTCTCTGTAGATTTTTTAATCCTATATGTGCAGAGAAATCGAATTTGTTGTAAAAACATTTTGCTCTTAGAGTGTAACCGTCGACATTGATATTTCCAGTTTCTAAAAGAGATCTTCCATTTGTTTCTTCTGCTTGGTAACCTGTCATAAGAATGCTAAAGTTAGGTCTTTTGACAAATGTTTTAAGGTATTCCATTACTGGTCCGCCTGTTAACATGCCTGATGTTGTTACAAATATTCCTTGATGTTTAACTACTTCTTTTCTGTGCTTGTAATTTTTGATTAAGAAAGTGTTTCCAAAAGCATCGCCAAGTTCTCGCTTATCCTTAATAAATCTGTCAAGTCTTAGAAAGTTTCTTGTAACTTTTACTGCCATACCGTCTAAATAAATTGGTACTTCAGTATCGAGGTCTTGCAATAATAGAAGCAGTTCCTGGGCTCTTCCTACTGCGAATGCAGGAACTAGAACAGAGCCTTTACTTGCGAGTGTTTGTTTTACAGCGTTTAGAAATTTAGTTTCAGTATTTTTTCTAGGGGGGTGGTCTCTATCGCCGTAAGTACACTCAGTTATCATTATGTCTGGGTTCTTTGGGAGAGCCAGGTTGCTTCTTAATAAACGTGTGTTTTGATCGTTCATATCTCCAGTGTATAGGATTTTTTTATTTTCTAGCTCTAATTCAATAGATGCACTTCCTGGGATATGGCAGGCGTCGTGGAATGTGAAAGGTACATTTTTGAAGTTGTTTTCTTTTTGGTATTCAACATTTCTGCATCGACTTATTACTTTTTCAATATCTTTTTCATTATATTCTACTAATCTGTGGGAATGCATGTCGATTTTGTGCGAGTCTTGAAGAAGCATTCGTGAGAGTTCTTTAGTTTCTTGAGTACAAAATATAGGGCTTCGCAAACCTCGATGTTGTTCTAAGGATAGAGCTCCGCAATGGTCTAGATGTGCGTGGCTTAAAAATGTAGCTTTTATTTTATGAAGGTCTTTTAGTTCTTCAGGATATATTAATCCTTCAGGTGAGATTGCGATTCCACAGTCAAGTAAAAATCTACCTTGTCTTGATTCAATATCTATGCACGATCTTCCTACTTCTTGTGCAGCTCCTCTGAATGTTATTCTCATTTTCTCCCTCCTTTTAACGTTTTTAGTTCTTCAAATTCTACGTACCAACGATTGCCTTTTTTATCAAACTTGAACACTACTTCGTGCTTCTTTTTTTTGTCAATTGCGAATAGAATGGGCATAGGTATGGTTGTTTCAAAGCTTGAACCCCTTTTGTAGAGTTTACGTCGAATTTCTGTCATTTTATTAATTTAATACTTATTTTTTTACTTTATTAAGTATTATCTTATTTATATACTTTTCTATTAATTAATTTGCTTTTATAAGTATTCCATTTATTACTTAAAAATATACTTACTTTTGTGTTTGAAGTATAAGTTATTTAAATGACTTTAATTTTCTAATTTTGAAATGATTAAAGAATGGAATGAAGGAATGGGTCTTTCGGGAATGATTAGGTTAAGTAAAGAACCTGAGTTTGAATCTGAATTTGAATCTGAATTTGAATTCGAATTTGAACCAAAATCTAAAAAAGATTTAAAATCAAAATTAGTTTTAACAGGACCTAGATTTTCAAAGAATCTTATTGATCAGTATCAATGGTTTAATGCGAATATTTATAGTCCTAAATCTGTTTTTTATCCGTGTTGTAATATTGATGGAAGTCCTGCAAACGTTTTTGATAATGTTATTTTTTCTGATATTGATGATAAAGCTATGTCGCTTATGAGAAAAAATGGGTTAGTTGCTTTGACTCAGGATGTTGAGTTGTATGATGGAAAACACGATCTTGTAATACTTCTTAATTCAACAGGTTTAGCGCATTCGGTTGGAAGGTTTTTACAACCAGGTGGTTATATTCTTGCAAATGATTGGCATGGTGATGCGTCTTATTTTAATTCAATTCCTAGATATCAATCATTAGGGAAGATTCAGTACAAGCCCGAGCTTAGGTTGTGTGCTGAGCCCGAGGATGATAATTCTAATACGTTTAGTGTTTTTAGACGGTTAACATTTTCCAGAACTTTGCTAAATATTGTTACTGGTGGAAGGGTTGGATTGTATGAGAATTCTGGGAAGAAGGATTGATATTTTCTAGAAGCGAAATACTTTTAACTATAATTTCTTTACATGATTTTATGTTGGATGATATTACATTGGATAATATTACGAAAATGGCTTATAATTCTGCGGTAGTTAGACTTGAGAATGCAGGTTATCAAGTTCGAGAGCTTGAAGAGGACGTTGTTGCTGAGCATAATAATAAATATGTTTTAGCTATTGATATTCCTCAAAATTGTTCGTTTTCTAACATAGGTATTAAACAAGTGTTGAATATTGTGGGGCATGATTTTGGATTAAAACCTGATTTGGTTAATGAAAATAGTTGTTATTTAATTGGTTTTCAAAAGTATTCTTTAACTGAGAATGTTTTTGGAGTTTTAGGGTTTGGTCTGAGGACTGTGTGCGGTTATATTAATCAGTTTTTTGATTAATTATTTGTTTAGATTTTTATTCTTAATTTGGTTGTTTGTTATTTTTTATTTATATTAAAGAAATCTTTGATAACTGAATCAAAGTCTTGAATTAGTGGCATGTTCAAAGCTTGTTCAGGAGTTACCCATTTGAAATTTTTATGTTCATTGTTTCTTATTATTATTTGCGGAGCTTGGTTTATTTCGCATGAAAATAAATGGTAAATGAATCTTAAATCAGGGTATTCAACATAGTATGATTTGTAGAACTTGAATTCGTTTTCAGGTATGTCTATCCCTGTTTCTTCTTTGACTTCTCTTGATATTGTTTTAAGAGGGGTTTCATTTTTATCTATTTTCCCTGTTGGTGAGCCCCACGTGTTTCCTTGTGGTTTATGGTCTTGTCTGTGTAGAATTATTATTTTTCCATTATGTTTTAGAATACAACTCGCAGTTTCAATATCTGGATTAAAGTTTTTTGGTGGATGTTCAGTGATCATACGGGTGTTTTAGAATCTCGTGTATATATAATTTTCTTAAATTAGTATCCAACATAAAACAAATAAAGCTACAAGCGAGAATAGTGTTGGGAGTAAGCCGAGTCGTGCCATTTCTTTGACTTTAATTTTTGCTTTGCCGAAAACGATAGCGTTAGGTGCTGTTGCTGATGGAAGAAGGAATGCCATTGAAACTCCAATTGCCATCGGTATTACTAATGCTGATGGTGCAATGCCCATGCTAGCTGCGATTCCTACTAATACTGGTGCCATGATTGCTGCTGTGGCTGTATTTTGTATGAACTGTGTTATCAGTAAAGAGATAACTACAAATCCGAAGGATATCCATAATGGACTTTGGAGTCCTGTTACGCTTAGAACGTTTTGTGCTACCCATAATGCTGCTCCTGTTGATTCTAAAGCGTGACCGAGCGAGATTGCTCCACCTACTAAGAAGATGACTCCCCAGTCAGTATTTTTTGTGAAATATTTCCATGTATAGGTTGTTAATAGTAGCAAGAGTCCTCCTAGGAGTCCAATTGTAATTGTTGAGATATTATGTAATGAAGTGGTGAACCATAAGATTAGAGTGAGAAGGATAATGATTGAGGCTGTTTTTTCTTTTTTTGAGAATTCTTTTAATTTTTCAGTTTTTATTTTAAGATATTTTTTTCTTGGTTTGAATTGTATTCTGAATGATAAGTATAACAGCGCTAGCATTACGATCATGAATGGAAATCCTATTATGAACCATTGATTAAAGTTTAGGTTAAGTGCTTCGGCAGCTATGATATTTGGTGGAGTTCCGATAAGAAAACCAATACCTCCTATATTGGCGGAGAATGCTGTTATTATGAATAAAGAAACTTTTTTTATTTTTGATTTTGAGGCTATCCTGGCTACTATAGGTAGCATTAGTAAAGTAGTAGTAGTGTTGGTCATGATCATTGATAAGAATGCAGTGATTAGAATAATTCCTAGCATTATAGTGCTCTCTTTTTTGCAGTGTTTAAGGAAATAGTTGGAGATTCTCTTATCTAAACCTGAAGCTGTTAAGCCGAAGGCCATAAGGAAGCCGATGATTACAAGGAACAAAGCTGATGAACTGAAACCTGAGAATGCTTGTAATGGTTTGACAGCACCTGTGAATAGTAGTAGGAATATTGCTAATATTGCTGTTATTGAAATGTTAATAGTCTCAGTTGCCCAGAGGTAGACAGCTATAAGAAATATAATGAGTGCTTTCCAACCATTTGTAGTTAGTCCTACTGGTGTCGGTATAATGAAATAAAGTAAGATAAATAATAGGAGTGGTGTTAGTTTTAATATGAATGATTTGTGTTTGTTGTTCATGTTTCCTCTTTTTTTGTTTTTTAAGGGTTGGCAGTATTTATAAGTTATGAAAATTTTAATATATGAGTTATTGATTCTTTTATTTTATGGAAAAAAGATCACCAAGATTAACAAGTGCTGTATTAGTTGAGAATGATGGTAAATTTCTTTTGGCTCAAAGGAATAAAGAAAATGCTAGAGGATGTTGGGTAATACCCGGGGGAGGGGTTGATTTCGGCGAAACGCTTAAAGATGCTGCTGTCCGAGAGATTAAAGAGGAAACAAATCTAGATGTTGAGATTGTTAAGCTTATTGGACATAAAGAAGTTGTATTTCCTATGCATGATTATCATACTGTAATATTTTTTTATCTTGGCAAGCCGAAACATCTTAATATTAAAGCTAGCGATGATGTTTCTGATGCAAGGTTTTTTTCTATTGAAGAGATTAAGAATCTTAAGCTTGTTCCAAGTGTAGAATGGGTTTTAAGAGATATTGGGGTTTGGAAAGAATGATTGCAATTATAATATCTACAATGAAGAGTAAGATGGATGATAAACCTGATTATGCTGGTAAAGGTATTAAGAAGAAGTTGTTAGAAGGGTATGATTTTAAGGTTAGCGATGAGATGTATGATGATGAAGCTGTTTATGTTTTAGATGATTCTTCTATTGTTGATGAGATTGGTGAAGATGTTAAAATATATACTGTTAAAGGAGAATGTATATTTCATGAAGAGCTTGATAAGAAAATAGATGCTTCTTTGTTTATATTTGCAACAACGCATGCTTCTGTATCCGAGATTCCCTCGTTATCTGCGCATACGCAGGGTAACTGGAGTTCTGATAATACGTATGGTGGGAAGAAGAAGACTTTAGTAATGTGTCCTGCTGAGTTGTTGAAGAAGTGTATGATGAATTTAAAAAAGTTTAAGCCTGAAAGTTTAGAGTATGATGTTGTGCAAGAGGTTACTCATCATGGGCCTGATCTGGATGCGCCTTGTATATTTATTGAGATTGGTTCTAAGGAAGAGCAGTGGAAGGATTTAGATGCTGCTTCTGTAATTGCAAAGACTATAATTGAATCGTTGAAGGATAAGACTTCGTATAAAACTGCAGTTGGAGTGGGTGGTTTACATACGACTCCTAATTTTAAAAAAGTCATATTTGATTCTGATGTTGCAATTGGTCATGCGTGTCCCAAGTATATGATTAATAGTTTTGATAGTGATATGTTGAAGCAAGCAATAGAAAAGACTGTTCCTAAGGCTACGCTTATTGTACTAGATTGGAAAGGGTTAGGTTCAGGGAATAAAGATAGGGTTAAGGAAGTGTGTGAAGAGAGTGGGTTGGAAGTAAGAAGGACTAGTGAATTCTGATGCAGCACGTAGCTATAATGAAGAAAGAGTGGAAGTTAGTTGATAAGATTTTTAATGGTTTGAAGACTGTTGAATCGCGTTGGTATAAGTATAAAAGAGATCCTTGGATGAAAGTTTCTAAAGGGGATGTTATTTATTTTAAGGAAGGGTTGGTTAGGGCTAAAGCTGTGGTTAGTGATGTTATGTTTTTTTCTGATTTGGATTATGTTAAGGTTAAAGAGATAATTGGAAAATACCATAAACAGTTAGGGGTTGATTTGGATTATTATGAAACTGTTAAGGATAAGAAGTATTGTATTTTAGTTTTCTTAAAGAATGTTGAAGCTGTTTCAGAGTTTAATATTGATAAAACTGGTTATGGGAATATGTGTGCTTGGATGTGTGTTGAGGATGTTTGTAGTATTAGAATTTAGTTAATGGTTTTGATTTCGTTTTGTATGTTTATCTAAAACACTCCATTAATCACGAACAGTCTCATGTATACATAGAACGCGAATAGAGCTATTAAGAAAGCTGCACGTTTTTTATCGAAAGAATCGTGGCGTTCAAGAAAGAATAGGGCAATGATTGTTACTATTAGAAGAAAGATCATATCGAATTTTACAATATTTTTGCTTATTGAATATCCAGTTATTATTGCACCTGAACCGAGTGCGAGAAGCGGGTTTGAAATGTTGGAACCTATCAACGTACCGATAGAGAGACCTTTTGCACGTTTTCTTATGCCTTGAAGAATGACTGTTAGTTCTGGTAGCGAGGTTCCTATACCTATAATGAAGATTCCAATTATAGTTTGCGGTATTCCCCATAATTGTGCTAGAGAGATTGCGCTGTTAACAGTGTAATTTGATGAAAAGATTAAAGCGATAAATCCTATGATTGCAGAAGGAATCCAGAACCAGAGTCTGATTGCAGGATGTCTTCCTTTGACTTTTATTTTTTTTAATCTTTTTTCTTGAATATATACATAGATAAGGTAGATTATATAGACTAAAATTAATATTGCACCTTCGAGTTGCGATATTTTGAAATCGAGAAATGCAAATAACATAAGTACTACGGCAATAACGATCATTCTTCCTTCACGTTTTTTTGTTTTTTCGTTCATGAAAAGCATTGAGAAAAGTCCTGCCATGCCTAGAAGAAGGCAGATGTTTGTTATGTTTGAACCTACAATGTTACCAATAGCGACTCCGGAGGCTTTTTTAAATCCTGCCGAGATGTTTGTTGCTACTTCAGGTAGCGAGGTGCCAATAGCTACAACTGTTATACCTATAAGAAGTTCTGAAATGTTAAAATGTCTGGCAATTTTCCTGAGTGATTTTATTATTATTTCTGAACTTAATAAAAGACCTATTATACTTGTTATTAAAATAATTAAAGGTATTAGCATTTTAAATTATAGCCTCGCGCTTGATAAATAAAAGTATGAAATATAGTGGTGCTACAATAACAAGCAAAAGAATTCCTAGGTAAAGGAAAAGCATCCTTGGACCTAGAGTTTCAGCAATCCATGAACCTATAGGGATACTTATTAAGTAAGGTATTGTGATTATAAGTGAAAATGTTGAATAGTAAATTTTTCTTTCAGTTTTTCTTATAATATCTCCAAGGACAAGACCTGTTGCAAGTCCAACTAGTGAAGCACCTATTATGCTAAGGACTGTACCTGCTGCGATAGTGTATATTGTTGGATTGAAATAAAAAGTGAATGGCATTATGGATAAAAGGGTTGTACCGAATACGAGCATTGGTACTTGGCCATATTTTTTTGAGACTTTTCGTGCAACCATTGGTGATACAAGTGAAAAAAGTGCGGCTACTAAGAAAATTGTAGCAACATTGAGAAAACCTTTCAAATAGATACTATTGAATATTTGGTAAATGTAAAGGCCATAGTATGAATATCCTATTGTTTGTGTGAAACCTGTAATGGTTGCTGTGATTAAAAGAATAAGGATTGTTTTATTTTTTAAGTATTTAATTGTGTTATGTTTTAATGTAAAATAAAAGTTATGGAATTCTTCAGATATTGATACTTTTTGTTTAGGTTTTTCTTTGACAAATGATAAGGTGAAACCTGAGATGATGAATGCAAATGCTGTTATCTCAAAAGCTAAAAGGTATCCGTAGACTCTGAACTGTTTGCCTAGGAATGTAATTGGAGTTCCTGCTGCCGGGAAGATGTCCATTAAGAATCCTGATATTAGCATTGAAATGCCAAGGATGAAAACTCCGTAGTAACCTATTTTTCTTAAGGTTTCACTCCTTTTTTCTTTTCTAAGTACATCAGAAATCAGTTTTTGGTACAGATTACCGTGGCTTACAACACTCACGGCTCCGAGTAAAACAGCTACAATGAAAAGGGGTACGCTGTGGATGAATCTTGCAATTGCTATAAGCAGGAATGAGAAACCGAACATAATCCCTGACCTTGCAATTATTTTTTTGTCAATACTTTTTGTTTCGGTATATTTGGTGAGAAAACTTGAAAAGAATACTGATACTAAAGCTTTTATTCCGTTTATTATTCCTATCAGGAAGTATGAAGCGCCTGTATGGAAGAAAAGGATGTTAATGAACTGTTCAGCACCAAATCCGTATCCTATTCTGTCAAGAATTTCTTTTGTTAGAAATGTTTTTGATAATGATCTTTTCTTTTTTACTTTTTCATGTTTAACTGATTTAGAAACCTCGTTAATGGCGGATGTTATATCTTTTTCGAGATAGCCGTGATGGATTAAGGTATGTTTTATTTCATCAATTGTTTGGCTTTGTTCAAATCCATTCCTAACTAAATCTATCAACCTCTTTTCCATATGAAAATATTTGGGATTTGTATATATAAAAGTTTTGATTGGGTTTGAATTTAATTTTGTTTTTTGAGATGTTTTGAATAATATTTATGTTTTTTAATTGTTGGCTTATTGTTTGTTTATTTTTTAATTGTTTTTTAGATTGTTTATTTTTATTAATTTACTAATTTACTAATTATCATCATTCTCATCCTCATCATCACCGTTATTATTATTATTATTATTATTATTATTATTATCATTATCATTGTTATTGTTATCATCATTAGTGTATTGTTGTATGATGTTTGTTTATTTTTTTGAATATCTTTAGTTTATTGTTTGTATAATTTGATATTGTTTTTGTGTTATGTGGTTATGTTATCGAAGGTGTAATATAGAAACGTTTATATATGGAAATATGCTTAAAATGGTCAGTAAAGGGGTTAATTATATTGTTTGGAAAAAAAAGAGGTAGAGTTTTTGAGAAATGGAGTTTTAACACTAATTCGAGTATTCTGGCAAGCCCCGCAGTTTCTGGAAATCATGTTATAGTTGCTACAATGGATGGCAGAATTTTAAGACTGGACTCTGAAGGTCAAGTTTTGTGGGAGTATAAAGTGTCTTCCAAGATTGGAAAGGTTGAAGCAATGTTTTTGGAGAAACAAGAATTGAATGCTATTTATTCATCTCCTTCATTATACGATATTAATAACGATGGTGTTGATGAAATAATTATTGGAACTGATATGGGTGATGTGTTGGTACTTAGCCAAGATGGTGCTTTGCTATGGAAGTATAAAGCTAAAGGTGCAGTCAGAGGGAAGATTGTTTTTTGTAATAATATGTTATTTTTTGGTAGCGTGGACGGATATTTTTATGCTTTAGATATAAATGGTAAATTGTTATGGAAATATAATGCAGAATCAAGAATTGAGAGTACTCCTGGATGTTCTCAGAATAAAATTTTGTTTGGGGCTAATAACGGAGTTTTATTTTGTTTAGATTTTAAAGGACAATTATTATGGAACTTTAAAACAGGGGCCAGTATTGTGGCTGAACCTGTAATGGCTGAATTGTTTCATAACATTTTTTATATTGTTGTGGGTTCGACAGATCATAATCTTTATTGTTTGACTTTAGATGGGGAACTTAGCTGGGTTTTTGAAACAGATGGTCGAATATTTTCTGCTGTGGCAGTGGCTGATATTAATAAAGATGGCGAACTTGAAATTGTATTTGGAAGTTGTGATAATTCTGTTTATGCAATTGATAATCATGGTCAATTATTATGGAGTTATGAAACGGATTTTTGGGTGGTTGCTACACCTTTAGTTGTTGATATTGATGGAGATGGTAAGCTCGAGGTGGTGGCGAGTAGTTATGATAATACTATGTACGTACTTGATGGAGAAGGGTCGTATGTATTAGATTATATGCCTGGACTTTCAGGGATAGTTATGCAGTCTGGACATTATACTAATTTGTTAACAAGTGACCCTGGTGAATTAGTGGGTAAGAAAATTTGGGAGTATCAGACTGAAGGAGTAATCACTGGAAATGTTTTACTTAACAAGAATCAAGTAATAATCGCTACAAAAGCAGGAAAGCTTGATGATATTGCTTATACGAGGTGAATTAGATGGAGTTAGTTGCACATAAATCAGAAATTAAAAGAGTTCCGACATATATCGAGAATTTTGATAGACATATTGAAGGAGGGATACCCGAAGGATTTGTATCTTTAGTTGCAGGTACGTCAGGTACAATGAAATCTTCAGTTGTTTTTAATGTAATGTATAATGAAGTTGTACAGAAAAATAAATCTGGAGTTTATATTACTCTTGAGCAGAGTTCGATTTCGCTTTTGAATCATGTAATTTCTATGGGTTATGATCTTTCACAGGTTCGAGTTATCACAATATCGGATATTGCAAAGATTGATGAGAACATTGATAAAATTAAACGGACTGCTGAGAAAGGGACACTTATATTTGCGGATGTAGGAGCTATAAGGAAAGAGTTGAGAGAGCTTAAGAATATTAATCCTGATGCTGATTGGTTAAATGTTTTGAAAAATATAATTTCAAAATTGAAAGATGCTGGAGTTTGCGATCTTTTTGCTCTTGACTCAATGTCGGCACTTTATTCTTTATCAACTTTTAAAGAGCCAAGGACTAAACTTTTTTATATGTATGAATACCTTCGAGATCTTGGGATAACGTCTTATTTAATCTCAGAGATGCCTTTAGATGAGAGCAGATATGGAGAGTATGATGTTGAAGATTTTTTGGCAGATGCTATATTGCATGTTTCAATGAAAAGGGAGGGTATGAAAGTCAAAAGAGAGCTTAACGTGGCTAAGTTAAGAGCTACAAAAGCTAGCATGGACATCTTTGTACTGGATTTCAGTAAAGGAAGGTTTAGGGCATTGACAAAGTTAGTTGGATAAAGAATGACGCATGTACTTTTTTCATTTATTGCTTTTGTATTTGCTATAGCGTTAGGTCTTATTGTACTTATAAAAAATCAAAAGAATAAAGTTAATAGATTGTTCCTTCTTTTTTCAGTACTTATAGGGTTAATGTTTTTTTCTGACATATTTATTAGAGTGGCGGATAGTAGCGCGCAAGCTCTCCCCTGGGCGAAAGCTTTTGGAATATTTTTGATTTTGTTACCTGCAGTGTTTTTACATTTTACCACTGTATTTCCTAAAGATAGGATGTTTAAAGATGAATATTTGAAATTACTTTTGTACATTCCTTCTTTATTTTTTATTATGATAGGGAAGTTAGTTGAAGGGGTTTATTTTTCTCACAGTTTTAATCCTTTATTAGGGGGGGTAGCTAAATGGTTTGCAATTTATTTTGTTGTTTATTTATTGTTAGCTATAAGGAATTTTAATGTTTCGTTGAAAGAACCTGACACTGATATAAGGAGAATGCAGGCTGCTTATGCAATAATAGGTCTTTCAATGTTTATGTTTATTGCGGGGTTGACTGATGTAGTTTTTCCAGCGTTTGGTAAGATTACTTTTAGGTCGGCAGTATTTTTTTCAATTGCCATGTATGGGTTTATTACGTATTCAATACATCGACATTATCTTTTTGTTAGAGAACCGTTGGCAGAAGAGTGTAGTGCTAAAGAGTTTCAGAAGTATCCTTTACCTTTGAAATCGTCGTTGGTGATTCGGGATAAGTCTTTCCATGAAAATTTTCATGTGTTTCTTGATCAGATACTTCATGGCAAGTCAGGATTATGTTTGACAAGAACGAATCCTAAAAAAATACTTGAAGAGTATCCTTTGAAACGTACGCCTATTATGTGGTTAACTGAGTTGAATGTTAAAGATGCTCTTAATCCTGCAGATATTGAAGAGATTGGTTACACTGTTGAACGTTTTATTGGAACTGCTGAGAAAAGTGTTGTATACCTTGACGGGGTCGAGTATCTTACTACTTATAATTCGTTTTTAAAAACTTTACACCTTATTCAAGATGTTAAAGATAAGATTTCATTGGTAAATTCGAATTTGTTGATGCCTATAAAGTCTGGAGCGTTTGATGAAGTTCAATTAAGATTGATTGAAAGGGAGCTTGATAGATTATGACTGTACCATTATGGACTTACCATATAATTATCGCGTTGTTCTCTTTAGTTATAACTTTATTACTCTTTTTGAGATGGAAAAAGGGGAAAGATCGTAGTTTGCTGTATTGGGGTTCAGGATTTCTTGCCTTTGCTTTTAGTTATTTTCTTTCTTCATTGTTTATAGCGGGCAGTCTTCCTGATACAGGTTTTATGTATACTTTTTTGCATTTCATAAGGCAGAGTCTTGTTTCGGTATTTTTTATATTCGTGTATCTAGGAATAACTATACTTGTTACAAAGAAACGTTTTTGGAGACGAGCATTTCCTTTAGCTTTTCTAATATTGCAATTGTTCGTGACTGCCTGGTTTGACTTTTTAGGTGGTAGAATATTGTTGGCTGAAAATTTGCATATTTTTTTGTTTGATATTCCTTTTAATATTGTTATCTGTGTACTTTTCATGAGATATTTTTTAATAAGCGGTAGAAGATTTTCTATTATTCAAAGTATAGCTTGGCTTGGATATGTAGTTTTAGTTTCAATTGGGTTTGGGATTGAGTTTTCTGCTTTATTTTATACAATATCTTTGCTTCCGATGTTGTTAATGCTTGTAGGGTTTGTTGATTATTATAGGAGGCCTTTAACTGAGCATATACTGGAAATTACGCCAAAGATTGAATCTGTGACAAGTGGTGGTCCGCCTAAGTATAAATTAGAACTTGGAAAAGTGCATCTGGTTAAAGAACAAAAACCGCATAAAAGTTATGATATGTTTATTGATCATGTGCTTCACAAGGTTTATGGTTTGGCGATATCCAGGTCGAATCCTGAAATTGTGAAATCTAACTATGGTCTGAAACAAACTCCGCTTATATGGCTTACAAGAATTGAGACTGAACATGCGTATCTTAACCCTGTAGAACTTGAACAGCTTACGTTTGCAGTGACAGACTTTATGGATAAAGTGGGTAATAATAAAAGTGTTATACTTCTTGAAGGTTTAGAATATTTGACTACGTCGAATGAGTTTACTAAAGTTCTTCATGCAATAAGTATGATAAAAGATAAAGTTTCAGGTACTAATTCTATTGTGATATTGCCAGTAGACCCTAAAGCTCTTCCAAAGCAAAACATTACAATGTTAGAGAAAGAGTTAGAATAGATAATTTAAATTAGAATTATTATTTCTTTGCAGGAGCAGGAGCTGCGCCTGCTGCAGGTGTTGCTTCTGCAGGACATATCTCGTCAATGATTGGTTGAGGTATTTTTTCGTCTTTCATCTTTGAACGGATATTTGAATTTGATTTTCCTTTCATTTGGTTAACGATTTCTTTAGCTTTAGTTTCGTAATCAGCACGTTTGTCTTCCATATCTTTAGCAAGTTTCTTTTTCTCTTCTTCAACTTCTTTTAACTCTTCAGCTGAAAGTTCTGTCTTTTCTTCTTTAATCTCTTTATCAAACTTATTTTCATTAACAAGTTTAATCGTGTCCTTTGCAGGAACTCCTTCAACTAGGATACCCATAGAATTGCATGTGCCAATGATTTCTTTAATTTTTTCTTTTAAAGTTTTGCCAAGTAAAGCGTCTTCTTTCATTTTAGCAATTTTAATGATTTGTTCGATTTTTAGATCTGCAACTTTATCCGCTAGCGGGTTGCCGGCACCTTTTTGTACACCTGCTTCTTTTTTGATAAGTGCTGAAGCGGGCGGTGTACCGATTTCAATTTCGAACTCTTTAGTATCAGAATCTATAATGACTTTTACAGGAACTTGCATTCCTTTAAATGAAGCAGTTTTTTGGTTGATAGCAGCGACTACTTGGCCGATGTTTACTCCCATAGGTCCTAATGCAGGCCCTAGAGGTGGTGCAGCTGTTGCTTTTCCGCCTTCAATCAATGATTCAACTATTTCTTTTGCCATTTTCTTAATGAATTACTGGAAAAATATGTTATTTATAAAGTTTGTGGAATCTGTGTATATATTTGATTACAATAATGTATATAAACTGGGTTATGTTCTGATATTTTACAATGTATACACCAATTGTAACAATACCTGAAGAAACGCAACAAGTCTATGAAAAACAAAGGGAGACTTTAGAAGCATGTTTTGGTGACAAATTATCAATTGAACAAGCAACGCAGTTACACGAGTTTTGTGGAGGGGTCGTAATGCATCCTAGTTTACATCCTTATGATTTTAATACTTTGTTTGATTATGCGCAGTCTAGATTAAAACCTGGTGATGAGTTTTTTTCTAAAATAGTTGATCTTTATACTTCTGTACGTGAATCTTCAGAAAAATTAGTTATTAATCTTTCAGAATAAGGTTGATAATAAAATATAATAAAAAAAATATTTTTTAGTTTTTAATCTTCTTCCTCTTCTTCGCCTTCCCTTCTGATAACTTTGACAGAGTCCATTTTAATTGTTATTGGAATAGGTACGGCTGATTCTAGAAGTTCAACTACAACATCTTCTTTTGTTTTGTCGATTCTTGTAACTTTTGCTTGTTCTCTCTTGAACGGGCCTGAGATAATTTCAACAATGTCGTTCTTTTTGATGTTCATTTCTTTTTTGCCTTGTTCAAGCATATGTTCAATCTCTGAATAAGCGATCTCTTTAGGAAGAATGCCTCTAGCGTAAGGTACATTGAAAGCAGCTTGTTCTGCGTCTGTTTTTGTTTCAGCTTCTACAAAAATGTAGCCGCGCATGCCATGTCCACGTATTACTGAGTAAACTTCAAGTTTTTTCTTTTGAACATTACTAGTTACAAAGTCCATAACTTGATCTTCCCGATTTGCGGTTGTTCTTAGTGCGAATATTTGTCCCATTTTAAAAAAACACCTGTTTAATTATTGCTATTACGAATCCAATTAATCCGATGACTGCAAGTCCAATAGCCGAAATTTTGACAATTGTCTTGAATTCGTCACCTGAAGGTTTTCTTGTAATTTTTAAGACTCGTTTACATTCTTTACCGAATCTTTTAATTTTAAACCATGTACTTTGCTTTTCTTGTTTTTGAAATTCCATTTTTAGTCCACAAATTCAATTCCTAATGTATTCTCAATCTCTTTTTTCTTTTTATTTGAAACTTCTTTATTAGTAGAGCCGAAAATTTGTGATGATTTGACTCCTGTAACAATTAACATTGTTCTTATAAGACCTTGAAGGTCATCGTAAATTTGAGCACCCCATATAATTCTTGCATCATCCTGGAGACGTTCTGATACTGTTTCAACAATTGCTTTAGCTTCATCAAGTGTCATATCAGGACCTCCTGCGACATTGATAAGTGCTCCGTTTGCGCCTGAAACGTCAACGTCAAGTAAAGGGTTTTGTAAAGCTTTTTCAACAGCTTCAACTGCTCTGTTTTCTGTGTCTGATTCTCCAACACCGATTAAAGCTACACCGCCGTTACCCATGACAGCTCTGATATCTGCAAAGTCAAGGTTTACAAGACCTGCTTTTGTTACGAGTTCTGCAATTCCTTTTACAGCGTTAGTTAATATTTCATCAGCTACTTTGAAAGCAGTATGAAGTGGTAAATCTGGAGCAAGCTCGATTAATTTATCGTTAGGAATTACGATTAATGTATCGGCTAGTTGTTCAAGTCTTTCAAGTCCATACATTGCGTTTTCGTATCTTCGCTGGCCTTCCATATTGAAAGGGACTGTTACGATACAAACAGTTAGAGCGCCCATTTTCTTAGCGACTTCTGCTACTATAGGTGCAGAACCTGTACCTGTACCGCCGCCGAGACCGCATGTTATGAAAACCATGTCAGCGCCTTGCATCGCTTTTTTAATTTCACCTTCGGATTCGCGAGCAGATTCTTCACCAATTTTTGGGATTGATCCTGCGCCAAGTCCTTGTGTTATATCTTTACCTAGTAAAATTTTTTTATCTGCAGTAGTATAAAGGAGGTCTTGAGCATCTGTATTCAAGGCAATTGTTTCAGCCCCTTTGATACCTACCTCTGTGATTCTGTTAATAGTGTTGTTGCCGCCTCCGCCAGTACCTATAACTTTGATAGTAGCTTTGTGCTTTGCAAGCATTGCAGCTAATTCTGCGTCAACATCGTTCTTGCTTCTTGATTCGTGCATTTTCTGCGTTGGTTGAATATCAGTATTGGGTATTTCTTCTTCAGAAATTTCTGTAGCATTTTTAATAAAGCTGTCCATTTCCACACCTCACATTTACTTCTTAAATATTCATTACTAATATATAAATTTATTCTTTGATTTCAGGCTTCTTAATTTCAGGTTTCTTATCCTGTGATTTAAGTAAATATTCTACTTTTTTAATCTCAGGAATTAAAGCTGTTATTTTTTCGTTGAGTTTTGATTGTAACCTTGTAGGAGCTTCTTTATTAATCATGATTGTTAATGTTTCGTTTTTGATTTCAATATCTATATCGCTTAGGTTAAGAAGCATACTTAAGAGAGATTCTGCTTTTTCTTTTGTATCTGTAATAATCTTATTAGCTTTAATAGTATAAATAACTCCTCTGCCTGATAGTGGATGGTTAAAATCTACAATTGTTCTTCCACCAGTAACAGTTTTGATGATTCCGTAAACTCCGTCAATGTTAACTTGTAGGCCTATTACAGGGTTAATTTTTTGTTTTTTGAATTTTGATAAGGGTATAATCTTCAAAAGTTTAGCATTTTTTTTGCCAAACGCGTTTTCAGGATCGAGAGCAAGTGCATATTCTTTGTCAGTTTCTTTACCTATAAGGAATTCGTCAATAGCGCCAAGGATGTGGCCTTCGCCGATACAGATTACTACTGGTCCGTATTTCATTCTAGGGTTGTGAACCTTTTCCTGTTTAGCAAGAGCTTCGTCTGTGGTGTCAAACAATACATTATTGTCTTTTAATCTTCCAGAGTATTCAACTTCTACAAAATCTTTTTTATTTATGGTTGCCATTTTAGCTTGTTTCTTCTAAGTATAAGAAGTATGATATCTTGAGATTTGGTTTTAATTTATAAAGGTTGTGGTTCATTTTTTAATTTGTTAATGATATTGATAAGAATATTTTTGATTTCTTCAATTCCAAAGAGGTCTGTGTTAATTATTAAGTCAAAAGGTTCGTAATCTGCAGATATGTTGAATCCGTATAAGGTTTTATAGTGTTTAATGTTTCTTTCGTCCCTTTCTTTCACTTTTTCTTTTACGGCTTGTTCTTGTGTGGAGTCTCTACCGGAGATTCTTTTACTTCTTACGTTAAATGTTCCTTTAAGGTAGATTTTGAAACCTTTATCGTACAGCCATGGTACTGCCCAAGATGTCATTACAACATTATTAAGCTCTTCAGCTTTGTCTATTAACTTTTTATCTAGTCTCTTGTCAAATGTAGAGTCTGATTTTCGGATTTCTAAGAATTTCATACCTTCTTCTGTTTCCCACCATTCATCTCCTGTAGGTTTTAATCCTGCTTCTACAGCCATTTCTTTCATCATGTCGCCGCCGTCTAGAAATGTTAAATTAAATTCTTTGGCTAAAAATTTAGCTAGAGTGCTTTTTCCTACTCCTGCCATACCTGCAATAATAAGTATCATGCATAAAAAAGAAAACTAATGTGTTTTTATGTTTTTCGTTAATTGGTTTTTGTTTCATATTTTTGAACATATAAATGTTTAAAAAGTTCTTACTCTTTCAAGAGTATATGTTATATATACGGTGTAGACAATGGTAAGAGTTACACAGAATGATATTGAGGTTTCTTTATTAGGTAATAGAGATAGAAATAGGGATTTTCATTTGAGTCATAAATTGTCTATAGACTATCTTAAATTGGCAGGACTTATTAAAAATTATGATCTATTACGAGGAGATGAATTAATTGCTCCTGGTGCTTTAATCATTGCTAAATTGGCTCGAAAGTTTCATGATGAAAAGATAACGGGTTTTGATATTCCTAAAATAAGGTATCCTATAGTTGTTGGTACGGACGGTATTGAGTTAGAGTACTGGTTTCAAGAAGTAGATGGGGATGACTTTTCAAAAAAAATGAAGGTAGAAGTAAAAACTCCTTCATTGCCTAAAGAAGATGGATTAACAGAGATTGTAACTGCTATGTCTGGATCTGTTTTTTTGCATAAAGCTGGTGAAGTGAATATTCCTTTAGATTTTTTTTCAGATAAAAAGAATAGTTTGATGGGGTCTAGCGATAGAAGTGTTGGTGAGAATAATTTTGTTCTTGATGAAGTATATGGTTCAGTTGCAGGGATTTATTGTGTTAATCAAGAGTTTCCTGATCAATTTCCTTATAAATTTGATATTACAAAAGATACGCTTAGACAATTTTGTCAGTCTGCAGGTATATCTTTGAAAGATTATCATGATAAGTTTGATGCTTATATTTCTCCAATGCTTGCATCCTTTTTGATGGTGGATCCAATGGTGAGGTTTGCTAGTCTTTCAGGGGATAAGTCTGAAGCTTTGATACGGGATAGATTAAAAGTTGGTCCTGACGCTGAGTTTGATAAAGTGCAATTATATGTTGGAGCTTCAATGTGTTCAACTGATCAGGTGCATGTCCCTTTGGATTCTGTAGTGGATGTTTATGTTGCGCAAGGTGATCTTCGTTCAAGAGCGAGGGATGGTAAAGGGATAGTTAATTCTTTATTTTATCTTATGATGGTTGACCCAGTATCTCGAAAGCCGTTTGTGGCTGGAACTTTTAAGACTCAGGAACAGTATTTTCTTAAAGAATAGATGTTTAAAAGTAATCCACAACCTTTATATATCGTTGTTTAATTCTGTAAGGTTACTAAAATTCATTTTTATCGAGCAGGAAATGTCTTGTTCGTGACTTTAATAATAAAAGAAATGAATCAAGGGGGGATATAAATGTCAAATAATAATGTACAACCAATTTTCATACTTCCTGAAGGTACTCAAAGAACTACTGGAAGAAATGCACAAAGAACTAATATCATGGCTGCTAAGTTAGTGGCGGAGACTGTTAGAACAACATTAGGTCCAAAAGGTATGGATAAGATGATTGTTGATAGTTTGGGAGATGTGACAGTTACAAATGATGGTGTGACAATTCTTGAAGAGATGCAGATTGAACATCCTTCAGCTAAAATGATTGTTGAGGTTGCAAAGACTCAAGAAGATGAAGTGGGTGATGGTACTACTACTTCAGTTATTGTTGCAGGTGAATTACTTAAACAGGCAGAGATACTTCTTGATCAGGATGTACATCCAACAATTCTTGCAAGAGGTTATAGATTGGCAGCTGAAAAGGCTCAATCAGTTTTGAAAAGTATTGCTGTAGATGTTGATGTTACAAATGATGATATTCTTAAACAAATTGCAAAAACCGCAATGACTGGTAAGGGTGCGGAGTATGCTGGAAATGTTTTGGCAGATATCGCCGTACGTGCTATTAAGAGAGTATCAGAAGGATCAAAGGTTAATGTTAATGATATTAAGATTGAGAAGAAAGTTGGTGCAGGGTTTGAAGAAAGTGAACTGGTTGAGGGCGTTATACTTGACAAAGAAAGGGTTCATTCTGGTATGCCTTTAGAAGTTAAAAATGCTAAGATTGCTTTAATTGATTCTGCAATTGAAATCAAGAATACTGAGACAGATGCAAAGATTCAGATAACTGACCCTGCTCAGCTTCAGGCGTTCGTTGCGCAGGAAGAAAAAATGTTGAAGGATATGGTTACTAAAATTGTTGCATCAGGTGCTACAGTTGTTTTCTGTCAGAAAGGTGTAGATGATATTGCTCAGCATTTCCTTGCAAAGAATAATATTTATGCTTGTCGAAGGGTCAAGAAAAGTGATATGGAAAAACTTGTAAGAGCGACAGGGGCTAGGGTAGTTACTAATTTAGATGATCTTAGTGAAGCAGATTTAGGTGCTGCAGGTGTTGTAGAAGAGAAAAAGATTGGGGATGAAGAAATGACTTATGTGAAAGAGTGTTCGAATCCTAAAGCTGTTACAATACTTGTAAGAGGCGGTACTTCTCATGTTATAGATGAAGTTAAGAGAGCAATTGATGATGCGATTGGAGACTTAGCGGCTGCTTTGCGTATCGGTAAAGTTGTGGCTGGTGCTGGGGCTTCAGAGATTGAACTTGCTAGACATTTGCGAAAGTATGCAGATTCTTTATCTGGAAGAGAACAGTTAGCTGTGCAAGCTTTTGCTACTGCTATGGAAATTATTCCGAGGACGTTAGCTGAAAATGCTGGTCTGGATCCAATTGATGTATTAACTGAGTTGAAAGCTGAACATGAACTAGATAAAAAATGGGCAGGTATCAATGTTTACACTGGAAAAGTTATGGATGCTTGGCAGGAAGGGGTTGTTGAGCCTCTGAAGATTAAAACTCAGGCTGTTCAAAGTGCTTCGGAAGTAGCTATCATGATATTAAGAATTGATGATGTTATTGCAGGTACTGGTTCAAAAGGTCCTGACATGCCGCCGGGAATGCCTCCGGGTGGTATGGGTGGAATGCCTATGATGTAATATTTATATATTTTTCTTTTATTTTAAATTCTAATTGTTTTTCTTCTCCGATTAAGTCGCCATCTAGTTGATAAGGGATTGATTGTTCTAGTTTTATACGAATGTGTTTTGCAGTTGTTTGTTTTGATGATAGGTTGAAGAATGCTTTTGCGTAGTGTGATGCTAGGGAGGTTAGATTGGAAAATGTTCTTACATGTATTTTTCCATCACCGAGTTCTGCTCTAGGGTTTGCTGTAACTCCGTATCCGTAATATGGGTGTTTAGAAATTATCAATGCATAGATTTTGTCTTGTGTAGTTTCACCATTAATCTGAACTTTTGCTATTGGTGTATCAGGGTTTGATAAAATTGTTTTAATAACTGATTTTGCATAAGTTAAAAATCCTTTTTGGCCTGCTTCTAAGTATGGCTCTCTATGTTTTAGAACGTGGGCATCAAATCCGAGACTTGCTAGTAGGCTGAGTCTTCCGTTACATTCAATAACGTCAATTGGTCGAGGTTTACCTTTGTAGATTGCTTCTGTTGCTTGATTAAGTGTATCTATCCCTAAAACCCCTTTCAAGAAACTTGTTTTAGGTCCTACTAATCCGATTGCAGTTAGAAGTGCATTACCTGAACCCGTGGGTAGGTATGCAAGGTTTGTTCCTTTGGGTACAGAGTTTAAAACATCAGCAAATGTTCCGTCACCTCCAGCAACTATGAGTATCTCATGATATTTTGCAAGCTTTTTTGCTTGCTCCATAAGTTCTAATCTTGAATTTGTGTTATGATGTAGTGTTGCTTTTAGTTTTTTTGCAATTGGTTCAAGAAGTTCAATCTTTCTTTCTAGTGATGATTTTCCTGATGCAGGATTGATAAGAATTGCGTTGTTCATATGATTGATGGTTGAGAGTTTTATATTAAGTTTATTATTTTTATATATAATAAACAAAAAGTTTATAAAGCAATATTTCTTTTATTTATAAATTGACATAGATATATTTATGTTTTATATATTAACAATATTTAATTTAATACTGAAAAAGAGATGGTGATAGCTTATGGCTGAAGAATATGAAATCATGCCTCATAAACGTCTTCACACTGTGGAGACTGAAATTGAGAGATTAAAGCACAAGAAATTGTCGCCTGATGAAAAGGCGCGTTATGAAGATCTTAAAGGTTCAATGAATAAATTGTCTGGTTCTTTGAATAATATGATTGATATGTTTAGTACTGCTGCAACTGCAATGAATGTAGAGGAAAAAGAGGAGAAAGCTCTTGACCCTGTAATGAAAAAGTTGAACACTTTGATTGATCAAAATCAAAAGATTGCATCAGGTATACTTGCAGTAGCTGACATGTTTAGGGAAGAGATTCCTAAAATGCAGGAAGCTTTGCACAGGTTAGAGTTTATGGCTCCAAGATCGTCGGCTCCTATGATGCCTAAGCCAAGTATGCATTCAATGCCTAGGCAGCCTTCTAGGCCGCGGGTTCCGAATCCTATGCATGCTCCTGGTCCGAGACCAGCACCTGGTCCAAGACCTGTGATGCCACAACTTGAAAAGCCGCCGGTTCCACCGGGTTTAAGTGCTTTTGAGAAAACTCCTTCTCCACAGGATAAAAGAAAAGGAATGTTGGGTGGGTTATTTTCTAAATGAATCCAGGAATTAGAATTGAAAAATTGAATTATGCCCTGAAACATTTAGGAAAGGCTGCGCAGAATGTTAAAGAAAGAGATATTTCTAAAAAAGATCTTACTAAAAAATTACAGAAAGTAAAAGCTTCTGCAAAAAAAGGTAAAGATGTATCATCTGAACTTGAGGAAATTGAAGAAACTTTAAGACAAGTTATGAAAAATGAAAGAGAGATGCTTGAACAGCAAAAGCGTTATGTTGATCTTCTAAAAACTAAGCTTGAACAGGTAAGTCCTGATTTTAAAGACGAATTTGAAAAAATGAAAACGCAGCTTGATAGGAATATGGCATCTGAAAATTTGCACGCTGCAGAGTATAAAAATAGAATTGAACAGCTTGAATTTGGTTTAAGTCATGTTGAAAAAGAAGAACTTTATGATCTTAGGTATACTAAAGAACAAGTTAATAGAGCTAATCGAGGTATTTCAGATATAAGGCAGAGATTGGATGTTGTTTCACCTGCACGTTTAAATTTGCTTGAGAAGCGTATACGTTCTGATGTACAGATGAATCGAAAGCAGCTTTTACTTATTGAACAAGAAATACGGCATCTTGAAAGAAAGTCTAAAGAACTTAAAAAGAAAGGGATTCCTAAAGAAGTTTTGGGAAAAGTTGAAGAAAAAATTTCTAGTTTAAAAAATAAGTCTGAGATACTTATGAAAAAGTATCCGCCTTCAACAGGTTTTGTACCGAGAAAGTTGAATTTGAATTTGCCTGAGAAAAAACCAGAATGGGTCCCTCCTAATTTTAAAGATATTAAGAAAGAGGTTAAAGAGAAAAAGCAGGAAGCTGTTTCTGAGTTAAAGATTCCTTCATTAAAAAAAGTGCCTGAATTTTCTCCTAAAAAGTTACCTCCTAAGCCGACAAATAAGCAGTTAAATATGCCTGCTTTAGAAGGCGAAGGTAAGTCTGTTGTATCCAGTTTACCTAAACTTGAAAATGATTTTGTTAAGCAAGAAAAAGGTTTAGAACTTCCTAAAGTTGAAAATCATCTTCCAGATTTACAACCTGATCTTGATAATAAATTTGAGATGCCTAAAGAGTTTGGAGCTCCTAAACAGCTTAGTCTAATGACAAGAATAAGGGCTTGGTTTGGCTTATAAAATTAAAGAAAAAATTTAATAAAAATATTATAAGTCTTTAGCCATAACTGTTTTTCTGTTATTAGCTTCTGCTCTTGCAATTGCTGCTTTTACAAATTCGCTAACTTTTACATCTAGAGCTTCGGCAAAGTCGCCAGAAACGTTATAGTTACCTGCAAGTTCTTTTATTTTAGCTTTAACTACTATCATAATATTCACCCCGTTATTATTTAGTTTACTTTATTTTGTTTTAGTATTTAAATTTAACTATGTAATTACATGTGTGTATTGTGTAAAATATTTTAGTAGAAAGTCTCTTGCCTAAGGTGGTCGAGTGAAAAATTAAGATGCTAAAGCATGGTTTAGTATAAAGTTTCATATTACTATATGGTGTACTTTGATAAAGCTTATATACTCTCGGTAAACATTTTCATCATATAAAAATCTAAGAAAAACTTAGAAAAGATTTAGAAAATATAAAAAATAAAACAGGTGATATTGATGAGGACAATTTGTATATTTAATCATAAAGGAGGGGTTGGAAAAACAACTACTGCCATCAATCTTGCAGCAGGTCTTTCGAGAAAGGATAAGAAAGTTCTTTTGGTTGATTTAGATCCGCAAGGTAACATTGATCTTGCTTTAAGAGCGGGTGTTAAGAATAATTTTTATGATGTAATGAGGGGAAATAGTGAGATTAATGATGTCATTGTTAATATAGCAACAAATTTTGATGTTATAGGTTCAACAGAATCGCTTGCAAAGGTTGAATATTATCTTGCAAATCAAGAAGGTTTAGCTGATACTTTCAAGGATATGCTTAGTAAGATTTCTGGATATGATTTTATGATTGTTGATTGTCCTCCTTCACTTGGTATTCTTAACCAGAACGTGTTATCGTTTTGTGATGAATTATTTGTTCCGGTGAGCACTGATTATTTAGGATATGATGCGCTTATGAAAATTCCTGGTATAGTTGAAGAGATAAGTAAACACTATGGGCATACTATCAAAGTAAGTATGATTATACCTACACTTTTTGATAAACGAAACAAGATTTGTAAAGAAACTTTGAAAGCTATGCAGGAAACTTTTCCTGGAGAAGTAAGTAGTCCTATAAGGATGAATTCGAAGTTAAAAGAAGCGCCTAAGCATGGTAAAAGTATATTTAAGTATGCTAAAAGTAGTTCAGGTGCTAAAGATTATGGTGCGCTTGTTGAGAAAGTTATTGATGAGTAGATTTATTAATATTGTTGAATAATGTTAGTGGATAGAATAATATTAATTAATAAATTAATGAGTGAACCAAAACATATATTTTTTATCTTTTTTCTCAATTTTATCAAGTCTTACAAATCCAGTTCTTTCAAATTGGATTACAATGTTTGGTTTTAGTTTGTTTATGTAAGGAGATGCTTTACCTGTTTTAACTTTTTTATTTGGCATTAAGATTTCTGTATCTGTTAAGTCGGGTTGTTGTGGTAAGAAGTGTATTATCTTTTTCCCTTTACCCTTGAAATCTTTATAGTCTAATGAATGGAATATTAGTTTGTCTTTTTGTTTTGTGAAGTTAAGACAGTCCATGAGTCTAATTATTTCTTTGTCTTTAATGTTGTCGTAGTCTTTTTTTGTTATTAGGAATTTTGTGTTTGTTTTGTATTTTCTGAAACCTTTCTCGGGAAATTCCGGGTGAAGGTTTAATTGGATGTTTTGTTCTGGGGCTCCTTCTATAGTTATTTCTACTGGATCTTCTATGAAAAAGTATCTGAGTGCTTCTTTATCCAGGAGACGTTTGTTGTGCATTATTATATCGTCCCAGGTAAGAGTTGATTCTGATTTGGTTAAGCCAGTGCTTAGTACGAAATCCTTGATTGCTTGTGGTTGAAAACCGCGTCTTTTGACAGCTACCAATGTTTGAAGTGATGGGTCGTCCCAGCCAAGAAGTTTGCCTTCGTTAACTAGTTCTCTTATAACTCTGCCTGAGCTTGGAACTCCTTCAAGATTGAATCTTCCTATTTCGTATGTACTTGTGATTTTTAAGTTTAGGATTTTTTGAATATGTCTTTGTAGTTCTGAACGCATTTCGAATTCTTTTGAACGGATGCGCATATCGATATCGTTTTTAGCGTCCATGATAGCGTTCTGGAAATCGTAGTTTGGCCAGACCCTATATTTAGTTTTGTGTCGTGCGTGAGGTTCTTCGATTATTCTGAATATTGTAGGATCGCGCATTGTAGAATTTTTGTGTGCAAGGTCAATCTTTAATCTTAAGATTGCTGAACCTTCAGGTGCTTTAAAAAGTTCTTTCCATTCTTTCATGTTTTGTTTAGAATCTTTTTTTCTGCAGTTGCAAGGATTGCCGTTCATTCTACCATCTCTTATCTGGTCAGGATTACAAGTGCACATGTATGCGTCATCTTGTTCTATTACTTTTTCTGCTTGTTCGTAAAAGAAATCTATGTGATCGGACGCATAGACTAGCTCGTCCCATTTAACACCTAGCCATTTAAGGTTGTCCTGGATTATATCATAAAACTCTTTTTTTACAAGTCTAGGGTTTGTATCTTCAAATCTTAGTATGAATTTTCCTTTATGCTTTTTTGCAAGTTCGTAATTTATAATTGAAGCTTTAGCATGGCCTAGATGTGGATATTTTTCTGGACCTGGCGGGTATGCAGTATTAACTTTTTGTTTTGGATCGAGTTTAAGGAATGCGAATATGTCACGTTCTTCAGTTTTTTTTTCAAGAAGTTCGGGGAATTCAGTATTGATTATTTCTTTTTGCTTTTCGAAATCTAAAGAGTTTATTTCTTTGACAATTTTCTGAATTAGTGGCATAATTTTTTTCATGTTATCCTTTACTTTTGGATCTTCTTGGATAAGTTGGCCAACTAAAGCGCCAGGGTTAGCTTTACCTTTATGCTTGACAGCGTTTAGTAATGCGAATTTTCTGATAGATTGTTCGAGTGACATTAGTTTAATTCCTTTAAATTGTTATTTAATAATCTTCTCTTTATATTGAAAATCTTGTTTATGATTTCTTTGCCTTGCTGAAATTCAACTTTTTCTCCGTAATAATTGATACTGTTTCGAATCCAGCGGACTCTGTCGAATTCTTGATAGTCTTCTTGGGTAATAGATTCTTTTAAAAGTTTTCCTATACAAATGTGTGAGATTACTTTATACCCTTGCATTATACAGATTGCTTCGAGAATTTCTCTTAATGAATCATAAGCTACTGAGACATAGACTGATATGTTTATATTATCTATATTTGCTTTTTTAACAGTATTTTCTTTAATATTGGACATTTCAATTAAAGATTTTGAGAGTTCGGTATCTATCTTGGTTTTTTTAATAAGTCCTTTTTTGAAACATTCATTTAAATCCATTTTAGAGTTCCTTGTATAGTAATACCATTAAGTATATTGTTTATTAAATGAGGGTTTTTAAGTTTTTTAATATCTGAGGCGGTTAGTATTTGTAAGGTTCTGTTTATTTTTTTTTCAAATGTTTTGAGTTCTTTTATCTGTGATTTTTGTTCAGTTTCAACGAACAAGTCAATGTCGCTTGTTTTAGTGTCGAGGCCTGTAGCAGTTGAACCGAAAAGTGTGATAGAGGGTTTGAGGTAGAATTTGTTTAAGATTTCTATTAGTCCGGATTTTTTGATTTTTCTTATATTGTAGTATATTTTAAGATCTTTATAAAATTCTGAGTCAAGATCTGCTTTATATAAAAGAAGCATTCTTTCTTCTCTTTGTTTTAGGATTTTATTTTTTGTGAAATATTTTAGTTTTTTGCTTGCTGTTGCTGGTGCGATATTAAGCAATCTTGCAAGTTCTCTTACATTGAACTCTTTATTTGGTTCTTCTAAGAATGGTTTTAATGTGTTTATTTCTTTGAACATATGTTTAATAAAATGAACAGTTGTTTAAATAATTTTCGGTTGTTTTATATTGTTTATAAATTTTCATTTCTTAATATATATATTAAAATTCCAAATATTTAAACAAAAGAAATTTGTGATTTCTAAGTTTAAATGTTTGAAAATCTTTTTTTAATTTTCAAAACATTTAAATACTATAAACACAGAAATCCTTTATATATAATTAATTATATTGTTGTATTTATTACACTGGTGTTTAAATGAAAAAGAGGATTACGTTATTAGGTATAATTGTAGCAGTTTTATCTTTTCTAAATATTGGAAGTGTATCTGCGTATAATCCTTCACAGTTTGATCTTGTACCTGAACCTGTATACAATCTTTTAAGAAAAATATTGGTTGAGTTCGGTGTAGGACCGAGTGAATCTTTTATAGTGTTTGCTAAGTTTGTATTGTTTATAGTATTGTTTGCATTGTTTTATTATGGATCGTTTAAATTTTTTAAACAACCTAGAATATGTACAGTTATTTCTCTTGGATTGTCTTTGTTCTCAGTAATATTATTACCAGGTACTTATGTATTGAAAATGGCTGAGCTTTATGCTGGTATAGTCGGGATTATGTTGCCTGTGCTGCTTATATGGCTCGGGTTTAAGATGTATAAAAATTTCAGTCATCCTGTGATGAAAGGTATAATTGATGCCTTGTCTATAATGATAGTTTCTTCTACAATGGCTGCTGTTCAGGGTGGTAGTGATCTTCCGTTCTTGTTTGAAACAATTAAATGGTTTGGTTTATTGCAGTTGTTTTTCATGTTCATGTTAGTTATACATATATTAGAAGCGTTTTCATGGGCAGCTGGTCAAATGGGTGAAGGCGGTTCTGGTGGAGGTTCATCGTTATGGGATAAAGTCTTTGGCGGTGGCGGGGATAAGACTCCGAGTAGTCCTGGGGCAAAAGCGGCTACAGTTGCTGAAAGTAAACTGGAGAAGAAAGAAGAGGCTGAACTTGAGAGTGCGCAAAAGTTGTTAGCGCTTGAGAAAAAACTTGATGAACGTGTTTTAGTAGATATTAGAGCTCTTGAAGCTGAGGAGTATCTTCAGTATAAACATCTTGCTCAACTTCTTAAGATAGTTGCAGTTCTTAAACAGGGAGCTAGAGACTTAAAATATTCGAAAGATGGTACTTACATTAAAAAAGGTTTTTTGATGTTTAATGATTCTTTTAATGCATTTAATAAAATATTAAAAGATTTGATTGGTAATTTCGAGCATGGTTCTAAGGAGTTTAAATCAATTATTACGGTGTTAGGGAAAGAGTTCAATATTGATAAACATCTTATTAGTGAAATTAATAGAGCCGAAACCATGCTTAAAACTTATGATGCGCATCTTAATAAATATAATACTCTTTCACGTGCCGATAAGAAGTTAGTTGATGATAAATCTCAAGCAGATATTCATCTTCTTCATACAGCGAATGAAGAGTTAAGGGAATTACTTTTGCAAATTAAGAATTCTAGGGTAATTTTGATGACTGATTATGAAAGTAATGTTAAAATAGTTTCTGAACGTTTGAAACCTGTACAGATAGCGGTAGAACAGTTATGGACTTTGCTTGCGAATACATATAAAACTTATTCAGTTATGGGTTTGAGAGCTTTTGGAAAAATGGGTGTATGGGATAAGGCTATGCATCATCTTACAATGATTGAGGGACATCTTAAAACTGCTGCAGAAACTTTGAAAAAAAATTATGAGTCTTTAGATAAATCGCGAGCAGAGATTCAAAAAGAATTTGCTATTTTTGTTGATTTGCGAAAGAAGGTTATTGAAGCTTTTAAATTACTTCCAACTGAAATAAAAAAGAAAATTCGTTAATTTAATTTCTTTGAAATAATTCGAAGTGTCCTAACATTTCTTTTAAATCTGAGTCGTTTGGATTTAAGACATATGCAGTTTCCAATTTTTCACGAACATCATTCATTTTACCAAATTCGTATTTAATTGAACTAAGTACGTTTTGGGATTCTCTTTCTCTTATGTTATCAGGTATTGCTTCGAGATGTGGATCTCCTTGTTCGTCTCTGCTTGTTTCAACGAAATATCCGAATGCGTTCTTAATTTCTGATTTAGTTATTTCGCTTGCAGGTTTTTGTGCAGTTGCGTTTGCCCATGCTTCTTTATTGTTACTGTATTTATTAATTAGATCTTCTTCTTGTGGTTTTAGTCTTTTTTGTTTTTCTTCGGTTTGTTGACTAACATGTTCTCCTAGCATATTGAGTGCTTGTTCGTAAAGTGTGTCAGCGGCTTCGTATTGACCTTGAGCTTTTACTTGTTCAGCTAAATTTGATGCTGCTGTATAACCTTTAAAAGTTAGTTTTGAGACTAAACCTTTTCTTTTTCCTGTCTCTTTATTTCCTTGTGCGGGTAAACCTCTTGCAATTGTAAGGCTAAAGTTGATAGGTCCTAGAGCTTTTTCATAATCGCCAGTTTCTATTAATGCTTCTGCTAAATCTTTTCCGTATTCTGCATTGTTCCAGAAATGTTCTTTAGCATTATTTGTTTTACAAACTAATTCTCTTTGTTCATCTATTGTTATCGGAGTAAGAGCATAGGCAATTTCAAGTTTTTGAATTTTAACACTGGTATTTTTTTCAGTGTCTGCTTCTTCTTTTAGTTTTTCATACTCTGTCATAAGTCCTTCTGAACTTATTTGGGTGGTTGTATCAAAGATAGCTCCTATTTTTTGATTGTCTGTATCTTGTTCTCCGGCTAGACTTTGGTTAATATATTCTTGTACGTTAACTCTTAATCTGTCTTGGTTAGCTTTTTTTGATAAAGCCATATTTTTTTCAACTAAATTTTTACTATCTTCAGTTGGTTCGCCATTTTTATATGGGGTTTTTACATTAAGTAATGCGTCAAGAGATTTTAGAGCTGTTCTTACAACTTCAACATTATTTCTATTTTCGTCTAATTTATCTTGAGTAGCTGTGTTGTAGATTGTTTCTCCTTTTTCAAGAATTTCCATTTGTTTAGTAAAGATATCTTTTTTGTCTGTTTTAGTAGTGTGATCGTATTGGTTCAAAAGTGCTTGTGCTAGTGAAAGTTCTTTTGAGTCTATAAGTTCATCTGCTTTAGTGATTACAGATTCTGCTCTATCATAATGTTCAATAGCTTTTTCAAGAAGAACTTCTAATGCTGTCTGATCTCTTTCATTTAGATCTGAAGTGTTACGTGTTTTGTATTTTTCTACTTTGTCGTCTCCTTTACCAATAATGATTTGTTTTTTAGTATAATCAATAAAATTATCAAAATGAGTTTGCTTTTCATCTGATAATGTTATTTCTCCTTGGTGATGTCTTATTACATAATCTGCTAAATCTTGGTTTCTAAGTTTAACAGCGGTTGCTAAATCTGATGCTATAATCCAGTCTCTTTTCTTTTCTTCATCATCTATTGTGATATTTCCAAGTTCTTCGTTAAGGTTAGTAAATAAATATTGACCAAATTCTTTTATTTTTTCGTTACTTTCGGGGGTGGCATCTTTTAGTAATTGTTTATATGTTTCATCAGGGTCAGAAGTTGGTGTAACTGGTGTTATTGATGGAATCACTGGTGCTAGTTTAGGAGTTGGTGTAGAAGTTTCTGATTCAGTTGATTCTTCAGTTGTAGAACTTGTAGTATAATCAGATTCATCAGTTGTTTCTGTAATATCGGGTCTTGGTGTGGAATTTGTACCGTTTGTATCCGTATCTAGTGCTGCTTCAAGAGATTCTTTTTTTTCACCAAATAAATAGTTCCATATTGACATTTTGTATCACTCCTTTATGATTATTATAGTTAATATTAAAGAATAAATCGAGCTAATATATAAATGTTTCGCTTTTGTTGTCCCTTTTGAGTGATTACTTTCTTAATCTTTTAAGTTCCCTGTGCATATATGGTGGTACTTTAACTGGTTTTGTTACTTCATCATCGTATGTTACAATAATATTATTCTTTGGTGTTAATGTGACTTTTGTTGGGGAATGCGTTATTTTAATATCATTTTTAGTAGATCCTTGAAATTGTTCTACGGTTGTAATATGTTTTGGTATTAATGGTATGAATGATGGAGGTATATCAAATTCTTTCCATGTTTTAGGTTTAGGAGTGGATGAAGCTGTTACTGTTCCACTTGCTGTTGTAGCTGGAGTTGGTGTAGGTGTTGCAGTAGGACTTGGTGTAACTGTTGGTGTTGGAGTAGCTCTTCTAGTAGGTTTAAAAAATCTTGGTTCAGGATTTTCAAAAATACCGTCAAATGTTGAGTCATCTACTGTTGTTGGTTTTGGTGTAGGACTTGGAGTTGGTGTAACAGAGGGAGTTGGTTTAGCCACTCTTTTTGGTGTTGCTTTTGGAGTTGATCTAAGTTTAATTCGTCTTCTAGCAGGTTTAGGTGTTGGAGTAGGTACTGCTGTAGGTTTTGATATTACAACTTTTGGTTCTACTGGTATAACTACTTTCTCCCATCCGCTAGATTTCTTCTGATATGTGAAAGTTCCATTTACATCTTTAATAGCATTAATCTCAGTACTTTTACTTTTGTATAGATCTTTGACTAATTTGTAACCTGTGTTTCTCTTTTGATTACCTATAAAACTTTTAAAGCCCCATTCTCCGCTGTTAAATATACCGTCTCTATAACTGTGAGGTTTTCCTTGAACTTGGAATTTTATAACTTTATTGCCAAGGTTTATTTTAATTGTTTTTCCCCAATCGTATTGGTTCTTTTTCTTATTAGTTTTTTCGTTGCCTGTGAAAGTTGTTGGTTTTGTTACTGGTTTTGCTTTACTTTTTGGTTTAGGGGTTGTACTTTTGTTATTTGAATTTATGTTGAATGGTGTTGATTTTGGTAATGTATAACTAGGCATTGTTAAATTTGAGTCTGTTGTTTTAGTTGTAGCGGGTGTACTTCTTACTGATGTTGTTGGAGTTGTACTTGCTATTGATGTTATTGTTAGAGTTGTGGGTGTGGTTCTTCCAGTTGATGCTGTCGAAGTTACTGTTCTTGTCGCTGCTGTACTGGTTGTTGATGTAGTTGAACTTGGCACAGATCTTATTGATACTGGATTTGTAGTGTATATAGTTGCTGCTGCACCTGCGGTAGCTAATCCTGTTGCTCCTATACTAGCTGTATTACTTGCGCCTACGTATGTATTTCCTGTGTTAGCATAAGGTAATCTTGTATTTCTATTTGGAGTAGTAGGTGTGCTTCCACCAAGTAAAAAGGTTTTAAGATTTCCCATTGTAGGAACTCTTATGTTACTTGTGTTACTAAGAGTTTCTAACACTTCTTTTCTTTGGTGTTTGAATGCTTTTTTTGATTCTTTTGATGCAAAACTAAGATAATCTGTTATGTCTTGTTTAAGATTTGTGTGTGCTTGATTGTTTGCACTTATAGGATACTTTTCAAGTTCTTTAACTGGTTTACCTTTTGATTCTTTTACTAAGAATATACTTATGTTGTCGCCAACTTTGCCTTTTTTTACAACTCCTTCTAATCCGAAGATTTCTCTTCTGCTATATTTAAGGTATTTCTCGCCAAAGAATTGTTTAACATTTGGTCTTTTATTTTTGCCGTATTTAACTCTGAATCTATTAAGTGCTTTGTTAAAGATGAAGTTGTCTCCTTTATGTTCAAGATTCCAACCTTGTTCAGGGACTTTTCCGTTTGGAACTACTTCGAAAGCAGACCCCTTTGGTTGACCATTTTTATCATAATAATTTACTTTGATTTTGTAGCTATTATCTTGTGCTATTTTTTTTGTAGTATTAGCTGCGGTTCTAGTTTGAGTTCTAGAACTTTGTCTTGTTTGAGCTGTTGTTGCTGCATTTACAGATGGGTTGTACCATCTAGGAAGTTTTCCTTTTATTTTAGTAACTTCATTAGTAGAATCATCTATAGTAACCTTATATTTACCGCCTAGGCAGTGTGCAAGTGTTTTTCCTGAATTTGGTTTTTTTTGTTTTCCTAAGAACTTGTAAACTCTCTTTTGATCATCTCCTCCTTTTTTTTGAAGTACTTGGTAAGGGTTTTGTTTTCCTTTAATTTCAAATTTAATAGTTCTAGCTTCAGCAGTGCTTGCTGCCGCATACATAGCGAAGAGTCCTAAGCCTATTCCGATTGCTGTACCTTTTAGTAATGTTCTGGTTGATGGAATATAATTTTTTATTTTGTCTATTAATGACATTATTTATCCTCCTCGATAAGTGTTTTATTCCCTTTTTAATTTAATAATTATTGAAAAAAATAAAAACAATTAATTTGTTCTAACTTTTGGAAGTGCAGGAGTTACTGTTCCGTTATTTGCGGATGCACTTGTTCCTAAAAATGTATTTGCTGTGCTAGCTGATGGTAAATTTCTATCAGGAACTGTTGCTTTAGGTTTTTTAGCGTTTGGTGCTTTAATCCTATCGGCACTTGCTTTCTGTGCTGCAATAGCTCTTTTATGTCTGTTTTTTATGTTTTCTTCGTGCGCATTTTTAGCGTATGTGAAAAACTCGTTAGCTTTTGCAAGATTGTTTGTGTAGGCCTGATTATTTGCTGGAGCGAACTCTTTAGATACTTCTGATCCGTTTGTTAATCTCCAGTATTTATTCACAGTTCCGTGTAAACCACTTCCATCAGATTTAGTATTTGCACTATAACCTATGAATTTTGCATCCATTTTTTGAGTGCAAGCTCTATCTGTGTATATTTTATCAACTACTTCTAGACCTTTAGCAACTCTTACGCTGAATTTGTTAGTGGTTTTGTTCCAGATAAATTGTGAACCTGTTCCTTCAACATGTTTATCGCCTTTTATGACACCACCTAACACATCGTAAAGTCTGAAACCTTTTTTAGAAATTTTTCCTGTTGGAAATTTGATTTCTTTAGCATTTCCAAATTCTAGTGTTTGTTCAAGTTTAGACGGTTTTTTAGGTTTTGAAGATGAACATCCTGAGAAAAGGTATCCGAAACTTCCTAATAAAGTTGCTACTGCGAGTCCTCCTATGATATATTTAGTTATTTTTGAATCTCTTATTGAATATCCTGTAGGTGATGCTGATGTTCCGTTGACCATTTATTATCCCTCCGTAAGGTTTTTTATTATGATTCTTATTATTACTTGACTGGTATGTGTGAGTTGTATTTAAAGCTTCTGTTTGTTAGTCACTTAATAGTGGCAACAAAACGAAACATTTAAATAGTTGTTTTTCTATGGTAAGGATATGGTTGGTTTAACAGATATATGGCATACTATGACTGGTGCTGTACATAACGGTTTATTGACTGTATTTGGCAGTAGCAATGAACGTGAATTGGATGTTTTAGCTCCAACTATTGATAAGATTAATTCTCTTGAATCTCATCTTACTAGTCTTTCTGATGATGATTTAAAATCAAAAACTGGTGAGTTTAGGGAAAGAATTCAAACAATTTATGATAAAGTAAAATATGATACTAAATCTACTAAACAGAAAGTTGAGATCAGGCAGAAAGTGTTTGATCATTTTCTGCCAGAGGCTTATGCTGTTGTCAGAGAAACTGCAAAACGTACTATTGGACAAAGACATTATGATGTTCAGCTTATAGGTGGTATGGTTCTTCATCAAGGAAAGATTGCTGAGATGGTGACTGGTGAGGGTAAAACTCTTGCAGCTACACTTCCTGCTTATCTAAACGCTTTAATGGGAGATCCTGTACACGTTATAACTGTTAATGATTATCTTGCTGATAGAGATAAGGATTTAATGAAACCTGTATATGAGTTTTTAGGTTTAACAGTTGGAACAGTTAAACAAGATTCTTCAGAATTAGAAAAAAAAGAAGCTTATAATTGTGATATTACTTATGGTACTGGTAATACGTTCGCGTTTGATTTCTTGAGAGATAATATGGCTCTTTCAGTTGATGAACAGGTTCAGAGAGGTTTTGCTTTTGCTGTGGTTGATGAGGTTGATAGTTTACTTATTGATGAAGCTAGAACGCCTTTGATAATTTCGGGACAGACTGATACTCCTGTTGAAGGATATTATAATGCTTTAGAGGCAGCGAATATCCTTAAAGAGGGTGGAGATTATACAGTTGATAAAAAGAAACATACAATAGTATTGACTTCTGATGGTACATTAAAGGCTGAAAGAAAGCTTTCAGATCTTGTCAATGAGGAAGTAGAGTTTCATAATCCTGAGCAAGCTGTTATGGAACACCAAGTTTTACAGTCTTTATATGCAAAAGAACTTTATAATGAAGATAAAGATTATGTTGTTTATGATGATGAGATTGTCATTATTGATGAGCAAACTGGTAGAAAACAGCCTGGAAGGCGTTGGAGTGAGGGTTTACATCAAGCTGTTGAGGCGAGACATTTGAGGGATGGTGTTCGTGTAAAATCAGAGAATAGAACTATTGCTCAGATAGCGTTTCAAAACTTTTTTGGTTTATATGATAAACTATCTGGAATGACTGGTACTGCTATGACTGATGCTGCAGAATTTAATAAGACTTATAATTTGGAAGTGGTTGAAATACCTACTAATAAACCGTTAATTAGAAAAGAACAACTTGATGAAGTATATTTAACTGCAAAAGAAAAATGGGAAGCTGTGGTTAAGGATGTGCAACAGTCGTATGAAAAAAGAAGGCCAATTTTGATTGGTACTAAATCTGTTGAAGCTTCAGAGAATCTTAGTGGGATGTTGAAGGAATTAAAAATTCCTCATAATGTTCTTAATGCAAAGAATCATGAAGAAGAAGGTAAGATTATTGCAGATGCTGGTAAGAAAGGTGCTGTGACTGTTGCAACAAACATGGCTGGAAGAGGGACAGATATTGAGCTTGGTGGAAAAAAGCCTGAAGGTTCTGAGGCTTTAGAAAAGTGGCAAACTGAACATGATGAAATTATTGAGCTTGGTGGTTTATATATTCTTGGAACTGAAAGGCATCATTCGAGGAGAGTCGATAATCAGTTAAGAGGCAGAGGTGGTAGGCAGGGTGATCCTGGTGAGTCAAGATTTAAAGTTTCTCTTGAAGATGATATAATTAAAATATTTGGTGGGGAGATGGTAAAAAAAGTTTTTCGTAGACTTGGTGAATATGGCGAATCTATTGAATCTGGTCAGGTTACTAGGTTGATAAAAGATTCTCAAAAACGTGTTGAATCTATGCATTTTGATGGGAGAAAATCTCTTAAAGAATTTTCAGATGTATTGGAGGGACATAGAGCTGCGACATATTCTTTAAGGCAGAGTTTATTGACTTCTACCGAATATAATCAAGACAAAACTCTTGATAGATTATGGGATGGAGTAGTGTCCACAGTTAAAATACTTTCTGAAGAATCAAATGTTGATTATGATCGATTATCTGAATGGGCAAATGTTGTTTTAGATGCTGATGTCACAGCCGAGGTTTTAGAATCTGAAGAAGATGTGGCTAAATTTTTGTATATTAAAGTGCATGATGCGTACGTTAAAAGAGTTAAACGTCTTGGTTCTGAGGTTATGGGAGGAGTAGAACGAAAGGCTATGTTAAATGCGATTGATGTTTCATGGCAAGAACATCTTACTGAAATGGGTAAATTAAAAGATATTATTTATATGACTCAGAAAAATTCTACAATTCCGCCTAAAAGGAGGTACGGAGATGATGGTAATCTGATGTATCAAAAAATGTGGGATAGGATTAATGCAGGGTTCCTTGATTCGGTGCTCTGAAATAATTAGAAATATTTATAAACTCATATTCTATTAATTGTTTAAAAGAAGGTGATAGTCATGGATAAAAGAGGTTTTATTACAAGCTTTGCAGATCTTGTGAAAGGGTTTGTTACAGGTTTATTATTTGGAATCATTCTAACATATCTTGTAGCTACAGATATTATACCTACTGCTCTAAGTATATGTGGTTAAGGAGAATAAATATTTTATTTAACTTTTTTCTAATATTTTATAATTGGTGTTCTTAGTAGTTTATGGAGTTGATTTGATAATTAGTTGTGTGTATAGAATAACATTAATAAGAAATACAATAAATAAAAAGAAGTCTTGGTTATGATTTATTCGATTTTTACTTTCTTTCCTAGGCTTTGACCAGGCATTCCTTTCTCGAAAATGGCTCTAATGGCTCCTTTGGTGCCGTGTGCTGCTGCAACTTTGCCTTTAATCTCCTTTTTGGATTCTGTGGTGAAAACGACTGTTTTACCTACTAAAGGGGTTGCTTTTTCCTTATCTTCGATACCTGGAACTGATAAAATCATATGATTATCCTTCTGGGTGTGTCTGCTTCGTCTGAAGCTTACTATAACTGCGTCCATACTTGGATAGAATCAATAAGTGATTTATATATGTTTCGAGTCATTAGAGTTTTGAATAACTTTTATAAGAAACTCTTGTTTACAAGGTTTATAAATTATATAAGGTGAAAATAAATGGCATTAAAAAGTAAAGCTGCAGCAGCAGTGTTATTAGGAATTGCAGGATTAGTGGCTTCTGCTACAACTGATCATTTTGAACCTGGAGAGTGGACAGCTCCTTTTAAAGTTGCAGAGAAGATGAAATATGACCAAGGTGTTCAATATTGTGTTGGATATGGCACTTTTATGGGTGCATTAGCTGGTTTAGGATATCTTGCAGCTACGGGTAAAATGTTTAAAAATTCTGATGAATAGATTTTCTATTTTTTATTTTTTTATGATTTCTGGATTGTTTTTAGATTAATTGTGGTTTTGAATATGTGTGGTTAATTGTTTGATGTGTGTATTTCATTTTACTTAGTCTCTTTAAAGTGGTAACAAAGCGAAATCTTTAAATATTTCGATGGTTTATCTCTTGGATATGACTATTACAATATTAGATACTTGTAGCCTTGAAGATATTGATAAAACGCATTTAAGAAAAGATGATCGAGTTACTGTTAAAGTTCTTGGAGAGGTTGATGCTTGGAAAAATGCCGAGCAACAGTCTGTTAAGTTTGATCCTTTGATTAATGCTAAAAGGATGGGTATTGAGTTTGCTAAGCGTAATCTTGGTGCTGAAGCTTTGCGAAAATTTGAACGGAAATATGGTAATAGTATATATAAATATAATAACACTCTTAGTATTTCTAGATTGTTTAGAAAGGATTCTTCAAGAGTTCATGATTTTGAGACTGGTGAGTTTTTTGAACAGTTTCGCGGGTTATTGACTAAGACTTTGGCTTATGAAGTTGCACGTGATAATCCTGGGCTTGTAAAGGCGTATATGCATGATAGAAGTGTTGTAAGGCAGCTTACAGACCTTGCAATGGATATGTATAGAACGGAAGCAATGAATATTGCTGCTAGAGAGTTTAATTATGAGCCTGATTGTGAATTGTTGTATGAAGGTATAGCGAATGAACTTTGTAAACAGCCTGAGAAAAGGGATAGGTTGAAGGATAAGATTACAAATATTTGTAGAGATTTATCTGATAGAGTACATAATATTTCTATATCTGGAGTGAGAGATTCGATTGAAAAGTTTCATAACGGTGTAACTGCTGACCTTAATTTAGTTTCTACAGCGTACGCTATTGCTGAAATGGCTGGAGAAGATGTAAGGATTTTATCGGATGATTTAGATGTGAGAGAGGCAGTAGAGTATGCGATGACTCTCCAATCTTCATGTATGGGTATTTCTGTTGTAGGAAAACATTCAGAAACAAAGAATAAAAAAGTCGTTAATTCTAAACCTGATTATTACGTGGGCGAATTTCGAATGGCTGGTTGAATTTTGATATGTTGATTTCTTTTAAAATTACGAAAATTTTATATACTACAGCGTACTATAGTTCACTATGGTGACAACAATACAGATTAGTGAGAATTTGCAACAGACTTTGACTAAGCGAAAGTTATACGATAATGAGACTTATGAAGAGGTAATTTGGGATATGATAGATGACACAATGGAGATAAGTGAAGAGACTAAAAAGGAAATTGCAGAAGCGCGTGCAGATATAAAGAAGGGAATGGTTTATTCTCTGGAACAAGTTAAAAAAGAAGCAGGTTTGTAAATGTCTTTCAAAATTTCTTTGAACTTTTTAGATTATGAAAAAACGAGGTGTTTTTTTCGTGTATGATTTATTATTTTCCGATAAGGCTAAAAAACAATTCCTTAAATTGGAAAAAGATATTCAAAAAAGGATAATCAATTCTTTGCAGAGGATTAGAATAAGGCCTGAATCTTATGTTACGAAGCTGGTTGGTGATAATGTTTTTAAGTTAAGGGTGGGCGATTATAGGATATTAATGGATATTGATAATGGTAAATTGCTTATCTTGGTAATCAAAGTAGGTCATAGAAAGAATATTTATAAAAATTTATAAAGTGAAATTCTAAATTAAAAAAAATAAAATAACAGGTAGAAGTAAACATCCCATTGCGTGGTTCTTTCCTACACCTACAGCTGAAGGTATAATTCCTGCTGCTGTTGAGATAAATAATACTAATAATCCTAACGGTTTGGAGAAAATAAATATTAGTGTTGTTATAAGGATAATGATTCCGAATACTAATTTTTGGTAATTAATCTTGTTGATAATTCTTGCGAAGATTTTTGTGATTTTTAGGGCTAAGAATGTTGCTATTCCTCCGACAATTAAAGCGACGGCAATGAAGATTATGAGCTCTTTAATATTGATTGATTTTATTATTTCCATAACAGCGATTACTGCTCCGTTTCTTGCTTTTTGTAGGGTGTATAAAGTAACTAATGAAAACATGAAGTTAACAGTGTTAACTCCTCCTACTAAGATCATAAAAGCGTGACTGCCAATGTTTCCTGTAAGTTGGGTTCCTATAATTGCGGCTTGTGCAGCTCCGAGGCCGGGGAAGAGGCCTGTTAATGTGCCTGAGAAAGTTCCGGCTGTTATTGATTTAGCAATGTTTTTTTTTGAAACGTGGATAGTTTCAGATATTATTTGTTTTGGTAGTGTGACTTTAGTGTTTAGAGATGTAACCAATATACTTATACCAAATAAACCTGATAATAATGGAAAGAGTGGTTGTTCAAGAGAGTTTAGGTTAAGGACTATCAATCCTAGAATGCCTGAGATTGAGAAAACTGTGAATGCCCAGAACTTTTTCTTTAAAGTTTTTTCTTTTAATATCATGAAAGTGACAACTGCAACAAGAATCCAACCCATATAAGGTTTGATGAAGTTATAGATTGTCGGTGCTACGGGTATGAGTAAGGGTATAAGTATAATGGTTAGAATGAGGCAGAGGAGTGAACCTATGACAGTAAGTTTTACAGCTTCGTAACCTTTACCTTCCAGAAGAAGTTTATGTCCTGGAAGTACAGCTAGGGCTGTATCTGCATCAGGGGCACCAAGGAAGATTGATGGAATAGGGTCTAAGAATGTATGAGTTATTGCCATGGAGATTATGAACACTGCGAGGATAAGTGGACTAGTGAAACCAAGAAGGTAGCCTGTCAAGGAAAGAAGGATGATTGAGATGAGATTTACGTGGACACCAGGTATGAGGCCGGTTATGGTTCCGAAAAGAACGCCCACTAATAATGCTATGATGATTTCTATGAACATTTAGTTGAAGGATGTGTTTGGGGTTTTATGTTTTTGGTTTTTAAGATAGACTGATGGAAAGATTTATAAACAACTGGAAGTATATGCTTACATATGGAAAGAAAACTAACCATTCTTAAATCTTTTTTTGAAGATCCTAATAGGAAATTTAGTATTAGGGAACTTGCAAGAATTTTAGAAATTAATCATACTACTGTTAGACAGTATCTTAATATGTTAGTCAAAGAGGGGTTTTTGTTTTTAAAAAAAGAAGGAGTGTATTCGTTTTTTAGGTTGTTTTTAACTAAAAAAACTTTGAATTTGAAATTTTATTATAACTTTGAAAAAATTAGAGAGTCTAATCTTGTTGAAGATTTGGAACAAAAGTTTGACTTTCCAGTTATTGTTTTATTTGGAAGTTATGCTTCTGCAATGGATGATTTAACCAGTGATATAGATATTTGTTTAATTTCCAATGTTGATAAAGATTTTTCTGTTAAGAAATATGAGAAGATACTGAATAGAAAAGTATCTATACATAAATTTAGTAAAAAGGACTGGAAAAATATGAAGAAATCAAATCCTAATTTGGTGAATAACATTTGTAATGGTATTGTTTTATCTGGTGAGTTAGAGGTTATATGATGAATTTTGAGTTCTGTTTAGGTGAAGGTAAAGTTAAAAAAGTCAATTTAAATAAAATACGTGCTTTAAGTTTGTTTAAGTCTTCAACTCAGGCTGTTATGACTGCTAAATTGATATCTTTGAATATTAATTCCACTAAAACAATTTTAAGAGAATTGTATGAAGGTTTAAGAGAATACTGCGAAGCTCTTGGTTATTTGTATGGATATAAGTTTTTAGATCATATATCTATCAGTTATTTTTTGAGGGATGTTTTAAATGAGGAATCTGTTTATAAAAAGTTTGATAGATATAGAAGGTTAAGGAATGGAATCAATTATTATGGGGATAATATTGATATAGAGACAGTTAAAGAAGCAGTTAGGGAGATACCTCGATTGATTAAGGAATTGGAAAAACACGTAATAACTGATGATTTAAATAAAAAGTGAAGTTTGTAGATTATGTTTTTGGTTTTTTAAAAAGGATTCTTGGAGAGTTTGCGGGTTGTTAGTATTTGTTTACCATTTAGTAATATATTTAAACCTTGGATTTATTATTCGTATTTATGAATTTTATTTATCCAATAATAAGTGTAATAATTGTTTCATTAATTTCAATTGTTGTTGCAATTCCTTTACTTATTAAAAAGAAATTATCAACTAGGTTGCTTTTGTTCTTGCTTAGTATTTCAGTTGGAGTTTTGCTCAGTACTGTATTTTTAAATTTTCTTCCTGAGATGATTGAACATGGTTATACTCTTATGACTGGGATTTATATTCTTCTTGGTTTTGTTGTTATGTTTATATTGGAGAAGTTTATACATTTTCATCATCATAAAAAATGTGAGACGGGAGATTGTGGTCATGGGCATGCGTATAATGTCGCTCCTGTCAATCTTATTGGTGATGGTATACATAATTTTATTGATGGTCTTGTGATTGCTGGTGCTTATGCAGTTAATATTACTTTAGGGATTGCGGCTACAGTGTCAATCATATTTCATGAAGTTCCGCAGGAGATTGCAGATTTTGGTGTTCTTCTTTATTCTGGTCTTTCTAAGAAGAAAGCTTTAGTATTTAATTTTGTATCTGCGGCTACGGCTATTGTTGGAACTGTGTTAGGTTTCTTTTTGATTGAAAAGATTCATGGTTTTACACATTTTATAATTCCGTTTGCGGCAGGTAATTTCATTTATATTGCAGCGTCAAATCTTTTACCGCAGTTGCATAGGCATTGTAAGTTAAAAGATACCATATTACATTTAGCGGCAATTTTCATAGGTATAGCTATAATTGTTCTAGTTATTCTTTATGCACCTGTACATGCACACTGATAGAAGTTTGATTATTTTTTTATTTTGTTTATTATTAGTTCCAGATTTCCTTTGTATTCTTCAATTTCCCCTTCAACTGTTACTTTGTCGTTAACTTTTATGTCAATATTATTTATTTTGTTCTTGAATATACATGCGTTAATCTTATCAGGTTTGGATATTTCTATGAACATGACGTTTTCTTTATCTGTAATTCTTGTTACAAGACCCGTTATTTTTACATCTTTACCGATGTTATCAGTTGAGATTATTTTTTCGTTAATATCTAACGATTGTGACATTATGAATAGGATTGTGATTCCTGCCAAAGTTATGATTAGAGAAACTTTTAGTAATGTTTTTTCTTTCATTCTTTAGTCCATTTTAAGAATGAGCCAATCATTATGATTCCTATCCCTATCGAACCCCCTAATCCTATATAATCAATTAAACTTAAAGTTTTATCTTTTACAACTTTTATATGTTCTTTTATTTCAGGAGATTCTGACCTGGTAGGGCTTGAGAGTGCTATTATTGTTAAAGTTATGACAGAGAAAATTATAATTGAGTAAACTATTTTGTTGTGCATAAAGGAAAAGAATGTGGTTAGGTATTTAATTATTGTTGGTGTGCATTAATCATTTTTTAAATTTTTTATAAGTTCTGAAATAGAATATGTATATCCAGACGAATGCTGTTGCGCCTATAATCATAGAAGGGATTGAAAGTGTAACATATTTTAACGGGTCGTTTATCATAAGAAATTGGACTTCTGTTGCAGGTACTGCGAGATATATAAACATATTACCAATAACGCTTGAGACCATAATTACTGCAAGATATATCAAAAACATGATTATGCAGTGTCCTTTCTTTTTCATGAAAAATTCGTATGTTCTTTTTAAAGTTTTAACAATGCTTAAGTTATCAGTAAAAAATATTACTGGTGCGTACATTGCTGCAGAGCCAAAACTGAAGGTTATCAAGATAGCAAGGATTCCTATAATTATAGATAGTATTATGCCGAAGATTATGTTAATAGCTAAAGCAAAGAATGCAAAACCTAATAATAATACAAGAACTAGTGCCACTCCTATAAGTATAAGGAATAAAAGGATGTAGAGGCCTATCAGTTCCCAGCTTTTTTTTAGACCTTTAACAAAGTCTTTGTAAGTTTTTATCTTTTTTCCGTCAGTTATATTTTTAATTTCAATATAAAACCACGAATAGAATAATACTGATACGATGAACATTATAGGGATGTATATCAAGAATCTGAAATCAAAGACTCCTTGAAAAATGCTTGATATGCTTGGAATGTATAACAGGTTAAGGAAATAGTTTACAAATATAAAACTAGCAATAGGTATGAATATCTTTCCATTAGAGAAAAGTTGTTTAAGAGATTCTCCTAGTGTATCTATATAGTCAAATTTCTTTGCCATTGTAGTATTTATATTTAAACAGTATTTAAATGTTTGGTGATTTTTTTATTTGAATGTTTAGAGTTTTGGGTTAATATAAATGAGGATAGTAAACTATATAAATCAAAAACTTCTAATTGATTTGGATGGTGTTAAAATATTCTTCAACAAAAGACATTTCTGTTAGTAAGAAGATTGTAGACCAGGTAATGGGTCAGGATAGTGCTGTTGATGTAATTAGAAAATCTGCAAAACAGAGAAGGCACGTGTTATTAATTGGTGAACCTGGCACAGGTAAAAGTATGCTTGGATTGGCATTAGCAGAACTTCTTCCTAAAGAAAAATTAGTAGATATACTTTCTTTTACAAATCCTAATGATGAGAATCAGCCTTTGGTAAGGACAGTGCCAGCTGGGCAAGGTCGTGATCTGGTTTCAAAAGCAAAGGCTCAGAATATTTCAAGTTTTAAGAATCAAAATTATATTATGTTATTTTTTGTAATATTGGCTATGATTGTTCCGTGGTGGGCAAGATATTATTATAAATCAGATGTTATGTTTGCAGCTTTCTTTATCGGAGGTATGATGTTTTTAGTTGCATTTGTAATATTTGTTAATGTATTTTATAGAAAGCCGACTGTTGGACCTGGTAAAGTTAATCCGCCAAAGACTATAGTTGATAATTTTGGGAAAAAACAAGCACCGTTCTTTGATGCAACAGGAGCTCATGCAGGTGCTCTTTTAGGGGATGTATTACACGATCCGTTTCAATCAGGAGGTTTAGGAACTCCGGCTAATGAAAGAGTGGTGGCAGGTATGATACATAAAGGGCACATGGGTGTACTTTTTGTTGATGAGATTGCTACGCTTGCGCCGCATACTCAACAAGAATTGTTGACTTCTTTACAAGAAGGTAAGTATCCTATAACTGGTCAATCAGAAAGAAGTGCTGGTGCTATGGTAAGGACTGAGGCAGTGCCTTGTAATTTTATTTTAGTTGCAGCTGGTAATATGGAGACTATTAAGAAAATGCATCCAGCTTTGAGAAGTAGAATTAGAGGGTATGGATATGAAATTTATATGAATGATACGATGCCTGATACTCCTGATAACCGTGATAAAATTGCGATATTTGTAGCGCAAGAAATTGTAAAGGATAAGAAGATTCCGCATTTTGCTAAAGATGCCGTTAATGCCATAATTGAAGAGGCGCGAAAGATGGCTAATCGTAAGGACCATCTTACTTTAAGATTACGTGAGCTTGGTGGTTTAGTGAGGGCTGCTGGAGATTTGGCAATGGAAGATGGTTCTAAGTTGGTCAAAGCTAAACATGTTAGGGATGCTAAGAAAATAGCGCGTACTTTAGAGAAACAAATAGCTGATAAGTATATTGATAGAAAGAAAGAGTATGAAGTGATTGTTACATCTGGACAGAAAGTTGGTAGGGTTAATGGTCTAGCTGTTATTGGTGGTGATAATAGTTATTCAGGTATTATATTGCCAATAGAAAGTCAGGTTACTCCTGGTGGTAAAGAGAAAGAGATTGTTGCTACAGGTAAACTTGGGGAAATTGCGAAAGAGGCTGTTAAGAATGTTGCTGCTATAATTAAGAAAAATTTTGGTGATGATATAAAAGAGAAGTATGATATTTATGTGCAGTTTCTTCAAACGTATGAAGGTGTTGAAGGCGATTCTGCTTCAATAGCGGTTGCAACTTCGATAATATCTGCTCTTAAAAATGTACCTGTAAAACAGGATACTGCAATGACAGGTAGTTTATCTGTAAGGGGCGAGGTTTTGCCAGTTGGTGGAGTTAGTAGTAAAGTGGAAGCAGCAATCGAAACAGGTATAAAGAAAGTTATTGTTCCTAAATCTAATATAAAAGATATAGTTATTCCTGCTGATAAATTAAAAAAGATAAAGATTATACCTGTTGTAAATATTATTGAGGTCTTGAAAGAGGCTTTGGATTGGAAAGGTTTTGAGTCTATCCTGAAAAAATTAGAAAAAAGGTGATAGTATGAATCTTAAAGAGGTGAAGGAGTGTCCTGAATGCGGTAGCATGGACTTGTTCTATAGTAAATATAATTCAGCTTTAGTATGTAGAGATTGTGGTTTGGTTTTTGCTGAGACTATCAAAATACCTGTAAAGAAAGCTGTTAATGTAAGGGTTATTAAACGTGCTGTTAAGAAAAAGAGTAATAAAAAGGTTGTAAAAAAGAAATCTGTTAAGAAAGTGAAAGTAGTGAATAAAGTTAAGAAAAATATGAAACCTAAAGTGAAAAATAAAAAAAGTGTTAAGAAGAAAAAAGTAGTGAAGAATAAGGCAACTAAGAAAAAGATAATAAAGGAATCGGTAGTGAAAAAGAAAAGAGCAAAGAAACCTGTTAAGAAAAATTTGATAATTAAAATTAAAAAACTGTTTAAAAAAAAAGTTATTAAGAAACCTGTTAAGAAAAAGGGTAATAAAAAGGTTGTAAAAAAGAAAATAAAAGGGAAATCTAAGAAGAGGACGTCTAAGATTAAGAAACAGAAGAGATTAAAGAAAGACAAAAATTAATTATAATTTGTTTGTCTTTCTATATTTAGTTGCTAAAATTTATTATAACTTACTATTGTTCGCAACTAGATAACCAAAAACTATTTAAATACGATATCACTGAACAGTATATAATTTTATAATTTTGAGGTGAAAAATACAATGAAAACGAGGAATGTAATTGCTATTTTGGCTATTGTTGCTTTGTTAGTAATTGCAGGTGTTCTTACAGGATGTAAAAAAGATGAAGTAGAAACTGAACCTGTAGTGACAGAACCTGTTGTTACCGAACCAGAGCCTGTAGCTGAGCCAGAACTTGTTGTTCCGGAAGGAAAAACAATTGAAATCGAGAAGTTCGAAATGTCTGAATCTGACGTAACTATCGAAGCTGGTGCTACTGTAACTTGGCTTAATAAAGGAGAGACAAAGCATAAGATCTTAATTAAGAATGAAGCTAAAGAAAATGTTGATAGTTCTGAAAATCTAGATATGGATGATGAGTATTCTTATTTATTTGAAGAAGCTGGCGTTTATGACTGGGTATCAGGTCCATTTGCTGGATTTGTAAGAGGAACAATAACAGTAGAATAAATTTTTTTTATTTTATTTTTTTAAAAATGAGGTGGTATTTAATTTTTGGATTATTTGTTGTTTCTATACTTGTTATTAGTTGTGTTTCTGAAACTGTTGAACCAGTAGTTAATCAAATTGAGGTCGAAGAACCAGTTTCGGAAGAATCTGTACAACCTGAAGTTGAAGAGTTGAAACCGGTTGTGATTGATTTATTTTCTACAGTGCCTATGCCTGATGAAGTGACTATAAAGGCAGGTCAGGAAGTTATATGGAGAAATCGTGATAGGATTCCTTATCAGATATTAGGTGATAAATTGGATCTATTTAAGAGTCCAAAAATTTTGCCAGGAGATGTTTGGTCAAGAGTTTATGAAGTTCCTGGGGAGTATGTATTTATTGTTTCGCCTGGTAAGCCGGGTAAAGTAATTGTAGAATGAGGTGTTTAACGTGAAAATAACTGTTTATTTTATGATATCTATGTTGATATTAAGTATGTTTTTGTTTGGTTGTAGTAAGGATGTTGATGTTGAATCTGGATTAGATGATGAAATGTCTGGTGCAAGTACAAATGTGAATGTCGAAGTTGAAGCTAGTGAAGATACAGTTGAAGATGTAGTTGTAGATCAAGATGTAAGTGAATCTGGGGATAATAGTGATGAAATTGTAACTGTTGATGATGAAGGAACTGAAGATAGTGATGATGAAATTAGTGTTGAAAATAATGACGAGGAAGAGTCTGGAGATGTAATTGAGGATGAAGGTGTTGTTTCAGTATCTGCGGATGAGCCTTATATTGTTAATATTCTTGAAGGTGTTTATTTTGATCCCAAAGAGCCAAGGCCGAAAGTTGGACAGGAAGTAGTTTTTGTTAATAAGCCTGTAGAGGATAAGAAGGATAAATTTTGGACCATCGTAGGTGATAGTCAGGATTTTTTCTCGAGCGAAGTAATGGGTCCTCATGATCAATATTCGCATGTTTATGAAGCGGTTGGTGAATATACTGTTAAGATTTCTCCTGGTGGAGCTGGAAAAATCTATGTTGAGGGATGATAAAGATGAAATATATTTCGTTAATATTGGTATTGCTTTTAGTGTTTGCAATTGGTTGTGCGAAAGTTTCTGATGCGGATACATCTCAATCTGGATTGGCTAAGGATGGGTCTATTGAACCGATTGAAGAAATGCCTGCTGAAGTTTTGGTCGAGGAAGGGAATGGTGCAGGACTTGAACCTGTAGTGATAGAGATTGTGGCTGCGAGACAGATTACCCCTTTTAATCCTAAAGTAAAAGTTGGGCAGGAGATTATTTGGGTTAATAAGCATGTTGATGGTGAGGATGATCGTGAGTATAGGATAAAGGGTGATAGATTTTCAAATTTTGAGAGTCCTTTATTAAAACCTGGAGATAAGTGGTCTTATACTTTTGAAGAACCTGGAGATTATCAATATACAGTTTTACCTGGAGCGGCTGCTAGACTTACAATTGTAGGTAATGCAGTTAGATGGTTCAAAGACTTAAATTAGAATTGATCTAAACCTTTTTGTGGGTTATTATTTTTATTTTTTTCTATATCTATTTCAGCGAATTTTTGTCTGTCTTTATCATTGAATACAGGGACTCCGTATTCTCCATCAAAACCTGGTTGAACCTCTATTTGGCCAATTCTGTTATTCATAATAATATTTGCAATTTTTTCATTTGTAATCTTTGTAAGAGATTTCTTGTTAACATTAAGTAGGATGTTCATTTCGCTTTTAAATTCTGTAAGAAGTTTGTTGTATTCTGTCCAGACCGTTTTTGTATTGAGAGCTCTACCAAGAACTTTAGATAGTATTTCAGAAAGGGGTATGAGCGTTCTGAAAGGTTTAGCGTTTTTTGGTTTAAACCCTTCCGGTCTGTCTGCTAGTTCTTCAACCCTGTAAAGAACTCCTATGGTTAGAGGTTTTTTACATACTGGACAGATACCTCTCAATTTTCTTGTTTGTTCAGGAGTGAATCTAACATTACATTTTCTGTGACCGTCAACATGGTACTTTCCGTAGTTTGGGTCGACTTCAATAGTTTCTGCAAGGCCTTTTTTTGTTCTGAGCGCTTTTATTATATTGTCGTAAGTAAGCTTTTTTAAGTCAAATAAAGTGGCTTCTCTCCCAATTCTCCAAGGCCAGAACGAATGAAGATCTGATGACGAAATAAGTGAATATTTATCAAGAGCTGAGATGCGCCAGTTCATTGCCGGGTCGCTGCTTAGCCCAGTTTCTAAAGCGTGGATATGTTTTGTTTGATCTTTAAAGCAATCTTCGATTCTATCAAAGCCAGACTTTGAACCGAAGAGAGAGAACCAAGGTGTCCATATATGTGCGGGGATAATTTCTATCTTTTTACTTATCTTTTTTAGACTTTCAACAAATTCTGGACAGGGTATTCCGAAAATGGGTCTGCCGTCATAATCTATCCGTCCTTTTGTTAATAAGTAGTCGGTTATTTGTTGTACGACTTCAAAGTTTGGTGCAAGTATAACATTGTGTATCCTTCGTCCTTTACCGTCTTGGCTATATATTAAAGATATTTCTGTTTGAAGTAAGAATGGAAAGTTTGTTTTTGTTCTTAATATTCCTGAACCGTCATCAGTAAGTTCTTCTTTTAAGTGTTCAATCCATTTTGGATGTGTAAAATCGCCTGTTCCTAAAAGGTCAACGCCTTTGATGTTTGCCCATTTTTCTAAGTTTGGGATATTAATATCTTTAGAAGTTGCTTGAGAATGTCTTCCGTGAATGTGTAGATCTGCTATTATCATATCAATTTAAATGTGGAATTCTTTATTTATATATATTTTTGTTTGATTAAGCAAAACAAGTATATTACTTATAATATTTAATTTTATTATTATTTTATTTAGAATTTATTTACCTGGAAATTTACCTTGGAACTTGTGCATCACGACCTTTTAATAAAGCTCGAGCAAAACAAGTATATTACTTATAATATTTAATTTTATTATTATTTTATTTAGAATTTATTTACCCGGAAATTTACCTTGGAACTTTTTCATCATTTGTTGCATGTTATTTCCTTTGCCTGGTTTGAGCATTTTTGACATCTTTTTTGCTTGTTTATGTTGTTTAAGGAGCTCTCTTACTTCGCTGGCTCCACAACCTGAACCTCGAGAAATTCTGTCAATTCTGTTTCTTGAAATTATTTCTGGTTCTTCAAGTTCTTTTTTTGTACAGCTGTCCATTATATTTCGCCATTTTTTTAATTTTCCTTCTTGTACCTTGATAGCATCTTTAGGGAGTTTGAGTTGTGAAAATCCGGGAATCATTTCGACTATTTTACCTAGAGGGCCCATTTTTGACATTGCACGCATTTGTTCGTAAAGGTCAAGAAGGTTGAATTTACCTTTCAAAAATTTCTTACCTAGGTCTTGAGCATCTTCTTCTGAGATAGCATCTCGAGCTTTTTCAAGTAATGTAGCAAGATCTCCCATTCCGAGAAGTCGTCCTACGAACCGTTCAGGGTTAAAAACTTCAAGGTCGTCAATTTTCTCGCCTATACCTATGAATTTGACTGGAGCTTTAGTTACTGAACAAGCGGTTAATGCGCCACCACCTTTAGCAGTACCGTCAAGCTTTGTTATTATTACGCCAGATACTTTGCATGTTTCTGCAAATGTTTCTGCTTGTTTTTGTGCTGCTTGTCCAACATCGGCCGCCATTACAAGTATTGTTTCGTCAGGTTGAACGACGTTGTTGATACTGTTAAGTTCTTCAATCAGTTCATCAGAAAGTGCGTCACGTCCTGCTGTATCAATTATAATTATATCGTATTTTGAAAGTTTAGGTTCAAAAGATTTATAGATTTTAATAGGATCTTTTAGTTCAGGGTTTCCGAAAACATCAGCATTGATTTGTCCTCCTAGCTGTTTAAGTTGTTCGAAAGCTGCAGGTCTCCATGTATCGGTTGATATTAATGCAACTTTTGATTGACGTTTTTGAAAATATTTTCCAAGTTTAGCAGCTGTTGTAGTTTTACCGTTACCGAAAAGACCTACAAGCATAATTTTTGTAGGTTTTTTATTTATGTTAATTTCGTGAGCTTTTGCTCCCAAGAATTGGGTTAGTTCTTCATATACTACATTTATTAAATATTCTTTTTTAGTTAGTCCCGCAGGTGTATCTTCTTTTAGGATTCTTTTTTTGATAGAGTTTGTTAGTTCAAAAACAAGTTTAACATTTACATCTGATTGAAGTAAAGCGCGCTGGATATCTTTAACTAATTCGTTTACTAATTTTTCATCTACGAACATGGAACTGGCTATTTTTTGTAGTGTATTCTTTAAAGAGCCGCCAAGTTTGTCAAGTACCATAGTGTACACAGAAACAGAGTTTGTTTATAAATATTACTTCTTACGTGCTTTACTATTGCTTTTTTTTCTTCTATTTTTTGTTTTCTTTTTAGCTGTTTTTATTGTTTTAGGTTTTTTATTTGCCTTTTTAAATAGTTTAGGATATACAAAGTACCAGAAAATGATGAGATATGTTATGAAGAATATCCATCCTGCGTTGTTATGGAAAGCGTTTAAAGCGTATTCTGGTGAAATTTTGATTCCAACAACCATTAAAGCGTATACTCTTAGAGTGGCTACTGCAAACATTCCAATTATGCCTGCTGTTAAATAAGGGAATATCTTATTTTTTATTAATTTATTATAATCTATAATCGTAATTAAAAGAAAAAGGCCTATGAACATGCTTAAGGATGTGATTCCTGAACAAGGTGAACCTATAATTACTGAAAATTGTTCAGCACCTAGTAATGGGTCAGTTTTTGAAAGGTCTAGTATGACATTGTTAAATGTTAAACGTAATAAAAAAGCTGAACCTTTGGCAATTAGGTTTGCGAAAAATCTCCAATGCGAATTGAGTATTAAGATTGAGCATATATATACAATTAAAATTCCTATTGAACTTATGATACTATTAAAAAATTTGTAAAATATTTTCATGTTAAATATTGCAAGTCCTAGAAAAATTATTCCAAGAATATAGAATAGAAATGTGAACATTATAACAGTTCTTGAATGGGTTGCAAGATATGAAAGATTAATTAAATATTTGTTATAGTATAGTAAATAGAAAAATAAACCTGAAATGATGGTAAATATGCTGGTTTCTATGATGTTATTTTTATAAGGTTTAATTTTTAATAGTTCTTGTCTTTTTAGAAGTGTGAATGTTATAACTACGCTTATTATGAAGATATCTATGTAATCTCCTCTATAAATGAATGCTAGTTGTTTGTTTTTTGCAAAAAAATTGATAATCGCTGGAACAATTAAGTATAGAATAATTGCAAATATTCCTAAACGTATAAGAAATTGTCTAAAACCTTTTTTTATTGAAAATGTCATTGATAACTTAAACTATCTTCTTTAGAATATATTAATACTTAATGTGTTTATAAATTTAATGAAACAAATTAATGTTCCATTAAATCTGTGCAGTATCCTGTGAGGTTTTTAAGTTCGCTTTGATAATTTTTAGGACTTCTTTTCATGTCTTCAATAACTGTAACGCATTCGTTTAGACCTTCAAGATTGGCGTTAGTTAGTTCTTCAAGACTCCTAACATAAAGATGTTCGTTTCCTAGAATTCCTGTTAAGAAATTACCCAATTCATAATGTAGTTGAATTTTTGCGTTATTTTTAATTATATTTTCAACTGTGTCTTGAATAAACTGAACTGGTTTTTTGGGAATTATTCTTTCCGGTAGTGCTTCTGCCATTTTTCTCCTCCTAAGTCGCTATGCCTCTTTTTTGAAAGTAAAATATTTTAAATTGAAAAATAAAAAAGTTAATTTTTATCTTGAACTTCTTTTTTCATGTCCTTGATAAGTTTGTTAAGTTTAGCTTCTCCAAGTACTTCGTTATCTCTTGTTCTGATATTTACAGTTTTGTTTTTTTGTTCGCTGTCGCCAATTACAAGAATGTAGTTATATTTTTGTATCTGTGCATCCCTTACTTTTTTAGGGATCGATTCTGAACGGAAATCTGTGTCTACAAGGAAATCTTCTTGTCTTAGCTTGTTTGCTATTTCAATGGCGTAGTCGTTGTTCCTGTCAGCAACTGTTAATACCTTAACCTGGTTTGGTGATATCCATAACGGGAATTTACCTGCGTAATGTTCTATTAAAATTCCTAGGAATCTTTCGATAGCGCCATATACAACACGATGAATCATTACTGGCCGATGTTTGTGTCCATCCTGGCCGTCATAGTTAAGATCAAATCTTTCTGGGAGTGACATGTCTAATTGGATTGTTGCACATTGCCAGGTTCTTCCTAAAGAATCTTTGATATGGAAGTCAATTTTAGGACCGTAAAATGCGCCGTCTCCTTCATTTATTTTGTAATCTTTTCCGGTTGAATCTAGAGCTGCTTGTAATTCGGTTGTTGCAATTTCCCATTGTTCATCTGTACCTATTGACTTTTCTGGACGTGTTGAAAGTTCTAGATTGTAGTCTAAATCGAATATTTTGTATATTTTATCTACAAGATTAATTACGCCCAAAATTTCGTCCTTGATTTGGTCAATTGTCATGAATATATGTGCATCGTCTTGATGAAATGCTCTTACTCTTAATAGGCCGTTAAGCACGCCTGACATTTCGTGTCTATGAACAAGACCTATTTCTCCTGCTCTAATAGGAAGTTCTTTGTATGAATGTACTTTTTCTTTATACAAAAGCATGCCTCCTGGGCAGTTCATAGGTTTTATTGCAAATTCTTGTTTATCAATTTTTAAACTATACATATTTTCTTTATAGTTTTCCCAGTGACCTGATGTTTCCCATAATTCTCTGTTAAGAATGATAGGGGTTTTATGTTCAGTGTAACCTGCTTTTTTATGTTCATCTCTCCATAACTCTAATAGTTTGTTCCAGATAACTAAACCTTTATGATGGAAAAATGGAAATCCTGGGCCTTCAGGATGAACTGAGAAAAGTTCCATTTCTTTACCTATCTTTTTATGGTCACGTTTTTTTGCTTCTTCAAGAAGGTTAAGATGTGTTTTAAGGTCTTTTTTATCAGGGAATGATATTCCGTAGATTCTTTGAAGAGAGTCGTTTTTTGCGTCAGCTCTCCAGTATGCAGAAGAAATTTTCATTAACTTTACAGCTTTGATATATCCTGTATTAGGGACGTGTGGACCTCGGCATAAATCGATAAAAGAACCCATTTGATAGATAGATATTGTACCTTCTTCTAAGGCGTTTATCATTTCTATTTTGTACTTATTATCTTTGAAAAGTTTAAGAGCTTCCTTTTTAGATACTTCTTTTCTTTCGAAAGGTTTTTTTTCTTTGATTATCTTTTTTATTTCTGCTTCAATTTTTTCTAAATCTTCAGGTTTAAGTGGAGGCATAGCGAAGTCATAATAAAATCCTTCTTCAACAGCAGGACCTATAGTTGGTTTAGCTCTTGGAAATATTCTTAAGACTGCTTCTGCTAATAAATGGGCAGATGAATGTCTGAAAATTTCAATTCCTTCTTCATCTTTCCATGTTATGATTTTAATTTTTGCGTCTTCTTTGATTTCTCGGTTCATATCCTGGATAGAGCCGTTTACTTCGATAGCGAAAGCTACTCTAGCGAGACCTTCAGAGATGCCTTTAGCAATGTCAAGGCCGGTTATTGGTTGGTTGTATTCTTTTTTTGATCCGTCAGGGAATTCTATTTTCATGTACATCACCTTGTTTGAGTTATTTTTCGGGTTTTTATATAGTTTTGTTTTTTTTATATTTGAATCAAGTCCTTGAGATTGTGGTTGCAAGAACTTTAGGGTAAATGAACTGCTTACGCAGTTGTTGTTGTAGTGGATGTAGAAGCTGAACTAAGTAAAACAATTACAGGTTTTGCTATTTGTTTTATGTTCATGTTAATTAGCTATGGGTTTAGAATATATAAATGTTTCTTTTCTGTTGTCTCTTTAAAGTGATTGTGATTACTTGTGGATATGTGTTTTCATAACATTTTTTTGAAAAGGAAGGTTTTTAAATGGTTGAAATATAATAATTCTATGGATGCAGAGACTAAACATGCAGATTATGTACTTGATAGGGCTTCAAAGAAACTTTCGTTTTTGTATATTAACCCTATCAATTCAGTGGCTGAGAAACAGAAATGTTTTGCAGATCCTTCATATAATCCGCAGTTTAAGTATAGAAAGATAAGGTTTAGTCTGGATTTGCTTAAAAGACGGTTGAAGAAGCTTAAAATTCCTACCGGACCTTATCATGAAGTTCTTGAGATGGCAAAAAAGCATCATCTTGATAAAATTTCTATGCTTAAAAATATTGGTACTTCAAGATTTACAAAGTATTGTATGCGAGTTTATGGAAAGCCAACACAGTCTCTTGTAAGGAAAGCAAAAGATTTGATTGAACTTTCTGTTGTTAAGGATGTGAAGAAATTGAAATCTGATAAGTATATACCGATGTTGCAACGTGGTTTGGAGGATTATGGACTTAAAGAGTGGAAAATAAAACAAATAAATGGTTTGGGAAGTTCTGCTTATGTGAATATTTCTGATAAAACGGTGTTGCTTCGTAGAGGGCAGAATTTTACTGATAATTATGTTAAAAGATTGATTGTTCACGAGATTGGATCGCATGTCTTGAGAGCGGAGAATGGTGCTTTGCAAGAATTGAAACTTTTTTCATCAGGTTTTCCAAATTATATAGCTACTGAGGAAGGTCTTGCAGTGATAAATGAGGAAAGGATGGGTCTTCTTGATAATGCGACTTTAAAAAAGTATGCTGGCAGGGTAATAGCGACGAATATGGCGCTTGAATGTTCTTTTTCAGAAATTTATACGTATCTGCTTAAGTTTTTTAGTAGATTGACTGCTTATAAAATTACGATGCGTGCAAAGCGAGGAATATCTGATACTTCACAGCCTGGTGGATGCACAAAAGATCATGTCTATTTGAAAGGTTATCTTATGTTAAAGAAATATTTTAAGAAAGGCGGCAGTATCAAGAAACTTTATTATGGTAAAATTAGTTTGGAAGCTTTGAATCTTGTAGAGAAAATGCCGGACTTAGTTGAACCAAGGATATTATTGAAATGAATAGATTTTGATTTGATTGTTTAATTTAAAAATGGTAGTTAAACTTATTAAAATAAATAAAGATAATTGGAAAGATGCTGTTAATTTAAAGATTAGTGATGATCATAGAAATTATGTCACTTCAAATTTATTTTCTATTGCGCAAGTACAATTTTATCCTGGTATGAATATTTATGGAGTGTATTTAGATGAAGTTATGATTGGATTTGTCATGTATGGAGTAGATGATTTTTCTAATGATAAACGGTTTTGGATTTGGCGAATGATGATTGCAGAAGATTATAGATGTAAAGGATATGGTGAAGAATCTCTTAAGTTAATTATTAATGATGCAATTAATAAAGGTCTAGATGTTTTGGTTTTAAGTGTTCTTGCGAATAATAATAAAGCTATTTCATTGTATAAAAAATTAGGCTTTAAACGAACTGGTAATATTATAGATTCTGAAGATGAGTATCTTCTTGATTTAAAATAAAATTATTAATTTTGTATATTTCTATTTGTTTTTTGGATTTTTTATAATAATTGATAATATTTACAGTTAAATTTTTAAATACCTTAAATATTAATTTTGATATGGCATACAAACAAGTAATCTTGGTAAGACAAGATTTGAAACTTCCTAAAGGTAAATTGGCAGCACAGGTTGCGCATGCTTCTGTTGATGCAGTTCTTAAGACCGGAAA
>JAYENX010000049.1:0-2090 GCA_034722435.1 Nanobdellota archaeon | reverse complement strand
ATAGCCTCCTTCCTTCTAACTTCATGGGATTATGTCCTTGACCCCATCTTTGCAAGTATAAATGAAGCCTATATCTGGCATTATCCAGGTAGTTATAAAAGTTTAGGCAGAATACCCACAAATCGCACTTTAAACAGTTCATTCATTAGATAAATTATCTTTCTTCTTTTTTTAGTCGATAAAAGTATCATTTTGCTTTTTCATTTGTTTTAGTGTAGGTTATAACTTCTGTTAATTAATGTGCATGTTATATTCGAAACATTTAAATATCTGTAGGTTATAGTATGGTTATGTTTTATTTTACTCGTCGGATTAAGGAAAAATTGTACATATATCAAGGAGAAAATGTAAGAAAGGATGGGATTCCAACTAAGTCTAAAGATAAATTCATTGGCAGTTATGATTCCTTGTTGGAATATTTTCAAAAATCACAACAATTCTTTTTCATAGAAGAGCAATTTCATTATGAATATGGTCTTTCAAGGACCATATACGAGTTATCCAAACAATTCATGTTTGAAAAGATCTTTCAGAATAATATTTCAAAACGAACAAAAGACAAGTATCTAGCAAAGAGAATTCTGGTCATGGTACTCAATAGAATCATTTCTCCGATTGCGAAATACCGTATCCAAGAGTGGTTTTCTTCAAGTGATCTGGTTAATTCCATAGACTTACCACTTGAAGAACTTGATGAACAAAAGATATATCGGTCTATGGATTTCCTTGACCGTTATATTGATGATGTGCAAGAAGATGTTGCTAAATCTCTTCTCCTGATGGAGAAGATTAATTTTGATATGCTCTATCTTGATTTTACAAATCAAGAGAGCTACTCTACAAATGAAGATTCTGAGCTTTTGAAGAAAGGACACAATAAGCGTAAGAGATATGACTTAAGACAAGTAAACATATCTCTTAATTGTGATGCTCATAGTGGAATTCCTTTTTTCTATACTTCTTATCCTGGCAACATGAATGATCCAACATTCATTAAGCAGTATGCCCCACAACTCAGAGATCGTTTGAAGGCTATTGCTTGGGAGAAGAGAAGTACACTTATTATAGACCGTGGAATGAATGGCGATGAAAATTTTAAGCTTCTTCGAAAAGAACAATTTGATTATATCGGGGGCCTGATAGAAGATGATTTCCCACGATTTTTTAGTATACCTAAGCGTCAGCTACGAAAGGTTTTCACAAGATGCAATCAAACTGGAAAGAAACAAAAGATACGTTTCACATCTCAAAAAGCAGAGATTTATGGGACAGAACATCTCGTAATTACTGCCTACAGTAAAGAACCAAACGAAGATAAGATTGAAAAATTAGACCGTCAAATTGAAGCGTATCTTTCTATTTGCAATAGCAAACTAAATGAATTTAAAAAGGACATTTCACAAAACACCTTTGAATCGAGAGTAAATAACGTTAAGCAGATTAAAAAAGATCTTAAAAAATTAGGCAAGAAACTTTATCCACTTTTTGATATTTCTATCAAATCTTATCGCTTCGAGTTAACATGGACGATAACCAAGAATGAAGAAGCTTATGAAAAGCAAAAAGACAACTTTGGCAAACATGTTATATTTACAAACAGAACAGAGTTAGAACCAAAAGAAGTACTGAAGTACTTTTATCAAAAAGATAAAGTTGAGAAAAATTTCCAAATTCTCAAGTCTAATGCTTATAATTATAAACATATTATCGTAGGACCTATGTTTCATAAAAGGGACGATAGAATAGAATCCCATGTCTCAACCTGTATGCTTGCACTTCAACACTATCAAATCATTGATCATCGACTGAAAAAAAAAGAGATGAGCATTACAACACAACAGGCATTAGCAGAACTGAAGAAGATTACTTGTTATTACACAAAGTTGGAGAATAATCCGCACCCGATTAGGCATATTAACATCCTCACTGAAATACAAAAAGAGATTCTTGAAGCTCTTGAAGTGGATATATTCAATTAATTAATTCTTGAGTGTACAGCTTTTGGTCTTGAACTGTTTAAAGTGCGTTTCCATCAGTATATTTTCGATTTGACTCATCTGATTCTGGAACCATCATTGATTCCTTTGCAG
>JAYENX010000048.1:0-2100 GCA_034722435.1 Nanobdellota archaeon | reverse complement strand
TAATACAAAAAACTTTACAATCTCTCTTAAAAAAAATCATTAAGTCCTAACAAACTCTTTATTTCATTCTTAAGACTTACTTTAAAATCTTCAACTCTCTCGCCTTCCATACGTTCACTATCTAAAGAATTTATCAAACTTTTAGTGAGTCCAAGTTCTGAATTAACATCCAATTCTATATTTACTTTTCCAGCATGTTCTTTTATCAAAGAAGTCTCCAACTCTTCAACATTTCTAAGCTCAACTTTAATCTCCTCAAATTCAGAAGTTCTTAATCCAGAAGTATTTTTCATCACAAAATAAGCAGACTTATCATATATTGAACTAAAGACATCTTTAAAATTAATATCAGATAACTTACCAGATTCTAACAAACCATAAAGACGTATTGTAACGATAGTATTAACAAATTCTTGATTCCGTATTTGTGCCTGAATTTCATTCTCAATCTGTTCAGGAGCTTTATGATTACAATCTACAGAAATACTAAAAACATTATGTATTACAACAGGTTCATAAGTAAGTACATCATCTTCCACTAAATAAAATCCACCATTACCAAACTTCTCAAGCTCTGCGAAATTATTAGGAAATAATGCACCAGGATAAACTACTCGTTTATATCCATCCAAAGATTTATCATCAATAATATGTACATGCCCTCCAGCATAATAATCAAATCCTCTAGGAAGCAAAGATAAAGGCGAAGAATCCATTTTTTCAAGCTCCTTAGGTTTAAGCTCAGATATAGCAGTATGAAACATGAATATCTTATACCCTTCTTCAGACTCTAAATTATCCTTCGAAAGATTTTCATAAAACGTTTTCTCTAACATCCCTTTCTTTCCAAGCATGCCAGTTATTTTTGCGCCAGTCTTATCATCAATTGTAAACTTTAACTTAAGCTTACCGTCAACAACTTCACCTTTTACAACATTAACAAAAAGCCTTGCTTCCTCAAGTACATCAAGCATAGTTTTACCAGATGGAGAAAAATCATGACTACCAGGAATTACATACACAGGCATATCTTTATCTTTCAAATCCCTTAATTTAATAACCACCTCTTTAAGTCTATCAATGGAAGGTAAAGACGTATTAAAAAGATCACCAGATATCAAAACAAAATCAACATTTTTATCTACACAAAGATCCATGGCCTTCAAAAAAGCCTTTGTAGATGCATCCCTCAACCTTGGATCACGCCACGAACCAATATGACAATCTGCTAAATGTGCAAATTTCATTTTAAAGACACCTCAAAACAAAACTTAAAAACCAATAATTTATTTTGTTTCATAATTTAACTCCTGAAAAACTATGACAACGTTCATCTCCCTTCGTAGATTTCACATAATCTTCAAATAAAGGAATTTTAACAGGAGTTGCAAACCTCGCAAAATTCGAAGTTATAATTGCCTCACCTTTATCTAATGAAGCAATATTTCTACTATCAGTACTAAGATCTTGACTTGCACTTTCAATTATGGCTTGCCGCTCAGGCGCCATCTCAATTCCTAAAATAATTTTAGTATTCATATTTGCCAATATTTGTCTTGGAATCAAAGAAGGTAACTGAGTTATAGCTGTCAAACCAACCTTAAACTTACGCCCTTCTCTCGCAATTGTTGAAAAAATATTAGGACCTGTTTCAAGCACTTCCTTACCTAAAACACGCGGTGCTTCCTCAATAACTACAGATATAACAGGTTTATCTTTCAACTCCCCAGTAATCTTAAAATGTTTATATTTACTAAAAATTTCTGAAACAATTATTGAACCAACCAAAATCTCAACAGACCCTGAAAAATTAGAAGTATCTATTATTACAGTTTTTGCCATTTCAAGTTCAGAACAAATTGCTGAAATAGTTGACTCACCAGCAGCCATATCAAATACCCCTCTACAAAAGAGTTTATCTGTAAACTCAAGATCTAGTAAAGATAATAACTTACGTTTAACTACTGCAAGAGTCGCTTCATGAAAGTCAACATTCAAAGGTTTATCTAAAATGATAGCCTCAATCCAATTCACACCATAGTTCTTATAATAAAGATTCATTGCATCTTTTTGTGGAGGAGATAAATGAACCGCACCATT
>JAYENX010000047.1:0-9453 GCA_034722435.1 Nanobdellota archaeon | reverse complement strand
AAAAAAATAAATAAATTAAAAAATTCTATTCAAGTCCACTTATGACTGGAGCTCTGTTAACGTCTTTAACAGTTACAGATATTGTTTGACTATCTTCTGCACCCATTACATCTGATACAGTTACTGTTACTTTATGAACTCCTGCATCGTCATATCCAGTTTTATAAGTATTAGATTTCATCCATCCTGAATAGCTAAACGTTAAATCATCTCCATCTGCATCGGTTGCATCTGCTCTGATTTTTACAGTTTCTCCTTCCTCTACGACAATATCGCTGAGTTTTGCAAGCACAGGATCTTCATTAACGCTAAGTACTTCGATTAGTACATCAACTTCAACATTGTTTGTTCCATCACTAACAATAACTGTTGTATAATATTTGCCATCGTCACCCATTGCAGTCTGCCATTTACCCTCTACATCTAAAGGTTTCTCATACGAAAACTGTAATGCGTCTCCATCTGGATCCTTAGCATTTAATTCAACTTTTACAAGTTCGCCTTCGTTAACTGTAACTTTATAAACACCTGATTCAGTCTTAGTTGTTGTTTCTGGTTCATCTTCCTTCTCTTCTTCAACCACTTCTTCTTTCTCTTCAATCACTTTATCTTCTACAACTACTTCCTCTTCTTTTTCTTCTTCAGGTTCTTCGATTACAACATCTAAATCTTCTTCAACATCATTATCTAACTCTTCATCTATATTATCTAACTCTTCGAAAATATCTTCTGAAGCACCTTCTTCTTCAATAACTGAATAACTTCCTTCCTCAACATCAATATTTGGTTTACAAGCACTTAGAATAAACAAAGCTATAACCAAACATGCGAATATCATATATAATTTCTTCATCAAAATCCCCTCACACCTTTTTATCTCTTGAATTTTATTACTATCTTCAAATACTCAAACCTGTTTTAGTATTTAAACTTTATAGTAGTAGAAAAAGTATTTTTCAAGATATATTTTTGGTTTGTTGTTATGCTTACTGTATAATTTAGAGTATATTTATCCAAACAGTTTTTTCTTCTTTTTAATCTTACCACCGAACTCTTCATGCAATTTTTGTATTAATTCTTTTTGTTTCTTGTTAAGTTTCTTAGGAACATTGACTTGAACTCTTACTTTTTCATCTCCTGTTCCAAAACCTCTTAAACTTTTAATACCTTTACCCCTCATTCTAAAAACAGTTCCAGGCTGAGTTCCTGAAGGAATCTTAAGTTTAGCATCTCCTTTTAATGTAGGAACCTCAATCTCGTCTCCTAAAGTTGCTTGAGTATATGAAATAGAAACTTCAATATATATATCATTACCATCTCTCACGAAAATGTCATGTTCTTCAACATGTATAACTATATAGAGATCTCCTGGTGGTCCGCCTTTCTCACCTGCTTCACCCTCTCCAGAAATTCTTAATCTTGAACCTGTCTCAACACCGGCAGGTATTTTGACTTCAATTTTTTTCTTCTTCTTAACTTTTCCTGCTCCATCACAATATTCGCATAAATCTTTAATTACCTTACCTTCTCCTCCACACCTTGGACAGCTAGAAGTTGTTGCAAACATTCCGAAAGGAGTTCTTTGTGTTCTTTTTACATATCCTGATCCGTTACATTCTGTGCATGTTTTAATATCTGATTTAGATTTTGCACCCGTACCTTCACATTTACTACAAGTTTCAAATCTTGGTATCACTATATTATGTGTAGTACCGAATGCAGCTTCTTCAAGAGTAATCTCAATATCGTACCTTAAATCTGAACCTCTGCTAGCTCCACCCCTTCGTCTTCTACTTCCACCAAAAACCTGGTCAAATATGTCGCCGAAATCGAAACTTCCAAAACCTCCTCCTGATGATCCTCCTCCGAACATTTCAGAAAAGTCAAACCCTTGGAAACCTTGGAAATCTGCACTCCCGAACTGATCATACTGCTTTCTTTTTTGTTCATCACTCAGAACTGCTGCTGCTTCATTAATTTCTTTAAACTTATCACTAGAACCTTCCTCTTTATTGATGTCAGGATGATACTTTTTAGCTAGTTTCTTGTACGCTTTCTTAATCTCTTCTTTAGAAGCGTCTTTTCCCACTCCTAGTGTATCATAATAATCTTTCGCCATTTTCACCAAACAATTCTTTTTCTATCTCTTGCACTTGATTAAGCCAAGGCTGAACTTTTTCTTCTTCAATATTATACATATCTACCAGATAATCCATTCTTTTCTGAACACTAACTAAAACGCTTCCCGGGTTAACTCTTTTATCAGCATAAAAAACAATTTTTTCTTCGGTTGTCTCAGGATTAGTCCCAAAAAAATGAGTCTCAATAATTCCTCCAACTTCAGGATAACCTTTCTCTTCAACAAATTCTTTTCCTAAAATATTATGTTTGTCATCGCCACTGCTTTTTTTAATGTCGTGCAGTAAAGCACCTGCTATAAGCAAGTCCTTATTAACTTGTAACCCTCTTCTCTCAATAATGTTTGCAATTTTAAGAGCAACATCTTTCATAAAAACGCTGTGGTTTATGAGTTTAGGGTTATACTCATTTAGCAATTTCATACATTCTTCTTCAGTTGGTATCGTCATCGTCATTAAGTTTTAATAAGTTCTTTGGATCGATATCTAGCTTTGAAAATAATTCTTCTTCAAGCTTTCTTATAAGTATATCTGCTTTTTCCGTCTCGTTCGAATCATGTAGGTGAGGATTTCTTTTATGTCCATCGTCAGCCCTATCTTTTAGCATAACAACTTGATCATGCATGACTCTTTTATCTGAATAAAACATTATTTTTTCGTTCAATGTCTTTGGACAATTATTCTTATCAAGTATTATTTTATAATTATGTTTTTTGACAAGATTGGCAACCTCTGGATAATCCTTTTTCAATAATTTGTATCCTGCCTTTGCATGGTGAATATCGCCATATTCATTTATTACTTTTTCCCATATTTTCATATCTTCTTCTGTAATCTCTTGCTCAAAATTTTCAGGATCTATTTTTTTGAAATTACAAACTCTTAGTATGTCATGCAACAGACTTGCTCTATCAAGTAAATCTATATTTACATTATAACCTTTTTCTTTAAACTTTTCACCTAAGAACACTGCCACTTTATTTACTTTTAAGATGTGCTTCATAACGTGATTGGGTACATGCCATTCTTTTAATAATTCGAAACATTCGTCTTTACTTGGAAGATTCATTTTACTCGAACCTTCCTTTGACTTTGTAATCGTCCTTATTTAATATCTCTGTCAACTCTCTTTCGTATTTAACTTCTCGATTCATTTTCTTGAAAAGAAAGTGTCTAATGGTATAATAACTAATTACAAACGCAATTATCCCGGTTATTAGGCTATAGTCCATATTTATTCAATAAAAGATAAAAAAATAAGATGAAAATAAAAAGGTTTACTTTTTATCTTCCTTTTGTTCATCTTTTTTGTCTTCTTTCTTATCTTCTTTTTTGTCTTCCTCTTTGAACTCTGCATCCACTACATTTTCATCTTTACCATCCGATTTACCTTTCTCTGCAGCCTTTTTCTGTTCTTCTTCTGCCGTTTTCTGGTAAAGCTCTGTTGCAGCTTCTTGAGCAAGCTTTTGTAGTTCTTCAAGCTTAGCTTTAATCTTTGGAATATCCTTAGTTTCCATCAATTTCTTAAGCTCTTCAGTGTGCTTTTTAAGAGGGTCGAGCTTTGCCTTATCAACTTTACCTTCCATGTCTTTCATTGTTTTCTCTGTTGTAAAGATAAACGAATCTGCTTGGTTCATAGTTTCTGCTTCTTCTTGTTTTATCTTATCATCCGCAGCATGCGCCTCAGCATCTTTCTTCATCTTTTCAATCTCCTCATCTGTAAGGTTTGAAGACGCAGTTATTGTAATTTTTTGTTCCTTGTTAGTCCCTTTATCCTTTGCAGATACGTTCAAGATACCGTTCGCATCAAGATCAAATGTAACTTCAATCTGAGGAATTCCTCTTGGTGCGGCTGGTATACCTACAAGATCAAACTGGCCAAGAACTTTATTATCAACAAACATGGATCTTTCTCCTTGAGCTATCCTTATCGTTACAGCTGGCTGGTTATCTGCCGCAGTTGAAAACACTTGACTTTTCTTGGAAGGGATTGTAGTGTTTTTTTCAATCAACTTAGTAAATACTCCTCCCAGAGTTTCAATCCCTAAACTAAGGGGTGTAACATCTAAAAGAAGAACATCTTTAACTTCTCCTTTAAGAACTCCTGCCTGGATTGCTGCTCCTAAAGCAACTGCTTCATCAGGATTAACACTTTTATCGCCAGTTTTTCCTGTTATATCTTCTACTAACTTTTGAACTGCGGGTATTCTTGTTGAACCTCCTACGAATATAACTTTGTTGATATCTGCAGAGGTCATCTTAGCATCTTTCAATGCTTGTTCTGTAGGTCCTTTAAGTCTGTCGATGATATTGTCTATCAACTTTTCAAATTCTGCTCTTGAAAGTTCCATGTTGAGATGTTTAGGTCCTGCTGAGTCTGCTGTTACAAACGGTATGTTGATGGTTGTGTTTGTTTTTGAACTAAGTTCAATCTTTGCTTTTTCTGCAGCCTCTTTAAGACGTTGGTGAGCCATCTTATCTTCTCTTAAATCAATACCATACTGTTTTTTAAAACCATTAGCCATCCAATCGATGATTAAATCATCAACATCGTCTCCACCAAGAAGGTTATCTCCATTTGTAGATTTAACTTCAAAAACTCCATCGCCCAACTCTAAAATTGATATGTCAAATGTTCCTCCGCCGAAATCAAATACTAAAATTGTGTGCTCTTCGCCTTTATCAAGACCATAAGCAAGTGACGCTGCAGTTGGTTCGTTAATAAGTCTTAACACGTTTAAACCCGCAACCTTGCCTGCATCCTTTGTTGCTTGTCTTTGACTATCTGTGAAATATGCTGGTACTGTGATTACCGCATCAGTCACTTTTGTACCTAGATAAGCCTCGGCATCAGTCTTTAATTTTTGTAGTATCATTGCAGATATTTCTTGAGGTGAATAATCTTTTCCTTCAATAGATACTTTAAAATCTTCGCCCATGTGCCGTTTTATGCTTCTAATTGTATTCTCTGGATGAGTTATTGCTTGGTTTCTTGCAATCTGTCCCACCATTCTTTCAGTACCTTTAATATGTACTACACTAGGCACTGTTCTTCCACCTTCTGCACTGGGAATAATCGTGGCTTTACCGCCCTCCATTACTGCTACCGCTGAAAATGTTGTACCGAGATCAATTCCTATTGCTTTAGACATTCATATCACCTTTCTTAATATTTATTGAATCTCTGAAGTTCAAAGATATTTTATTTTTGTTTACTTTTGTCATTTTTTAATCCTCCTGATGACTTATTATCATCTATCTATTAGTTTAATTTGTTCAAATCTCAACCTCTTTTTTAATCTGGACATTTAGCCCAAATAAGTGGGAGTCTCACGAGTTGTTTTCTTTTTATCATCGCTCTTCACGTCTTTATTAACTTTCTTAGCTTTTTTCTCTAATTTTTTTAAAGCTTTTGGCTTCTCGATCTTTCCAAATTCCTTTTCATATTTTTTAACTACTTCTCCTAGTAAATCATGTACTTGTTTAGCATGAAATGGATCAATCATTACAACATTATGAACCATACATAAGGTGTTTCTTTCTTTACTCCGTGGATCAATTCTTGGAGTTACATTCTTAAAATCGAGTATAAATTGTAACGGGTTAAAATTTATCGAAACTTCATGCGCAAAAAATGCATTCCCGTCATTTATTGAAAGATTAATTCTTTTTTTCTCCATGATTATCACCAGTTTGAGTTCTTAATTCATCTACTCTTTCTTGTTTGAGTATTTTCCTTTCTTTCTTTGTTTTTTCTTTAAAAGATACTATTTCAACATTTTCCAAAAACTTAGTAAGTTTCCTGATGGCATCATCTTTTTCTTCTATGTTCAAAGAGCCTACTGCTTCATACAGGCTCTGATCGTAACATACAAGATTAACATTATTAGGTTTACACATTATGAGTGTCTCAATCTTTTCAGACCCTCCTAAAAAATATTTCAATATTCCTTCTGCTTTCAACATCATTTTTTGTTTTTGCATTAAAGTAACACCTCTTTGATTATCTTCTTATGATCAAAACCCATTTCCAGTTGGTCAATCTCCTCTAAATGTATGAATCTTAATTCTGAACTTTCTTTATCCATTTTAAGGTCTCCTTTCGCATCACCCACAAACACATAAACTATTCCTTGCCATTTAATCTCGGGGAATTGTTCGGGGAACTGCTTTACAAAATTAATATTAAAAAATTCTAAACCTGTTTCTTCATGAACTTCTCGAATAACTGCTTTTTCTACATCTTCATCTTTATTTGCGTGTCCGCCTGGAAGAACCCATAAACCTTTGAAAGGTTCAATCGCTCTTTTCTCTAGAAGAATCTCATTCTCTTTCACAATGATTGCAGCTACGGTTTTATTCATTTTATAACTCCTCAAAACTTAATATCTTTTTCAATCTCTCATTATTAGGAACTAGATCTTTAAGTTCTCCTCCTTGGATTGTTTTATTATCTTCTAAGTATATCGCCCATTGCCTGATTGATTCTGCATTGCTGGTGTTGACGCAAAAGTTAAGCTTAAACCATTCGCTTAATTCCTCGCCAACGCCCGAACACGGATTGCATAGTTTACATTGCAAAGGTTTCGCTTCATGAATCTTGCAAGTATTATCTGCATCTAAAAACACGCACCGTCCATACGGTTTTTTGAATTTTGGTCTTAATAATTTAGTATTAAATATTTCAACCTCTTCGAGATAATCATTTTTGAGTTCTTCTTCGGTTATATTCATAAAACTTGCCATTTTTTGTACATCTTCATTAATTAAACAACCACTACCGTAAGTGCAACATTTTCCGCACTGTTCGCACGGTTCTGCCATTTTCATTATTTTCTCAACTGAAGTATCTTTACTTATCATTTTTTGCTTATTTTTTTTATAAAAATTTATAAATTAATTTTAATAATTTATTTATTATTTTTAGCCACTTTAACTTTTGCATGTCTGATTACTTCGTCGTTAATTTTATACCCTTGTTGTAAAACTTCTAGGACTGTTCCATCTTCTTCATCAGACTCTTCTGCTAAAAGTGCTTCTTGTGTGTACGGATTAAATTTACCTTCTGCCTTAATTTTCTGAAGTCCTTGATCCTCTAACACTTGATGAAACTGGCTGAATATTAACTCTACTCCTTTGACAAATTCTTTATCGCAGTTTTGGTTCTTTAACGCGAGTTCAAAATTATCAACGACTGGAAGTAATTGTTGAACAAGTTCTTTATTGGCATATTTTGCAAAGTCTTGTTTTTCTTTGTCAACTCTTTTTCTATAATTATCAAATTCTGCTTGTAATCTTTGTAATGTATTTGTTAATTCTTGCTCTTTAGACTTAATTGGTGAATTACTTTCAACTTCTTTTACTGCTTCTACTTCATCTAAAATTTCTTTTATTGCTTCTTCAACAGCCTTTTTTTCTTTTTTATCTTGTTTTTTATTTTTCATTAAACGCACCTTCTTGTTGACTTAAGGTCAACATAGTTAACCTTAGTTGAACTAGAAGTATTTAAATGTTTCGGAAAAAGTTTATAAATCTGAGTGTTATTAATATATTATGATCATAAATTCCCACAAAATAACTATTGTTAGGATAAGGAAACCTTCTGGTCATAATGTGAATAACGACTTACAATATTTTGGTTCTGCTCTTGGTTTGTTTGGTTTAAGGGATAAAGATAAGAGTTGTTTCAGGATATTCATTGAACTTCTTAAAGCTGCCAAGCAAAAGCAACCTATAACATCTGATGAACTTGCAACTCGTCTTAGTTTGAGTAGGGGTACTGTAGTTCACCATCTTCACAAACTTATCGAGGCAGGCATCATCATTCAGTATAAGAATAAGTATATTCTTCGAGTTGATAACCTGCAAACTTTAGTTGAAGAACTTCAGAAAGATATTCTGCGTACCACTGAAGACTTAAAAGAAATAGCCACTGAGATTGATAGGGCATTAGGTCTTTAATTTATTCTGTTAAGGTATTGCATAAAACAATTCATTAACTGCTCATGTCCTTTTTTATCTAAGTTCCTAGTCTCTATTTTTTCTTTATCGTATTTTACAGATCTTGCTTTGAAATCTTTTTCAAAATAAGTATAATATATTGAATTCTTTTTAACATTTATTTCCAAATCTATGTCGGGTTCACCAAGTTTAACTTTTTGAAGTTTCGTCGTCTTTCCATGCCAAGTATTAACTCCTTTATAATGCTCTCTCCAAGAATAGTATTTTGTTTGTTTATCTACCCATTGCAGTGCTAGAAAATCATTTTTAGATATCCCTTGAGGTTTATAATCATAATAAGCAACCAATGTAGTTCCACTGAATTGTTTAACATCTTCACTTTTTGGGTTTTTATGTTTAGCTATGCTGTAAACTTTTCTATCTTCAATATCAAAAACTTTAGTTTTCTGAGAATTTTTTATAATGCTGGCAACTGTATATGCGCGGTCAATTTTTGGAGTATCTACTTTAGTGTCTGGGTGTAAATTATACCCTGCCACTATAAGTCCTGCTGCAACTAACCCTGTAACTATTATCTTTTTAAGCGACATATATTATTAGAACTATATTTTCTTTTTTAAAGATTGTGCTATTAACATATTTTTAATTAGAACTAACTAAATTCAATATCTTTATCAGAATACTCGAACCAATTTTTTAACCTTTGTTCATATTTAATTGCAAGCTCAGAATCTGCTTCTTTTAAAAGTTCAAGATGTTTCATACCCATCTTTGCACTTTCAGGACACTGAAACGAGCAAGGGAAATGGAACAATAAAGTTGTATCTCTTTTCCTCATTAGAATGTTATTAACAAAAGGGAAATTTCCATGCGAATTATGAAACGACGGTTCTGTATAATCATTATCGAGCTGACTTCTCTCTGGATAATTCTTTTCAAAAAATTCAATACAGCATAACGGATAACCTAAAGTTAAACCGAGGTTATATCTGTCTCCAACCTCTTCAAAATATTTTGCTTGGGCAGCTTTTTTAGGATCTTTTGAAATATATCCAAACCGCATACCTTCATTAGGATCGTTTATTGAAACTTTCTCACCTCTATCAGAATAACCTTTATACTTATCAGTCAGAATAACTTTAAAGATGCTCCATTGTAATGTGAGCCCATTTTTTTCACAGAACTGTGCAACTGCCTCAAACTCGTCAGGATAAAAACCCAATCTTGCAACAGGTTTTACATCTTTAAACACTGCATACATCTCTAAAGCTCTTGTCTTTGTTCCAAAAATATCCATAAGTTTAACGAACATATTGAAATTAATTATATTTAAGATTAAAAATGTTGTGGTTTT
>JAYENX010000046.1:3168-30937 GCA_034722435.1 Nanobdellota archaeon | reverse complement strand
AAAATGTTTATTAAGATTAAAAATCTTCTAAAATTTAGAAAAGAGGTGATTTATTATGAAAGAGGAAAAAGTGAAAAATGTCAGCTACAATGACCAGAAAAAGTGTAGAAAACTCGGAGAATTTTTTAGTGAAGGGGATTAAATTTTTTAATTTCTGAAAAAATTCATTTTTTCAATAAGTTCTTTTAAAATCTTACTTATAAATTAATGGTAACTATTATTTATGTTGTTATATATACATTACACATCACAAAAAAGAATATAAATACGAAAAATATTCTTTATTTCTATGACTGAAACATTAGAAGAGACATTAGAAAATAACATTTGTTCTAAAACTGGAAAATTGATTACCTTTGAAGGTCCTGAAGGTGGCGGCAAGAGCACTATTATTAATTTAATTAAGGATTATTTAGGATTAATCAATTATCCCATAGTATGCACTAGGGAACCTGGAGGAACAGCGGTTGCAGATATGGTAAGACAAATTCTTCTTGACCCTCATATTGATGATTTGGGAGATGAAGCGGAACTTTATCTCATGCTTGCTGCAAGAGCTCATAAGAATCTTAACATCGTTAAACCTGCACTTGAAGCGGGAGAAATAATAATTACAGATAGAGATTACCATTCTTCAATTGTTTATCAAGGATTTGCTCGCGGATTAGGTATGGAAAAAGTGATCGCACTTAATGAGATATCACTTTACGGAATAACTCCTGATTTAGTTTTTATTTTAGATGTGCCTCCTGAAACTGGTTTAAAAAGAGCTGGAGGGGGAGGTCTTCAACTTGATAGAATTGAGGCTGCAGGTTTTGAGTTTCATAAGAAAGTTCGAGAGGGATATAAAGCTCTAAAATCTTTATTACCTCATGAGAATATTGTATATGTTGATGCGACCAAAAAACCTGAAGAGGTTTTAAGAACTGTTTGGCCCTATATCCAAGAACTTTTAGGTGTTAAAGGAAATCCTTATGACCTGCCCAAATCAAAAAATTCTTAAACTATTACTTCCTTCATTTTTGTATGATTCAAAGAACTTCATGGAATGAATACTTTTTAAAGATTGCTTTACTTGTATCTGAACGTTCAACTTGTTTAAGAAGGAAAGTTGGCGCGATTGCTGTGAAAAATAAAAGAATTTTAGTTACTGCTTACAATGGCGCAGTATCCGGTGCAAAAGATTGTCTGGAACTCGATTCCTGTTTAAGAGATGAACTAAACATTCCTTCTGGTAAAGATAAACATATGTGCAGAGCTGTCCATTCTGAACAGAACATAATAATTCACGCAGCCGTTAACGGAATTAACATAAAAGATGCAATAATTTACGCTACACATACCCCTTGTATAATGTGCGCCAGGATGCTTGTTAATGCCAAGATAAAAAAATATGTGACTTGTTCAGCTAGAAAAGAAAATGATTTTGAACAATTCTTTAACGAGGCAGGGATTGAAATGGTTTACATTCCTCGACCTAGTTCCAAAATAGACGCCATGGATTATAGGGGAAACGAAAGGAAGTTTGATGAATGATAATTGGAATCACTGGCACCCACGGTGCAGGAAAAACAGAAACAGTACAATATCTTAAAGAACTAGGTTTCAAACATTATTCTGCAAGAGCATTTCTACAGGAAGAGATGTCGAGGCGTGATCTTCCCGATAACAGAGATTCGATGGTACTTGTAGGTAACGATTTAAGGGCAAAACATGGTCCTTCATATATTGCTCAACAATTATACGTCAGAGCAAAGGCAGAAACCGCTAACTGTGTTATTGAGAGCCTTAGAACTCCTGGGGAGGTTAAATGGTTAAAAGCTCAGGAACAATTCTATCTTTTAGCTCTTGATGCAAATCAAGAACTCAGATACACGCGAATTACTGAACGAAAACAATCAAGTGACTTTGTATCCTTTGAACGATTCGTAAAAGATGAAGAAAGAGAGATGCATTCTGATGATGAAACTAAACAAAACATCTCTGCGTGCATGAAATTAGCAAATTTCAATATTGAAAATTCTGGAACCTTAGAAGAACTTAAAACAAAAATCAAAGAAATTATTAATCAAATATCTCAATAACCTTTTCTCTATTTTTGAAACCTGAAAACATTTTCACTTGCTTCTTTAACATTTTCTTAAAAAATTTTAAAATTTCAATATTTGCTTTATTATTTTCAGGAACTGCATTAACATTAACTTTTAACGCCTTTCTAGTTTCATTATAACCCGCAATCTCAGTCTTTGGAGAATTAGTTTTAACTATGATTTTGAGCTTGTTATTTTTTATGTAGTTACTTATGTCCATATGTACTTATATTAAATCCTGCCTATTTATATCTATCTTTATCTAAATGTCCTTTACTTATCTGTGCTTGGTTCTGACCTTTGTACCTTGAAGTAAGTTGCGCTTCATGCTCGTAAGGAACTAGTAAAGGCTTAAGTTGCAATTCTGTCAATCTCATTCCTGGCTCAATTCTCATTCGTCTTTGTGTCCAATTCTCAAAAGTAAGTTTTCCATGAAAAACAGGATAAGGATCAACCCATGGAGCGCTAGCGTGTAACCATTGACTACCGCAAATCCCTACAGGTCCTGTTTGATGAGGTAACTGGGGTATATACGAATCTGTAGAATTAACATACCCTATAAATTCGCAAGGAATTTTAACTATCTCTCTACTGGAAGCAATATAGAATGTTCTTGGTTCAAGTATCAAACCTTTTTTTATATCTATTGTCTCAAAACAATCTTCAATACTTTGTTTAGTTCCTAACACTCCACTCTTATACACGTGTACTTTATCATCCATTGTTAATGTAAATCCTTGTCTATCGAGTGACGCACCTTCAGCAATTTGATTTTCTTTTTTTAATTGATTGAGTATATTGTGATCCAAAGCAAACGCATCCAAATACATGCACCGTATTTGCGCAGGTGCTTCACCCACTTTCATGGCAACTGTTGTTTCAAATGTCCTTAGAGAAAACCTTATCTTTCCATGAAATTCATGATGCGGTCTGAGCCCTTCAACCCAATCAGCACTACAAAATACGCCATACCTTGCCCAACTACTTCTAGAATTAATCTCCGCTCTTAATCCTTTAATTTTATGTATATCTTCAACTGTTTCTGCTTCATAAACTTCATGCGGTTTAAGTATCCACATTCCATCTTCCGGTTCAACCTCTTCAAATATTTCTTCAGGATTATAATGAACATCATCAATTGTAAATTTGACGGGTTTATCATTCCTTTTGAACAATCTTGCAACTCTAATATCAATAGAAGTAGCACTCATCTTAAGTCTATTTTTAACTACAAATATATTTTCTGTTTCGGCAGTTTCTAATACTGTTTTCGGCAAGATTCCTATACTCATCCCTCTTGAAACTTAAAGAACTTATATAAAAATTATTAATCTCTACTATCTATACTCTCGCCATACGTGTTTACAGTTCTCGCATTTAAAGAATTTAGTCTCGGCTTCATCTCCTGCTCTAGTCTGCAATGTCCAAAATCTTGCTTTCTTATTTCCACATTTAGGACAATCTTCATCAACTAAAGGTAGAACCTCAACCTCTTTCTCAATTACTTCTAACGGTTTCTTTTTTTCAACTTTTTCAGAAATTCTAGTGTCTTCAACATCTTTACTTTTATAACCACATGAACAACTCATGATTGTTTTATTTTTTTCTTTCTTAGGTATCAACAATGAACCACATTTAGGACAAAATAACATTTATCTCACCAATCCAACAAATTTTAATATTTCGACAAACCAAATTTTAACATACCCAAGCCAAGGAATTCTAAACCACGCTTTACCTATAAATTGGTCTTGGCTTATTTTCCTTTCTCCTATCTCTTCGAATATTTTAGGGTTATGATCCCCCTTTGTCGTGAAATAGTATGTGCCTGACTCTTCCCATGTATCCACTGTTCTATGGATTATTGGTATTTGTCTGCCGATATCGAACACCATCACATCGCCTTTTTTTATATCTTTTGGTTTCTTACCTTTAAGCACTATGATATCTCCAATATTGAACCCGTTCCGAAATTGAAACTCGCGAAAATCCTCTTTACTGATATTATACATTGAATACCATTGTTCTTGTGAACAGTAATTGTTATTGCAGTACGCGCTCGAACTCCACCACTGATCGAAGTTTCCATCATGTTCCATGCTAGGACTTATAACTGCAACTATCGGATGGTCCGTACTAAGTGCCAGTCCTAAACCGGGATAAACTAAGAACTTAATAATAACAAAAGCTAGTAAAATATTCACTAACCAGCTCCATACACTATCATCTTCCCATATAAAATACCAAATTTTACCCGGCAAAGTCTCAGGTTTTTCATTCTGTTTTTTATTGCTTTTTCTTCTTGTTTTATTTTTAAACATGATTAACCATTATTTATAGCAAAACTAATATAAAGGTTTCGAAATATGGTATTCATTATGGAATGTGTTAAATGCGGTAAACCTGTTGCTGTGGAAAGCTTTTGTAAAGAATGTTATCTTAAGAGAAATCCGCTTTTCTTATCAAATAAAGATTTAATAATTCTTGTATGTATAGACTGTCGCAAGATTCTTAATAAAGGAACTTGGCACTTTTACAAAGATATTAACGCGGGCATAAAAAAAGTAATATTATCAAGACTTAAACTTAAACATGCTGTAAAAGCATCAGTTGAACTCAAACTACCTGCTTACCAGTATAAACCAGGAGTTAAAACTAAGGGTTCGGCATTAATACAACTCATATTAGAAATTGATCAGGGTTTACTTGAAGAGAATCATGAACTTCCTTTAACTGTTGAATTCACTACTTGCCCAATTTGTAGCAAGAAAGGAACTACATATTTTGAAGGCGTTTTACAAATACGAAACCCTAATGATAAGATTATCGATTTCATCTCAAAAGCAATCTCAAAACGTCAAGACATTCACATTTCAAAGACTGTTGAACTCAAAACTGGTGTTGATTTTTATTTATCCTCTAATAAATTTTTGCAAATATTTTCAAAAAAACTTTTTCATAGATTTGGTGGGGAGTTTAAAGTTAGTACAAAATTATTTACCAGAAACAAACAGACTGGAAAAAACGTATACCGTGCAAATGTTCTTTTAAGACTTACGGATTTCAAAGTGGGGGATATAGTAAGTATAAAGAAACAATTAATATTAGTTAAAGATATCAGGGGACATAATTTATATGGTGTGGATGTCATGACGGGCAGATTAACATCTGCAGATTATCACCAACACGATTATGAGATTGCATGTTATAAAAAAGATATTCAAAAGACAACAGTTTCAACAAAATACCCCCATATAGAAATAATTCATCCTGAAACTTATCAATCAGTCAATATCAAAAATAAAAGAGATGTACAACCCGGCGAAAAAGTTAAAGTGGCAATTATTGATGATTATGTTTATTTAGTTTAGAATATATTTGGTACATACTCTTAGAATTCATATTTAGGATGTGTTCAATAGTTACTAATGATTCCTATCATTGCGAGCGAGTACATAAAAACATATAAACCATAACCATCTCAGTTTTCTAAAATGAAAAAACTCCTCTTATTCATGTTTTTATTAACATCTATACTTATTTTAACGTCATCTTTAGCAATTGCTTCAAACTATGTTAGAGAAGGTAATATCAAACTTTTAGCAGTTACTGAGGCGGGTACGGGAAGTACAGCTAATCTTAATCTTAAAATAACTGAAGGTACAGGCAGAGTATTCATTGATACTCAACCTTTAACAAAACTGGACACTTTAATATCTACAAGATTTGCAAATTCTATTGCTTGCGACTTTCTTGATAAAGATTGTTCTGATTATGATTTTTTTTACACTATTAAAGCTAAATCCGCAATTGTTGGAGGCCCTAGTGCAGGTTCTGCAATTTCAGTTTTAACAATTGCTGTTCTTGATAACAAAAAAGTTCCAAATATTGCAATAACTGGTACAATTAATTCAGGTGGTTTTATAGGATCTGTTGGAGGCATTAAATCAAAGATTGAAACTGCTGCAGATCAAGGTATTGAACGTGTTTTTGTTCCTTTGGGCGATTCAAAATTTAAAGAAAATAATACAACCACCAATCTTATTGAATACGGTGCAGAACTTGGTATTGATGTTGTAGAAGTGTCTGATCTTAATTCTGCGATGTTCGAGATTGCCGGCAAAATGTATTGGCCAGAAAACTATGAGATTGAACTTCCTGAAATTTATATCTTAACTATGAAAGGTTTAGCGAATCGACTTTGTGAAAAATCAAGCACTCTTAGGGATGAACTTTTAAGTCAAGGCGTTACAAAAGCTTTGGCAGATGACTACATTGAAAGAGAGATTGAAGCTTTTAATTTTACTAACAAAGCAAAAACTGCCATAGTAGAAGACCTTTACTATTCTGCAGCATCTTACTGTTATGCGGCTAATGTAATATATCGTGAACTCTTAATAGAATTTGTTAATGATACTGATAAACAAGATATTGAAAAAATTCGAGAAGAACTTGCGGAATTTGAATCTGAAATAGATAATAAACCAATTGAAACTATCACTGATTTGCAAGCTTATATGGTTGTAAAGGAACGTCTCTCTGAGTCAAAATATTTTCTTAATATGACAAATGAAAGATTGAATGATAACGATTCAGAATATTCTCAAGACTTTGCTGTCGCAATAGAACGTTTGTATAGTGCTAGAACATGGTCGGACTTTTTTAATAAACCTGGAAAAAAGTTCGTATTTAATCGCGATTCTCTTAGAGAAGCTTGTGATAATAAAATCTCTGAGGCAGAGGAACGTTTCCAATATATTAATACTATCATTCCTTTTGTCCATTCATCTGTAAAAAAAGAATTACAAAAAGCGCATTTAGATCGTGACACAGAAAATTATGTGCTTTGTTTATTCCGTGCTGGTAAAGCAAAAGCTGAAACAGATGTGTTTATTAACTCTTTAGGCGTGGATAGTGAAGACCAGGATCTACTTTTGGACAATAAACTAAACATTGCTGGACGAAACATTGCAAAACAAATAACTGATGACATTTTTCCAATACTGGGATATAGTTATTATGAATATTCAAAAGATTTGAAGGAATCTCAAAAATATTCTTCTTTATTATTTTCAGAATACGCTTTAGAGATGAGCAATTTAGACCTTTATTTTCAAGAAGTCAAACCTGTAAAGATTGAAGTTCATTTAGGTACTAATACAAGGTTAATTTTACTTTTTATAGCTGGACTGCTTGTAGGATTTGCAGCAGGAGTATTTTATTTGAAACATATTAAACATAAACGTAGATTAAAAAGACGTTCTAAAAAATGATTATAAACCCCTTAGAAGACCTCTTGCGAGATCTTCCTTGGGGAAAAAAGAGGTGATAGATTAACTTATCACAATTTTACAGTGTAGCTTTATGCTATTTAAAGATTTCTACTCTGCAGTAGTGCCATTTAGAAAGCTTTAAAAATGTTATTTTGTCATTGTCGGTAGTAAAGCTTTATAAATAATTTTGATATTTTTATGATTATGAAATGTACATCGTGTAAGAAGAAGTCAAATTTTCAGCATGAAAAGAGAAATTATTGTAGAAGTTGTTATTGTAAACTCATTGAAAGACGAATTGGTAAATATCTACGAACAAATTCTCCTATTAAAAAAGACGATATCCTTTTCATTAAAGAACCTCTATTAGAATTCATAATCAAAAAAATAGTTAAGGGCATGCCTTTTAAGATTGTAAAAAGAAAAACAAAAATTTCTAAAGAAGTATCACTTTGGACACTTGATGACGAGGTCGCTTTTTTCATTGACAGGTTTTTTTCAAAGAATTTTAAAATGAAAATTCGAAAAGGTCTATCTCCTTTAAGACCTATAACTGATAAAGAAGCTCAACTTTATGCTAAATTTAAAAAATTAAAGTTCATACCTAATAAAAAACCTGATTCTTACAAATTATTGAAAAGTCTCGAAAAAAAATACCCTGAATTATTTTTCAGTATCTCAAGGTCAATCAAAGAACTTGAAAAGGTGTTTAGATGAAGGAGGGGACTGTGTTTACCTTATTACTCGTCTTATTTTCTATAACTATTCTCATCACATTAACTGCTTGCACACAAGAATTTACAGGCTACGCAATTATTCCCGATGAACCTGTTATTATTGAAGAAACAAATATACCTCCTAAAGTATATTTTTGTCCCGAAGATAATTGTAGTTCCCATCTTATACAAACTCTTGGTGAGGCTAATGATTATGTATATTGCGCTTTATTCGATTTAGACATTCCCGAGTTAATAGATTTTTTTAAAGATTTAAATAAAAGAATAGATGTCAAGATTGTTATTGATAATAATAACAAACTTGAAGGTGATTATGATTTCATAATCTATGACGATAAATCTCTTCTCTCTCATAACAAGTTTTGCGTAATAGATGGAGAGATTATAACAACTGGTTCTTTTAATCCTACTATCAACGGCGATACTAAAAACAATAATAATTTTGTTATATTTTATTCAGAATATCTTGCAAAAAATTATCTTGACGAATTTAACGAGCTTTGGGACGGAATTTATGGCAAAGGTTCTCCTGTGATTTATCCCGAAATCTATTTTAACGGAAACCTAATAGAAAATTATTTTTGCCCTGACGACCAATGTGAAGAGCACGTTATTGACGTCTTAAACGCTGCAGAGGAATCCATTTATTTTATGACATTCTCTTTTACATCAGACCCGATTGGCGATACAATCATTGAAAAACATCAAGAAGGAATTGAAGTTGCTGGACTTTTTGAAAAACAGCAAAATAGTAAGTACAACGAAATTCATAAAATGCAAGAAAAAGAAATGAATGTAACTTGGGACATTTCTAATGATCGCGGTAAATTACATCATAAAGTATTTATTATTGACAAAGAAATTGTTATTACTGGTTCTTATAATCCTACTGCTTCAGGCAATAAACGTAACGATGAAAATCTCGTCATTATTCATGACAAAGATGTTGCTGATTTATTTCTAAACAAATTCTATACTATATTTGGGTGAATAGAAATCAATATAAATAATGTCCTTGTTTAAACACTTAAATATTTATAAATTAACAAGGGTGGTTATTTATGTCAAATAATGAATTTCTTACAGAGAACGGCGCAAATCGTGTTGTTATAGTGGCTTGGGATGGAGCAACCCCTTTAGGTGTTGGAAGAAAACAGATTGAATCTAATCTTGACTTTAATGCTTGCGGGATACGTGCACTTCCTGACGGTTTTTTTGACCAAATCCCTCTCGAAAAAAAGTTAGATAAAAAGATTTTGGCCGAACTTGACATTTCTGATAATATTAAGGACATCATTATGAAAAGATATGACGGTGTTATTAGAGAAAGACGAGAAAAATTTCTCAGACAAATTCCTAATGTTAAAGCTTGTGGTCAGGTACAGCAAGGTGAAAGAGGTAATCTTGTACCTTTATCTGATAAAGATTTAACAACGATGGTAAATGAACTTGCTGGTAAAGAGATACCTTTCAAACACCAAACTACAGATGGCAAATGGTTAAACGATGCAACTAGGCCAATTTCTCAGTTATTAAGAAAACTTGAAAGGTATCAAAAAATGGGATATCTTTCAGCTGCTCAACTTGTTAAAGGACTAACTGATTCGGGCTTTGATCTTACAGTTAATTCTGAAGGTAGTAATGCAGCAATTATACTTGGATCAGGAATTGGCGGTGTACAAACATATCAAGAAAATACTTTCCGAATTTCAAGAGCAATGCCTCCTAAGCCTACTTTTATTCCAAACTCAATCGTTGGCGCAGTAATGGCAATAAATTGTCTTACAGGTATCAGAGGAAAAACTTATGTGTTATCTACTGCCTGTGCATCAGGTTTACATGCCTCATATGAAACTTTTCTTAATCTCCGTTCAGGTTACGAAGAACTTGATTGGGCACTTTCTGGCGGCATAGAAACTGCTTTGACAATGAACTCTCTTGCAGGTTTTGCAAAAATGCCTGCATTATCAACTAGAAAACCAGATAAAGCTTCAATACCTTTTGCTGCAGAACGAGACGGTTTTGTTCTTGCAGAAGGTTCTATAACTATGCTTTTTACAACTTTAAAATATGCAAAGGAAAAAGAATTACCTATACTCGCAGAAGTTGCTGGTGGTGCAGCATCCCAAGATTGTTATCCGCATCCAACAGCACCTCACCCTGATGGTAATGGATTATATCTTGCTATGAGAGATTCTTTATATCGTTCTAAAATTCTCATCCCTGATGTTGATTTAGTGGTTGCACACGGCACATCAACACCCTTGGGAGACCCTGCTGAAGCAGTAGCTATCAGAAACCTTTACGGCACAGATGTCCGCGTCACATCAAATAAAGGCGATTATGGTCACATGATTGGCGCATCAGGTCCGGCAGGTATCGTTACAGCACTTAAAGCTATCAACGACGGTACTGTTTGTCTAGTTCCAAGTACAAAAGACGAAATAGATAAGAATATTAATGACCTTAATATTTGTACTTATGACGGCGATAACTCTATTGATGCTCGCGTTGTTCAAGTTAATGCAGCAGGTTTTGGCGGTCAGAATTGTAGCTTAGTTATCAAAAAATACGAACCATGAAAACATCAGTAATAGGGGCAGGCCCCTGGGGAACAGCAGTTGCATCTCTTTTAAAGAGAAACAATCACGATGTAAAACTTTGGGCTTACCAAAATATTCTTGATAAAGATATAGTTCCTATTGAAGGGATTAAAGTTACTGATGACATTGTTGAATCAGTCAAAGATTCTGAATACATTTTTATTGTTTTAAATTCTCAATTTTTCATTGCAACTCTTGACCAGTTAAATTTTGAAGAATTAAAAGATAAGAAGTTTGTAATTTTAACAAAAGGGTTGGTTCATTTTGAAGATTCTTACCATCTTTCTTTTGAAATTTTAGAAAAGAAATACAACATATCAAAAGACAATATTGCAGTTCTTTCAGGTCCAAACATTGCTAAAGAAATTTATAACCAGAAACCTAGCGCGGCAGTTGTAGCTTCTGAATCAGAATTGAATGACGAGGTTAAAAATGTTATGTCTTCAGATAATTTTACAGTCCATCTTTCTACTGACATGTACGGAGTTCAATGGTGCGGTATTTTAAAAAATCCGGTGGCAATTGGCGTAGGAATATTAGACGGTCTTTATCCTAATACTTCAAATCCTAAATCTGCGTTTATTACGAATGCTTTAAGAGAGATGCAAGAGGTAGGTATTTTATTTAATGCTCAAGAGACAACCTTTCAAAGCGTGGCTGGTATAGGTGATTTAATGACTACTTGTTTATCCGGACGAAATCAGAAAGTTGGTTTGATGCTTGCGGAAGGTAACTCTTTAGACGAAATCTATGAACTATTTAAACCACAAAAACCTGAAGGTTCTGAACAAATAAAGATTATTTATAACTTGATAAAAGAACAAATGGAAGCTCCTATCTTCACACTTCTTTACCAAATACTTTACGAAGGTAAAGATATTAAAGAAATTAAACAAACAATATAATTTTTTAATTCTTAAGAATTATTTTCATTATACATGCATTGATTAGCATAGAACTGTATTAAACTTCTATCTCGGATATCAAAATCGTCAGTAATTATTCCTCTGGAGGTAAGTCTTTTTTTCCCAACTTTTAAAACTTTTCCTACTTCGATATTTCCTTCACTGTCATAAAACTCGTCGTTTCGAAGTATAAACTCTCTTTCTTGGAGATCTGTTGCAACAGCATATACTGTTTCATCCAATCCTACTCTCCCTGATTCTAATACGGCCTTAGATAAAATTTGGTGCGAGAAATGAACTCGCTCTTTTGCAATTGATTTAACAAGTTCAAGTTGTAACGCATCAGTTCCTCGATTAACATCTGCTTTTTCAGATCTTTGGATGTACTCTGATAACGGTTGAGGTGTCCCTATTCTCATGTAAACTTTAAAATCTTCATATACTGCTAACCTTTTTTGGAGTTGAAGACAATTTTCTATAAGATCTACTTTCGGCATTGCTTCCCCTTCTTTAAAAAACTTCATTAGCTCTTGATCTTCTCCGACCCATACGTAGTTTATTGATAAAGGTGCGATGTGTACATCGTCAGAATGTAAATGTTTTACTAAAGATCCTACACCTTTTCTACTGTTAACGTCAGCTTCAACAAGTTTTTGATTTAAAACTCCTGTATAAGACCTTCCCCCTTCTATAAACATTAACATATTATTTTTACTGTCAAGAACAGCTTCTAAATACATGTTCATAAGGACTGGATATATTCTAGGTAATCCCTCTAATCGTCTTTCATAAAAGAAAACATTTACTTTTCCTAATACGTCTGCTTTATCTCCTCTTAAATTGGCGCCTGCAATATTGACTGGTAATAAATTTTTTTTATTAAGAAAATAATTCACAACTGGAGCATCGAAGTTAGATCTATGATCTGGAACAAAAATAACTGGCTTTTTTCCTCTTAACTTTTTAAGTTTATCATCTGCCTCAGAAGTTGTTACATCTACTGTTTTTCCAAGAACAAATGGGAACGCTTTATCCCATGTAGCAGACATCATAGTATGTACTTGTGCATCATAAGATATATGAAATCCTTCAATAATTCTTTTTACTTCTTCGGGGTCTCCCGCTCGTCTTCCCCACTTTTTAAGAGCTTTTTCAATAACTGCCTCTTTAAAATCATCATTCAATCGTGCAAGCAAGTTTGTTTCATCAATATGTACCATATATCTATCTACATTGGCACTTTATTTTAAATTCTTTTATGTGTTCAAGTATATACATAATATATCTCACGACCATAACCTTTATAAATTCAAAATTTTTAATCCGAAAATATGGAAGTCATTAATGTTGATGAAGCACAGATGCGAGCACCGCATCTAATGAAGATTATTGATGAAGGTGCTTTATTCATTTATCCTACTGACACTATCTATGGTATTGGTTGTGACGCTACAAAACAAGATGCTGTTGACCATGTTCGAAAGCTAAAAAATCGTCCTAAAATGCCACTTTCTATCATCGTACCTTCAAAAAAATGGATTATTGAGAATTGTGAAGTTACTGATGAAGCTATAAAATATATTGAAGAACTTCCAGGTCCTGTAACGCTTATTTTGAAATTGAAGAATAAAAATGCTGTTGCAAAGAACGTTATTCCTGGTTTAGATGCTATTGGTGTAAGGATGCCTAAACATTGGATAACTGAGTTTGTATCAGTTTATGGAAACCCCATCATTACAACTTCTGCAAATATTACTGGTCAAGAATTTATGACTGACCTGGATAATCTAGATGTAAATCTTCAGAAAGGTATGACATTCTGTCTTTTTGAAGGAGAAAAGAAAGGTACCCCTTCAAATATTATACATCTTGAAGGAGACAAAGTTAAGGTAAGGGAAAGATAACTTTTCTAACAACTAATATTTTCTAACAATTAATATAAACTAATATAAACTAATATGAAATAGTTGCTTACTTTTTTCTACACGTCATTTATAAATAATCCTTGCCATTTATATATCAGTTCTTACCACACAATTTATCATATAATAATCATTAAAATGGAATAAAAATGGAAAATAAAACAACTAAAGATATCAGTTTAAAAGTTGCAGAAGCAGTACAAGATGATGTGAATAAAGGTATTGTTAGAATTGACGTTGATTATATGCGTAAGATGAGTATAAAGCCGGGTGATATTGTTGAACTTGAAGGCGACAGAAAAACTGTAGCAATTGCTGATCGCGCATATCCTGGAGATCTTGGTCTTAATATAATTCGTATGGATGGTATTATTAGACGAAATGCTTTGACTGGAATTGGTGAAATTGTCAAAGCAAAAAAGGTTGAAGTCAAAGAAGCAAAAAAAATAACTATTGCACCTGCAACTAAAGGTGTTATTGTTAGGGGTTCTCCTGAAACTTTTAAACGTGGACTTCTAGGGCGAGCAATCGTAAAGGGTGATATAGTAAGTTTAGGTGGCGCTCGAACAAGGAAAACATCTTTATCCGGTTCACCATTTGATGACATGTTTAACCAATTTGTTAACGAATTATCTTCCTCGGGTTTTGCAGGTTTTTCTGACCTAAAATTTATTGTCGCAGACACAAACCCTAAACAACCTGTAATCATAACCGATTTAACTGAAATTATTGTAAGTTCCAAAACTGTTGAACTTAAAGATGAGGTAGTGCCTGATGTTACTTACGAAGATGTTGGCGGTCTTAATGAGGAGATTAAAAAAATTCGTGAGATGGTTGAACTTCCTTTAAAACATCCTGAACTTTTTGAAAGGTTAGGTATTGAACCACCTAAAGGCGTTTTATTACACGGTCCTCCCGGTACTGGTAAAACTTTACTTGCAAAAGCAGTTGCTAATGAAACAAATTCGCACTTTCTTGTAATTAATGGTCCGGAGATTATGTCTAAATACTATGGTCAATCAGAAGAAAATCTTCGGAAAAAATTTGAAGAGGCTGAACAAAATGCTCCTTCAATTATTTTTATTGACGAAATAGATGCTATCGCTCCTAAACGTGAAGAGATGAAAGGTGAAGTCGAAAGAAGAGTTGTCGCACAACTTCTCGCTATCATGGACGGTCTTAAATCTCGAGGTAAAGTCGTAGTTATTGCGGCGACCAATATTCCTAACTCCCTTGACCCTGCTTTAAGGAGACCTGGTAGATTTGATAGAGAGATTGAGATCGGCGTTCCTGATAAAGTGGGTAGACTCAATATATTAAAAATTCACACTCGAAACATGCCGCTTGCTAAAAATGTAAATTTAAAAGAACTTGCAAATATCACTTACGGGTTTGTAGGTGCTGACTTGTCTGCATTATGTAAGGAAGCTGCTATGATCGTTCTTAGAAGAATTCTTCCTGACTTAAAGTTTTCTGAAGAAACTTCAATCCCTAACGAGGTTCTTGAAAAACTTATCCTTACGCAGAAAGATTTTACAAATGCTTTAAAGATTGTTAGACCTTCGGCAATGAGAGAGGTTTTTGTTGAAATTCCTAATATAAAATGGGATGATATTGGAGGTCTTGACACTGTTAAACAAGAACTTAAAGAGGCCGTAGAATGGCCTCTTAACCATCCCGATTCTTTTACTAAACTTGGAATCAGACCTCCGCGCGGTATTCTTCTTTACGGAGCTCCTGGTACAGGCAAGACATTACTTGCAAAAGCCGTGGCAAATGAATCTGATGCAAACTTTATACTCGTGAAAGGTCCTGAGATGCTCAGTAAATGGGTTGGCGAATCTGAGAAAGCAATAAGAGAAGTTTTTAAGAAAGCACGACAGACTTCTCCAACAATAATATTTTTTGACGAGATTGATTCCATTGCTCCTAAACGGGGTATGAGCCATGATTCTAATGTTACTGAACGGGTTGTTAATCAACTTCTAACAGAGATGGACGGTCTTGAAGAACTTCACGATGTTGTTGTTATTGCTGCTTCTAACCGTCCCGATATGGTCGATACGGGTTTACTTCGTCCAGGCAGATTTGATAGGATTATTCATGCAGGCGTACCTGATGAAAAAACTCGAGAGAAAATATTTGAAGTACACACTAAGAAAATGCCTCTTGCTGCAAATGTCAATATAAAAAAGCTTGCCGATAAAACCGAAGGATATGTCGGGGCAGATATTGAAGGGGTCTGTAGAGAAGCTGCAATCGCCGCTCTGAGAGAAGATATGAAAGCTAAAGAAATTAAACTCGTACATTTTGATCAAGCTCTTGAAAAGGTGAAAAATTCTGTTACTAAAGAGATTCGCGAAGCATATAACTCTCTCAGGGATACATTCAAGAGGGCAAAAGCAAAAGAGATCAAGGAACAGATGGATAGGAATTTTATTGGTTAATCTTTATAAACTCCCTTATTTTTTTCATTCTTATGTGTGGTATAGTTGGTTTTTTCAGGAACAAGGATTCTATCAATAGTACTTTGAAATGTTTAGAAGTGCTAAAGAATAGAGGTAAAGATGGTTACGGTATTGTTACTGATGAAGACCTTATTGTTGATGACACTCTTGTTGCTCTAAGAGAGCGTTCAAAAGATATTAGGGCTAAACATACTGTCGGTCATTGCTTACACTCAGTTGTTAGCAAAATCCTCCAACCATTTATTGGTAGAGATACTTATTTTTCAGCTAATTGCGAGATTTATAATTGGAAACAACTTAACCAGAAATATAAATTAAACGCACAGAACGATGCAGAGCTTCTTTTTTATCTTCTCGAACAAGCATACGATAAAGATAAGTTAAAAAATCTTAAAACTTTGTTAAACGAGCTAGATGGCGTATACGCTTTTTGTTACAAAAAAGGTGACGAAGTTTATCTTGTTCGAGACATTATAGGTGTCAAACCTATTTGGTACTCTCATACTTCGGGTTTTTCGTTCGCGTCAGAAAAAAAGGCTCTTGAATCTGTCAATATCTTAGACATTCATGAACTAACTCCTAGGAAGATTGCACTTTATAATGTTGTAACTGATAAATTAAACTTTATTGAACGAGACTTTTTCAGTGCAACTCCTTTAAACACAAAATCAAAAAAAGATATTGAAAAAGAACTTATCGGACTTATTACTAATTCCATCTCAAAACGTATTCCTGATAAACCTTTTGGAATACTTTTCTCTGGCGGTATAGATTCAACTTTTCTGGCCTTTGTTTGTAAACAACTAGGTTTAAAGCCCACTCTTTACACTGCAGCTTTATCTGAACCCGGTATGGAAGAAGCTTCTGATTTAAAATATTCAAAAAAGATTGCAAAAGCTCTTGGATTAGATCTTAAAATTAAAACTGTCACTGTTAAAGATGTTGAAAAATATCTTAAAACAATCATTCCTTTGATCGAAGACACTAAAGTCACGAAAGTTTCTGTAGCTTTAACTTTATTTCTTGCATTGGAGTCTGCTAAAAAAGATAAAATCAAAGTTATATTTTCAGGATTAGGTTCTGAAGAAATCTTTGCAGGTTACGACCGTCACAAGAAAAGCTACGATATAAATAAAGAATGCATTTCAGGCCTTCTTAAATTATACGAACGCGATACTTATAGGGACGACACTATCTCTATGTTTAACTCCGTTGAAATACGTTTACCTTTCCTTGATAAATCTTTAGTAGATTATTCTCTTAAGATTCCTGCAAAGTATAAAATCAAAGATGACCAAACTAAAGTTATTCTGAGAGATATTGCAAAAAACCTTGGCCTTGACCCTGAATTTGCTAATAGAAAAAAAGTTGCAGCACAATACGGTAGCAAAATTCTGCGAGCTATACAAAAACTTACTAAACAATCTCCGCATAAATACAAATCAGAATATCTTAAAAAGTTTTATCCACAAAAGAATTTAAAACTTGGCGCTTTAATATCCACTGGTAAAGATTCTTTATTCGCAGCACATGTCATGAAACAACAAAATTACGAACTTACTTGCGCAATCTCCGTGTACTCAGAAAATACTGCTTCTTACATGTTTCATACGCCTAACATCAAACTTGTAAAATTACAAGCTGAAGCAATGCAAATACCTTTAGTGGCTGTTGAAACAAAAGGTGAAAAGGAAAAAGAATTAGATGATCTTAAAAAAGCAATGAAACAAGCTAAAGCTGAATACAATATTGACGGCATCATTACTGGCGCTTTATACTCTACTTATCAGCGTGATAGAATAGAAAAACTTGCAGACTCTCTTGGTTTAAAGATATTTTCTCCTTTATGGCACATTAACCAGGAAACTGAAATGCGCGAACTTGTTAGGCAAGGTTTCAAAGTAATAATTTCATCTGTAGCAGCTTACGGTCTGAATAAAGATGATCTTGGTAAAGAGATTGACAAAGATTTTATTGATAAAATGGTAAAGCTTAATGAAAAAGTGGGTATAAATATTGCGGGAGAGGGGGGAGAATTCGAATCCTTAGTTTTAGACTGTCCTCTTTTTGAAAAAAAGATTGAAATTGTTGATGCTGAAACGATTGTCGAAAACGAAAATACTGGCCTTTATTTAATAAATGAATCTAAGTTAGTATCTAAATAATTCTTAATAATTTTTAAATAATGTTAATATTTTTTAATTAATTCTCTCATAATCTTCGAATAATCTCCTCTTAGTAACAACAAAAACACAGAAAAGATTATATATTGCAATGGTTTCTGTTCTATAATATTAAAAAATGGCCTCACGTGACAATATTGTTCAGTTTTTAAACGAATTTCTAGAGATAGATAAATTTAATGATAAAGTTCTTAATGGTTTAGAGGTTGAAGGTAAAAACGAAGTAAAAAAGATAGTTTTCGGAGTTTCGCCTTCAATAGAACTTTTTAACAAGTCAGTTTCTGCAAATGCTGACATGATAATTCTTCATCACGGACTCATAAGCGATTTTGATAGTAAACATATTTATAAATTGAAAAAACAACGTTTGAAAATACTTTTTGATAATGATATAAACCTTGTCGCTTACCATCTTCCTTTAGATGCACATTATGATTCAGGTAATAATGCCCAAATTATGAAAAAACTGGGCATGGAATTGCAAGAAGTTTTCGATGTCGGATTCATTGCAAAATATGCTGATGAAAAAGATGTTAATGATGTTGTTACAATTCTTAATAAAGAACTAGGTACTAATTGTACACTACTTAAACTAGGAAAAGACAAAATTAAAACAGCAGCTATAATCTCTGGTGGTGGAGGTTCAAATTTCCTTGATGCAGTTTTCAAAGGAGTCGATTTATACATCACAGGAGATTCAATGGAACATATGTACGAACTCGCAAAAGAATCAAAAACTAACATTATTTTCGCAGGACATTATAACTCAGAAAAGCTAGGCGTGATTGCGATAGCCGGGCTGTTAAAAGAGAAGTTCAATATAGAAACCGAGTTTATAGATGTACCTAATAAATTATAATACTGTAAAATACGGTAAAAGAGGTAGATATTCATGGCTAACCCTGGAGATAAAGTAAGGATACATACACCTGAAGAGATGTTCGAAGGTGTTTTGGTTCCGTCTTATGAAAAAGATATTGTAGTTCTTAAACTTGAGAACGGATATAATATAGGAATATTTAAAGGAAAAATTGCAAAAACCGAAGTTCTTGAGACTTATACTGAGAAAAAAATAAAATCTGAGAAATTTAAACCTAAGAAAGGTCTCCCTACAATTTCAATACTTCATACTGGTGGAACAATAGCTTCAAAGGTAGATTACCAGACAGGTGGTGTAGAAGCAAAATTCAGTCCAGAAGACCTTCTTCGTATGTTCCCTGAACTCGGAGAGATTGCAAATATTAATTCAAGACTTATTCGTAACATGTTATCTGAAAACATGAGATTTTCACATTATAACATTTTAGCAAAAGAAATTGTTAAAGAGATTAAGAAAGGTAGCCAAGGAATTATTGTGTCTCACGGTACGGACACTATACATTATACTGCTGCTGCTCTAAGCTTTTTAATTCAAGACCTTCCAGTTCCTGTAGTTCTTGTCGGAGCACAGAGAAGTTCTGATCGCGGTTCTACAGATGCAGAGCTTAATTTAATTTGTGCAGCACACTTCATAACCAATACAGATTTTGCAGAGGTCGCAGTATGTATGCATGAAAGTATGAGCGATGATTCTTGTATACTTCTTCCAGGTTTAAAGACTAGAAAGTTTCATACTTCGAGAAGAGACGCTTTTAAGGCAATCAATACTCGACCTTGGGCAAGGATTGAAAGGTCAGGAACAATTACTTATCTAAGAAAAACTTACAGAACCCGGTCAAAGGACAAGCCGAAGATTATGCCATTCAATGAAAAAGTTAAGGTGGGAGTGTTAAAGATGCATACTAATATGTATGCTACAGAATTCTTAGCTTTCAAAAATTTTGATGGCCTTGTTTTAGAATTGACTGGTTTAGGTCATGCACCTACTGAACACTTTGACGATTTTACGCGTGAACATTTAAAGATAAGGAAGGCGATTGAAGATATTGGTAAAAAAACTGTTTTGGTTGGTTCGCCTCAACCTATTTATGGGAGACTTAACATGAACGTTTACTCTCCTGGACGAGATTTACAAAAGATGGGCGTTCTAGGACATTTATCAGATATGACTACAGAGACAACCTTTATAAAGCTAGCCTGGCTTTTGAGCAATTACAGTAAAAGAGAGATTCCTGAGCTTATGAGCGAAAGTATAAGAGGAGAACTTTCTGAACGAATTGAAGATAACACATTTTTAGTTTAAACTGTAACAACTGTAATTAGAATAACAAGTATGCTCATATGAGTATATCTTTTATAACAATTATTTAATAATAAATTCAGGTGAGATTATTTGGAAAAGATAAATTATGAAGAGGTTGGTTTGAAATGCGGAATCGAGATACACCAACAGCTCGACACAGGCAAACTTTTCTGTAACTGTCCTTCTATTCTAAGAGATGATAAACCTGATTTCACAATAAAAAGACGCCTTCATGCATCAGCTGGCGAATTAGGAGAGATAGATATAGCAGCTCTTCATGAAAAAAAGCGTCAACAAACTTTTATTTATGAAGCTTATTCTGATACTACTTGTTTAGTTGAACTTGATGAGGAACCACCTAAACCTATGAACATGTGCGCATTGAACACTGCATTACAAGTTTCAATAATGCTGGGTTCAAAGATTGTTGACGATATTCAGGTAATGCGTAAAACTATAATTAACGGTTCATGCGTTTCAGGTTTTCAAAGAACCGCTCTTGTTTCTATGGGTGGAAAAATTGAAACTACTCAAGGCGATGTACGTATAAAAACTCTTTTAGTAGAGGAAGATTCTGCAAAAGATATATCCAGAAACGAATCAACAGTAGTTTATCGTCTTGATAGACTTGGCATTCCTTTGATAGAACTTTCCACTGAACCAGATATTAAAACTCCTGAACAATGTAAAGAAGCAGCTGAAGCTCTTGGTTTACTTTTGCGAAGCACTGGCGGAGCTAAAAGGGGCCTTGGAACTATTAGACAAGACGTAAATATTTCTATACATGACGGTCCAAGAGTTGAAGTAAAAGGTTTTCAGGACTTGAAAGCCCTCCCTAAACTTGTTGAGTATGAAGTATTCAGACAAATTAATCTTTTGAATATCAAAAAAGAACTTCCAAAAGGTATCAAATTTCTTAAGACTCTGCACGATGTTACTCCTGTATTCAAAGATTCAGAGTCGACAGTTATTCAAAACGCTCTTTCAGATAACGGTGTCGTGAGAGCAATCAGACTTCCTAAGTTTGCAGGATTTGTGGGTCGCGAGCTTCAGCCTGGAAGAAGGCTTGGCACCGAGTTTAGCGATCGTGCAAAAATAAAATCTGGTGTTGGAGGTATATTTCATTCTGATGAACTTCCTAAATACGGTATAACTGAAAAAGATGTTGATGTCATAAGGAAAGAACTTAATTGTAATAAAGAAGATGCCTTTGTGATTGTCGCAGATAAACCTTGGAAAGTAGATCTCGCATTAAGAGCAGTTATTGAACGAGCTGAGGAAACTCTTCAAGGAATTCCTATGGAGGTAAGAAAACCAAATTCAGATTCAACCTCTTCATACATGCGTCCTATTCCTGGTGCAGCGCGTATGTACCCTGAGACAGATATAAAAACTATTAAACCTGACACTTCTAACATTTACATTCCTGAGTTAATTACTGATAAATCTCTAAGATTCGAACGTAAATTAGGTCTTGGAAAAGACCTTGCAGATCTTATCGCAAAGTCACCTAAAGTTAACGTTTTTGAAGATTTTGTTAAAAAATTCAAAACTATTAAACCTGCGTTCATTGCCGAACTCATGATTCCTAAAATTAAAGAGTTGCAGAGAAAACATAATATTGAACATATAAGTATTTCTGAGGAAGAATTTGAAGCGATATTGCTTCACCTTAGCAAAAGTCGTATATCTAAAGAATCTGTTGACGAAATACTTCTTAAATTTGCAAATGCGGAGCATGTCGAGTTTAATGATTATAAATTGTTATCAGACTTAGAGTTAAAAACTGTCTTGAAAGATATTGTAACAAAAAATAAAGGCAAAAAATTCAACGTAGTTATTGGCAAAGCTATGGGTCAGTTAAGGGGTAAAGCAGAAGGTAAAAAAATTGCAGAGTTTTTAAAAACTATGATTAAATAAAAATAGCTTTAATTTATTCTGGACGCATTACAGCGTCACATTTTCCTGAGACACATGCACAAGTACCCTGCCCACAATCTAAAGTTCCTTTTTGACAGTCGTCAGTACAAAATATTCCTTTACACTTTGGACTATTCTCAATGGTTGTACAACTACTTGCGTGACAACAACTTGCTTTAACACAATCAGAATCAGTTTCGCATTCAACATTTTTATCAGTATCTGTTAGTCCATCTTCTTTTCCTTCGGTTATTTCTTTCACTTCACAACCAATAGTTAACATTAATATTGATATAAGCATTAAAACAATTATTAATACTAATACAATTCTACTTGAAATACTTTTTTTTATATTATTATTATTATTATTATTATTATTATTATTCATTTTGACTTTTTCCTTCTAATATATTCAATTAAAAAATATAATCCTATTGCAAAAACTGCACCTATGATGAACCACAATACAGGACTTTGCCAGATACTTTCAGCTACGCGCGGTATAGCGTCCGTAACAACTTCATTAGCAACTTTTACAGCCTGCGGTGCAGTATTTAAAGCACTCTCTACGCTAGTACCTGAAGTCCCTACACTAACACTTGTTGCAGTCCCCGCAGAACCTACTGCAGCTTCTTCAGCAACCATTTTATAATTCTCAGGTCTTATTGCTGCTAAACTTCCCGCTTTTGAAAAAATTTGTATAAAAAATGCAGCCGCTACAGTTAATATTCCCACTGGTAAGATACTTCGTAATTTACTCTTTATGCCATGTGTAGATTTCGGAGCTATGATTATATATTTATTGGCAAGTTTGTAATGCGCTACCTCTTTACCTTTGGCACTATAATGAAATTCTTCACTTTCTACAAGCTTAGCTTTCTTAAGCGCCCCTAAATTATAATGAACTGTAGATATAGGTAATTTTAACACTTTAGAAATTTGCGTTTCAGTAACTTCTTCATTAGCAGCTAAGAAATCAAGCATCTTTCTACACGTTTTATTTGTAATTATTTGTGCAACTTCTTTTGCTTGATCATCTTGTAACGAGACAAGAAGAAATGTATCTTTTTTTGCCATATAACTTATTTATGAATTCATATTTATAAATGTAGCTATAACTTCGATTCAATTCAAACTTATTTCAAGAAATATCGCTGCCCAAATTAAGCTTTCATCAGCTATGTAAAATGTTGTTTTATAGACGCTTCCATCAGGATTGAATAATTCTATTAGATTTTTATTGTTTTCTATTAATTCGCTATACTGTTGATAATATTTTTTAAAATCTTTGTAATTGTACATTTTAACCGTTTTCATAAAACATAGACCTAACTGTGTCCAGACAGAATTACCTTCATAATTAGGTACAACTATATTGTTAGGAAACCTTTGGTTTGTCCTGAAGTTTGTATACTTTAAAGGCCACGGTTTATCTAATCCTGCTTTTTTTATTTCATTAAGGCAAGATTGAAACATTTTTTTATCATCAAACACCTTTGTCCAGAACGGAAATATGTTTGCATCTCCTGCCACATATTTCCCTTTTCTAATGTCGTCATAAAAATATTTCCCATTCCAAAACTTTTTTCTAATATTTTCTTTTATGTTATACTTTTTGAAAGGATTGTTTAACTTTAACCTTTTTAAATCATTACTCAGCATAGCAATCATGCAATTATTATAACACGAACCTTTTCTAAGAGAATTATCCTTCATAGAACTAAAATATTTATCTATTCTTAAAAGCCCTGTTTTTTTATTAAAACTAATTTTAAATGCCTTATTAACTTCATTATTGATTAGTCTCTTGTATTTATGAATTAATTTTTTATCATTTACTATTCTTAAACTTCTAATTATCATCGCTATTGATTCTGGGGTGTATGAAAAAATATCTATTGCCTTACCTTTTGGAGTGATTGTTGTTGTTACCTTTCTATTTTTTTCAAATATTTGAAGGGCATATTCGAGAGTTTTTTTAACTTCTTTTTTATAACCTGATTTCAGTAACCCTTCAACACATAATGCGAAATCTCTCGTATAAAATTGGTTAAAATGTCCTCTGCTTGCCTGAAAAAATTTACCATTCCAACAATTTTTCACGATTTGTTTACAGATTTCAACAGCATTTCCATTATACTGTTTATACCTTTTAAAGAATAATGCCCGTTTAAATATTCTTAACGCTTCCATTTTAATTAAAAAAGAACGCGCCTGAGGGGACTTTCGAAGCTCCGCATCTCAGGTGTTGCCGAAATCGTTAGCTATTCGAACCCCCGGTCCCCAGCTTACTCTTAAATTATTAGGAGGCTGGTGCCTTATTTATCCGTTGGTACACTCATTTGTCGCACTTTGCTGAATTCGTAATTCGAATTCAACTTCGCTTTGCGAAGTTAATCGACTGAGCGTAACCAGTCGCCAGACTAGGCTACAGGCGCATTATAAGTTGAAAAACTAAATTTATTTAAAAACCTTTAGTTGATTTTATATATAATCTCTGTTTCAAGCTAACCATGACAGATAGAGTATTTGTGAATTATAGGACTGCGTTAAAGAACATAACAGCTTTCGGTTTTGACCTTGACGATACTATTGTTATCTATAAACCTAAGGCTTTTAAGTTAAGGTTCGATCTTGTTTCAAAAATACTCGCTGAACGCGACCCAAGATTTAATTTTTTGCTTGAAGCCGGTTACAATCCCTCTTTCATGATACGAGGTCTTGTTATTGACAAAAAACAGGGTACAATTTTAAAACTCAACCTTCGAAAACAGGTTGATATTGCTATGCACGGAAAAACTAAATTATCTCTTGAAAAAAGGGATTCAATTTATCCTTCTCCTATTTCTTTAAGGGAAAGTTATAACGGCCAGGCACGTTACAAGGTCCTTGACTCATTTAATTATATAGTTGACGCGTATATTTATGCTTCAATTATCGAACAGTACAAGGATTTTTACTCTCTGCATGAACATGATAGAAACTTTTACCTTTTTAATGAACTCTATAAAGCTGTCGAATCTATTCACAACCCTGAAACAAGACTTTTTCTTAATGAACTTATGAAAAACTTTGAAGATTACATCGAAGCAAGTGGTAACGGGGACGGTTATTGTACAAAGATAAAATCTTTATTGCAAAAGATTCGTAAGTCTGGTAAAAAAGTATTTTTAATAACTAACTCAGGAGAGCAATACACTATCCATGTACTAAAATTTCTTTTTGGAGAAAATTACAAAGACTTTTTTGATGAAATTGTTGTAGATTCTATGAAACCTCGTTTTTTTTCATCTGAAGATTCTTTTTCAGAAGGTACAAGTTCATTCGTTAAAAAAGGAGGTAGCTTTTTGGAACTTCTTAAACTTTATCCGGGGATACTCCCTAACAGTTTCATTTACATTGGAGACCATTTCAAAGGCGACGTCTTATCCGGTAATAGGAAGCGAGGCATTCTTCCTGCGGCTATTGTTCCTGAAATTTTTGACGATATTAAAACAGAAAAAGAACGTGTAAACATTAATTCCCGAATCTTTGAACTTGGCAATCGTATTGACGCTCTTAAGCTTGAACTAAGCCAATCTTCAGGTTCTGATATGGCCCGCATTTTCACTGAAGCGATTGAAGCAAGAAAAATTGAAATAAAAAAGCTTAAAGAGAAACGGTTTAAAATGTCAAACCAATTCTGGGGCTCCCCGTTTTTATGCGGTACTGACTCCACTTTATTTGCTAACCAGATAAAAACTTTCACCAATTTTTACATTGCAGATCTCCTCGCGTTATCAGACTTAGATCTTGACAAAAAACTAGTCCCTCTTCATATTGAGCGAATGCCGCACCACCAAAATGTATAAAATAAAACAATCACCTGAAGATTTCGTTGTAGAAGAAGTAACTAATATTGAACCTAAAGATTCAGGTCCCTATTCTTACTATTGGATGAAAAAGAAAGAGTATACAACTTCAAAAGCCGTCGAAATTATTGCCCGAAAGTTAAAATTAAAACTTAGACAGGTAGGTTACGCAGGTGCTAAAGATAAAAAAGCTATAACTTTACAATTGATTTCTCTGAAGAACATAAAAAAGGAAAGGGTTGAGTCATTAGATATTAAAGATATTGAACTTAAATTCCACGGTTACGGAGATACCCCTATTTCTTTAGGAAATTTAATTGGGAACAAGTTCAGGATTGTTGTTGATACTGATAATCCTGTTAATGTTGAACATATCAAGATTCCTAATTATTTTGGTGAACAACGTTTTTCAACAAATAACCCTAAAATAGGTAAGTACATTGTAAAAAAACAGTTTAAGCAAGCAGCTTTGTTAATTCAAGGAGAGCCAAGGTTGACACGTCATTTAGAAGAACATCCTGGAGATTACATTGGCGCTTTAAGACAAATCCCTAGACGAATTCTTTTGTTGTACGTTCACAGTTATCAATCTTTATTATGGAACTTAACTGTCGAAAGGATGATTGAAAAAGGTATTGAACAAGAAAAAATTGCAATTATTGGTTTCGGTACTGAGGAGTCCGATATTAACGAAATTATGAAAACTATAATGGATAACGAAGAGCTTACATTTAGAGATTTTATCATTAAACAAATTCCGGCAATATCTGCTGAAGGCGACTTAAGAAACATGTTTATAGATACATCTATTACTGTTTCTAATTATAATAATACAAAACAAATTTTAGAATTTCAACTCCCTAAAGGGAGCTACGCAACAACTGTTGTAAAGGAATTATATTCTTGATACTTCACTTAGCTAGACTAAGAATTTCTTGATAAATGTTTTCAATGCTCCTATTACCTTCAATATTATTTAGAATATTTTTATTCTTATAGAATTCAATCAATGGTTCTGTTTTTTCATTATACTCTCTTAACCTTTCCGCTAAAGCTTTTGGTTTCTCGTCAGGCCTTATTTCGAGAGATATATTACATTTATCACACAAATTATCATTTTTTGGTTTCGGTGCAGTATTAACATTATAATTTGCATTACATTGCGGACAATATCTCCTTCCTTCAATTCTATGCATAAGATCTTTATCGGATATATCTATATTTATGACAAGGTCGATATTTGTTATATTATCTAAGAATTTTGCTTGTCCAAGAGTTCGTGGATATCCGTCTAAAATAAAATTACTATAATTTTTAATCTGACTCTCAACAATTTTATTGGTAATATCATCAGGAACTAATTTACCCTCTTTCCAGTATTGTTCATAAGCCATTTTGCCAAGCTCTGTTCCTTGCTTAAGCTCAGCTCTAAAAAATTCTCCCGTAGAAATATAAGGTATATCTAACTCTTCAGCTAACCTTCTTGCTTGCGTACCTTTTCCTGCTGCAGGTTTTCCTAAAAATATGATTTTCATTTATACACCTAAAATATAAAGCCTCTGGCGAGACTTGCACTCGCGATCTTCAGCTTACAAGGCTGACGCATTAGCTACTATGCTACAGAGGCATTGGTTA
>JAYENX010000046.1:0-3068 GCA_034722435.1 Nanobdellota archaeon | reverse complement strand
ATGCTACAGAGGCATTGGTTAATTAACTATATAATTACAGAAAAATAAGCAATTTAAAAAAGTTTCTATTCTCCACCTTTAGAATACTCTCTACTCACAAAGAACGGCTCTACTTCCATTTGAGCTAAGAACCCTTTTAGGTGAAGATACTTCTTTACCCATCCTTGAAGATCGTAAGCTTCCCTCCATAGCTCGGTTTCATGAGAATCAATATCTGCTTTGAATATCCTTAATGGAAACATATTTCTAAAAGATGATAAGATCTTATTCTTTGACCATTCATTCTTATAATCTAACTCGATCTTGGCAGTAACCTCAACATTAATCTCTCCATCATCACATTTAATCTTTCTACCATTATGAACTATTTGATTTTTTGCAAGACCCAACCCTAGATAGTCTATGTTAAGGGTGTACTTATAATATCTATTACCTGAAAATCTTTCAAGCCTCCACCATATCCACACATCTTTTCTACCGCTGGGCGCAGTTCTATCATGATAGAAGATTTCGTGCTTATCACCTACACTACCCATTTGAATCTCTTGCCAATAATGGTCCTTTAACCATTCGTGGATAAGCTTGTACAGCTCTTTAAGATTAAAATTTCCTGCATATGTAACTTTAAATTTAGCAACTGTTGATCCTTTTACATTCTTAGGAAGTAATGCCATATCACAAATTAGTTGTTTTTACGTTTATAAAAGTTTCTACTTATGGTATCCATTCCCTTCAGCGTAGAAGAAGGTTTTCAAGAATATATCTTTAAACGTCATTTTACTCATTATAGATGCAAATTCAAAAGTGGTTAAAGGTCTAGTAACTAGTTTAATCTTTTTCTTTCTTATCGCTTCAAGTACAGAATCTTTGTTTAGATCTGCATCCACCATCGTATATGTTTTATTCAATTGTTGTAGAAAATGGCAATCTGAGGTTCCTACTACAGGTTTATTATATTCATCAGCTATTTCCATTGCCCATTTGTTAAGATTAAAATATTTTGTATAACTATGCGAATATTCTATTGCATCAAACAAATCGATAGTCTTGAATATAAATTTGTTAAGACTGTGTAATTTATACATTGGATGCGGAGCAATCAGAAATGCACCCTCTTTCTTGAGCATCTCTAACCTTCTGAACGTCATAGGTTTTTTAGTGCTCTCTTTAATATTTAATATAACTACATCTTTATTATCAATTCTTGCTTCCATTCCTGGTATAAGAAGAATCCCATTTTTTTTAGCAAACCTTTCGAGATCTTTATTGAATAAAGGTTTATGTTTTGGCTTAAAAGCATGATTAGTAATTGATAGAACTTCATATCCTAGCTTTGCACAATGCTTTATTAAGTCTCTAGCTGAATATTTGATATGAAAATCAATAGGATCTTCTGCAGTGTGCATGTGGAAGTCTGTTTTTAACATATAAAAAAAAGAAAGACAATCATTTAAATGTCTTATTGTTATGTTTATAATGCTGTTCTTATTCAAGAAGAAGTTCATACTGTGCAAGCTTCAATTCAAAGATTGCATCTTTTAACTCGCCATTGCATGAATCAATACCTGAAACAACGCTATCGATTAATTCTACATTAAAACCTTGTTCGATGTACGGACAGGTCATTACTTTATTTCCGAACAGATTTATAATCTCAACAGGTTCATCATCAGCAAATTCAGAAATACTTTTCTCAAGCACACATTCAGACTTGATTTCGTATTTGATACTACTGCCTACTTCATCTTTAAAGAGCGTAGCTTTACCACACTTTTGTGCCTCTTGTATAAAGCATGCATCATCTATACAATTTTTAACTCCTGAAGATGTTATAAGTACGATTACAATTATTAAAGCAACTACAATGATTCCTGCGTACAGTTCTATTTTTTTTGCAGAGGAAGGCATTATATTTTTTTTATTGTTGTTTAAATTTTTTATAATTGGTTTAGATTTGCTAAAACCTTTATTTTTCAAATCATTAAACGCTTTATTTATCATATGTTTGGGATATTTACGTTTTGTAAGATAATCTCTTACCTGTCTTTCAGAGTTTCCTTGCCTGAGGGCTTTCTTAACATAATCTTTGATATCTATTCCATTCGGCATTTTAATACATTATTCATTTTAGCTTTTAAATAGTTTGTTTGTAACTTTACAGGGACTAGGGCTCATAACCTTTATAAAAGACCAACCTTTAGCAGATATATCATGGGGGGTCAATTACCAATAGTGGTAGTTTCAGGATTAAATGGAAACATCGATAATCTTGAAATGCTCGTTGAAGGACTAAAGAATTTTAGATACGATAAAGTGTATTATCTTGGAGAAACTGGTAATAAGCATCAGTCGTATGATGAGTCCAAATTAAATAAATTATTTGAAAACATAAGATCTAAGTGTATAACTTCTGAAGAATCTGTTAACGATCTTGACTCTATGTTTACTAACTCTTTTAATCCTGATGTGATTGAAAAGGAACAAACTCCTGACTCAAAATATCTATTTTTTCCAAGCGAAAGACCAGAAGTTTACGTACTTAACGGTTCAGGTGTTCAGCAGATGAGAATCTCTATGCAGGCTAGACTTAACAAGGCAGACGCAAAATATTTTATAACTCCTGGCGCTATCGGTCGTGGTCCTGGCCAGTCAAACCTTACAGTGTTTCATCCTGATGACGGTTTATTACAGGAATATACTTTACTAGACCTTGTTGACTTATCGAGAAGGCGCGATCTTCTACTTAATTTTGAAAACTGGATGCCTAACCTTGTTGGGGATATAAATAGCTGGTCTTCATTAGAACCTCAAATCAAAGAACTTGAAAAAGTAAACAAGTACGGAGATTTTAATAATGTTATTTTAGTTATGCAAAAATTCAATCCGCCTAGGCAATCAAGTCGAGGGTTCATTGGATATTACCAAGATTTTACAAGAATTCTTGCTAAAGCAGTTTCATATTTTGCTACGGATAGAGTTATGCAACATTACAAGGTTCGTCAACCTCAAGATGTACGTCAACACGTTTTTGAACTTCTTAAACCGGGAGATAACCATCATTATAGGCC
>JAYENX010000045.1:0-31016 GCA_034722435.1 Nanobdellota archaeon | reverse complement strand
ACAGAAAACATTTCATTTAAATTCACAGTAACAGACGATAACGCCACTAACTGTACTTTATACCATAATGGTACAGGAACATTCGTAGCAAATAAAACAATTTACGATTCAGAAATATATGAGGGTTCAATATCTGAAATAAATGTTTCTGGGTTCACCAATAATGGTAATTATATTTGGAATGTTGAATGTTATGATAACGATAGTTTAAATGCAAGTGCTACTGCAAACTTCACATTTACTTTAGACACAGACGCACCTGCATGGTCAAACAACGACTCTAGCCCTGCTTCAGGTGTCGAATACTCTCCTGATACTCTTTATCATTTCAATATAACTTGGATAGATAATGTGGCGGTTGATAATGTTATTTTTGAATTTAATGGGGTCAATTATACTTTTAACGATGGCGAAATAGAAAATACTGGCAACGATTTCAATATAACTATCTCTGACTTAAGTGCTACATCTTACACTTATTATTGGTATGCCAACGATACAGCTGGAAATCTTAACGTAACAGACGCATTAGCATTTACAGTTGCTCAAGGAACCTCTGTTTGTTATTTAGAATTTGACCCGTCCGGAAGCACAACTTACGGATATGGACTAAACGCTAGCTGTTATTGTAGTAATGGTGGCGAAAACTTATACAGAAATGATACAGATGTAACCTCTACTGAAAATAATATTAACATAACTTATGGTATTGCTGCTGGTAACTGGGAATATGTGTGTAACGTCTCAACAACCACAAACTATACCTCTGCATCTAATAGTTCTAATTATACTATTAACAAAGCAACATCAGAAATAAATTTAAGCCTTAATGGAATCGATAACAACATTACAATAGAAGCAGGAGAATTAGCTAACATATATTCACACCTAGTAACTCCTTCATCAGGTTATATTGAAGTTTACAATGATTCTGTTATGTTTATTTCAGGCCAGTCTCCTCTAAGTAACAGCGGCATTTACATAACTCCTAATACTCATAATATCTCTGCGTACTATCCTGAAACTGAAAATTACACCTCTTCATACGAAGAACATAACTTAACTATTTTAGATACTACTGATCCTGTTGTAACTGTAATAACTCCTATAGATGACGATTTAGTAGGATGGACAGTAGTCTTAAGAGGTAACGCCACGGACATTAACTTGGACTCTGTATGGTATGAAGCGTATAATGGAACTCTTGCAGGAAATCTGCTTGACACTAATATTATGAATTCCTTAGGTGGAGAAATTTACAATGGTACTCTATACACTAACGACACTTGGCCATACCCCATATCTTTACAAAACTTTACTAATTTAACTCTTGTCGTGTACGCAAATGACACAGAGGGCAACATTGGCAATGATCTTACTTATTGGACTTTGGATAATACTGTTCCGGGAATACAACACATAACTCCTCCTCAAACAGGGGCACACTACAACTCTGATTTTAACCTTGATATTCACGTTTCCAATACTTGGTTAAATTTTTCCGAGTACAATATAACTAATGAATCGGGAACTCAAGTACTACATAACTCAGTAAACTTAGCGACTAATCAATATGTTTGGAATGATTTAATATCTGTCTCATCACTTCCTGACGGAAATTATACTATTACAACGTACGCAGTTGATAAAGTTGGAAACTCAAACAATAAATCCACTTGGTTCTATGTGGATGGCACTCCTCCAAATGTGACTGAGATTTCAGATACTGGTTGGGTTCTTCCAACTCCCGTTGATGCAATTTATACTAATATACAATCACATACTCTTAACTTGACTTGTAACGAATCCTTCCCTGATACGCAATGGATAGAATTCGACAATGTAAATAATTCCGTTGAAGACGGTTCTAAAGATATTTTTTACTGGTGGAATTATGGTCCTTTAACTGAAGGTATTTACACTTACACTGGTTATTGTAACGACACTGCTGGAAACCAAAACCAGGCTGAAACAAGAACTTTGACTATTGACTTATCCGCACCTGCTTATTCAAACAACGAATCACCTACAACTCCTGTAACATACACCTCTGACGCAACATACCATTTCAATATAACTTGGATAGATAACTATCAGTTAGATGATGTTATTTTTGAATTCAATGGAGTTAACTATACTAATATAGAACAATTAGGAAATGATTTCAATATTACTATTTTCGATTTAGCTGTCGGAACATATACTTACTTCTGGTACGCTAACGACACTGCCGGCAATATGAACGTTACATACTCAAACACTTTAAGTATAACTCAAGCAACATCAATTTGCTATTTAACTTTTGACCCTGAATCCTCAACTGTATATAACGAAGGAGTCAATGCTACTTGTTCCTGTACTAATGTTGAAATTTCTGAAACTCTTTATAGAAACAACACGGATGTATCCTCTACAGAAAACCAAATTAATTATACTAATATTGCAGCTGGTAATTGGGAATATATATGTAACGTTTCAGCAACTACAAATTATACTTCAGCTTCAAACAGTTCAAATTATACTATCAACAAAGCACAATCAGAAGTAAATCTTCTATTGAACGGAACTGATGCGAACTACACTGTTGAAACAGGCGATAATGTTAATATTACTGGTTATCTTGTAACTGGTCAGGGAGATATATCGTTATATGAAAATACAAGTTTAATTAATTCGGGTTCTAGTCCTTTATTTAATATAACCAATTACGCTTCAATCGCTTCACATAATATTACTCTTTATTACTTTGAAACTGAAAATTACAGTTCAACAGAAGAAACTCATTATATTGATGTAACTGATTTAACACCTCCTTCAGTAGTTAGTGTTTCGGCTACCTCTCCAGTGAACCAAACAGAGGTAACAAATATAACTGCAACTATAACTGACGCAAGTGGAGTAAGCACAGCCATCGCAAGAATTTATGCAGTTAATGGTTCTGTTAAAGATTTCTCTATGCAACAAAACGGTGGCGATGTATGGTTCTACGAATTCACCCCATCAGCTTACGAACCTGCAGGAATCCACAATGTGACAATCATGGCAACAGATATTTATAGCAACGTAAACGATACAGAAACAACAACATTTACTGTTCTTGATATTACCCCTCCAACTGTGAATATAATCCTCCCTGTTCTTGATACTTTAATTAATTATAGTGCTTCAGTAACCATTAATGCTTCAGTATTAGATGAGACGGCCTTGGATACTGTTTTAGCAAATATTACTTGGGATTCAACTTATCAAATAATAACTCTGACAGACCCTGATTATGATGATTTTTTCACAGGTATTTTTACTAATACTAATAATTTAGGAAATTATAATGTAACAATCATTGCTAATGACACTTCGAATAATATTAATGATACTGAAACAACGAATTTTACAGTTGTTGATCAAGAACCTCCTGTAATCTTAACAACAACAATCGATCCTAGTTTAGTTATCGTAGACAACGACGTTTTCATTAACGCTTCAGCATCAGATAATTTCCTTGTTGATATGATTTGGGCAGATATTTCTCTTCCTAATAATAGCATTAAAACTAGGTATCTTTCAAACAATGATAATAACTACACTACAAATATAACTGGTGAACACAACGTAACATTCTACGCTAATGATACTTCTGGAAATTTAGTAAACGCAACCGGAACTTTTAATGTTGCGCAAGCATTCGCATTTAACCTCAGCGTAATTGATTTTAATTTAACTGGTCAGAATGTCACAGCAACATTTTATAGCCTTAATACTTCGAGTCAAGTACATCAAGAGTCTTTTGAAGGAAATGCATTAATCACACTACCTAACGGAACATATGATTTATCTGTATATTCTTACGACTCAATTGATGTAAAACTTTTACATTTAATCTTGGACTTAAACAATCCTACGGAGTTAGGTCTTGACAAACTAGAAACTCCTGTTACAGGATACTTGGTAACTTATGGTTTAAACGACACTTTAATATCTATAGGTGGTGCCAACATTACTATTAACTATACTGACTTATCATACGGCACAGAATCAAATCTATTAGTGCACGGTTGCGATAATTGGAACTTTACTGAACAAATATGCGAAGGCACTTGGTCAGTAATCACAGCTTCGCAAAATACGACTGATAAAACCTTTTATTTCCACGTAGATACTCTTGAAGCTTACTCAATACTTGAAACAACGACTCCTTCCACTGGTGGCGGAGGAGGTGCTACGACTTGTACTGAAAGTTGGTCTTGTGGTTCTTGGACACCTTCGGAGTGTCCTCCTTCAGGGATACAAACTAGAGAATGCGTAGATTCAAATTTATGCGGAACTTCATACTTCAAACCATCCGAAAGTCGTACTTGTATCTACATTCTTCCTGAAGAAGAAGTGATTGAAGAAGAGGTTGTAGATTACGACGAATCTTTCACTCCTGATGCTGGTTGGATAACTGACGTGAAAATTATTTGTAATGATATTAGTAGTGAACTAAAAGAACGTATTGATAGTTTGCTTAGATTCAAAGAAGAGTCCCCTACTAATTCACAATTTACAGAATTCGATTATTTATTAGGGATCAACGATGAAGTAGGAGAGCATTGTACAATAGATTTTGAAACTGAATATCTTTGTGTGGGTTTCGATTACAATTTGTATAAATGTACTAACTGGGACTTTGAAACTGGAATTTGTAGAGATGAGAATTATAACTGTAATGAAGAAGGAAAAATTGACGTATGTCATGTTCCTGCAGATGATCCTTCAAAAGAAGAAACCATTACAATATCTTGTAATGCTCTAGATGCGCACTTAGCTCAAGGTGATAGTGTCGGAACTTGCGAGGATAAACCTTGGAAGACAATACTTGAGATGACTCCAGGTCTCCAAAAATATACTGTACATCTTGATAAAGGAGATCCCGGCTTAGGTATCGGTCCTAGCCCTATTACAAGAAATTGTGGTGATGGTATATGTAATTATGGAGAACTTTGTTCGAATTGTCAAGACGATTGTGGAAGTTGTTCTGTAGAGGAGGCTCCTGTTGGATTTTTCGCAAGAATTGCGCGAATGTTTAGATCTATAACCGGAGGTGCTGTTGTTTGTGATGAAAGTTGGACTTGTTCAGATTGGGGATCTTGGGACGAAACAGGTTTCAGAACCAGAACTTGTAAAGATAGTAGTAATTGCGGTACAACACTTGCTAAACCATCTGAACGTGAAAGATGTCCATTTATTGACCATGGTTGTAGCAACGGTATAAAGGATCAGACAGAAACAGGTGTAGATTGTGGTGGAGTGTGTGCCCCTTGTCTTGCAGCGCCATACAAATTCCCTATGTGGATTATATTAATTATTATCATTATCATAATCTCATTCATCTTATTTATCTTATGGTTGGCAAGAAAAATTAGAAGAATTAGAATTCATATTGGAAAATCCTATAGATACCTGAAAGAAAGGAATTATTATAGTCTTAAAGAAGAATACGCTTTAATAACTCCTCTATATGCATCACTTAATAAGAGACAACGTAAAGTGATAAGGAAAGATATTATTAAACTTTACAAGACAATTAAATTGATAATACATACTGACAACCTTATTATCAAGGCAAGAAAATACGTACACTCTCACAGGTTCAAACTTTTAAGACACACGTATATCCAGATTAAACATCTATATGAAAGTCTTCCTAAAGAACAAAGGCCTTTACTTAGAACGCAGATTATTAAATTATATCGAAAAGTTTACAAACTTTTTAAAACAAAACAAAAATGATTTTAAAAGATGTTGTTAAAAAGATTAAACCAGGTAAATCTCTGCTAGGTACCGCAGATAAAGTTGTTAGTTTGATTTGTGAAAAGCTTGAGAAAAAAGGTATCAAAGCTTCTCCTGTAATTGGTGGTTCTCTTGCAAAAGGTACTAATTTGAAAGGCGATTTTGATATTGATATTTTTGTAAGGTTTCATATGTCTTATAAGAATAAAAATCTCTCAGATATTCTTGAACCAATATTAAAAATATTTAAACCTGCACGAGTGCATGGAAGCAGGGACTATTTTCAGTTTAAGTATAAAGGTGCACATTTTGAGATTGTACCTGTTATAGATATTAAAAAATCATCTCGGGCTTTGAATGTTACGGATGTAAGTCCCCTTCATGCAATATGGGTTAAAAAAAATATTAAGAACCTTTCTGATCATGTACGGCTTGCTAAACGTTTTTGTAAAGCGCAAGGAGTTTATGGTGCTGAATCTTATATTAATGGCTTTTCAGGCTACATTCTTGAAATTTTAGTTATCCACTATGGGGGTTTTACTAAACTCTTAAAAGCGGTAAGTAAATGGAAACCTGAACAAGTGATTGACACTGCGAATTATTATTCATCTAAAAAACAAGTATTTAAGAAATTAAATAAGTCTAAGCTTGACAGCCCTTTAATAGTAATAGACCCTGTACAGAAAAATCGTAATGCTGCTGCAGCTCTTAATCTTGAAACTTTTAGTAAATTTGTGCTTGCCGCAAGAAGATATCTTCAGAAACCTTCTAACATATTTTTTGACAAATCTATTTTCTCAATAACTTCTTTAAAAGAAAAATCTAAGTCTTATGATGTTGATTTAATTCTTGTTAAAATAAACCCTCTTAACGGTAAAGAAGATGTTGTAGGGAGCAAGATTTTGAAAGTTTATAATTATTTTAAAAAACAATTTATTTTATCTGAATTTTCTATCATGGACTCTGGTTGGAACTGGAACGACAAAGTCCACCTTTGGTTCTTAACTTATCCAAAACTCTTACCTAAATATAAAAAACACTCTGGACCTTTAGTCTATTCTTCGGATTTTCATGTAAAAAAATTTTTAAGCAAGCATAAGCGGACAATAGTTGGAGAATCAAGAATATTTGCTATTACGAAACGAATATTTAGAAAACCTAAAGACCTGGCTAAAAATTTGATAAAAGAAGCTTATGTGAAAGAAAAAGTTAAAACTATAAAACTAGAATAATTAACCTAACTTCTCAGTATACCTACATTTAGGATACTTTGAACAACCTAAAAACTTGCCGTATATTGAACTTCTTAAAACTAAATCTGCTCCACACTTGGGACATTTCTTTTCAAGTTTACCACTTTCAATTGCCTTTACTTCTTTAGCTTCAGCTTTATCTAACTTTTTTGATTCACAATCTTTGTTAAAACATATTTCTTGCGGTCTTTTACCTTTTTTAATTACTAGAATCATAGGATATCCACACTTCTCGCAGATTTTGTCAGCCCCTTTAATCAATCCTCCTTTAGGTAAACTAAAGGTAGTTTTACAATCTGGATACTTGTTACATGCAATAAATCTTCCAAATTTACCTTTTCTTATGTGAAGTTCTCCTTCTTTGCATGTAGGACATTTGCCCACCATGCTAAGCTCATCCCTTGTTTCAATCTGAGCATCCATTAATTCTTTACCAACTTTAGCCTCATGTTTTTTAAAATCATTCACAATTTTAGTGACTGATTTTTTAGCTTTTTCTATAATGTTCTCGGATTTACTTTTACCATCTCTAATACTTTCCATCTCATCTTCAAAATGTCGAGTAAGTTCTTCATCAACAATCGTTGGAGAATACTTGGATAATGTATCTGAAGTTTTAATGCCTAGCTCAGTCGCTTTAATAGGTTTACCTTCAACATAAGCTCTATGGAACAATGTGTCAACTATTGATGCTCTAGTAGCTTTCGTTCCAAGTCCTCTTCTTTCTAATTCTTTTATTATAGAAGATTCAGTAAACCTTTTAGGAGGTTGAGTTTCTTTATCGTGCATAACTATTTTATCAACTTTTACAGCTTCTCCTTCTGAGACTGCCGGAAGTTCTTCTTCTTTAAGCATTGTATATTTTCCATATAATTCGTGCCAACCTTTTTCAACTGTTCGAGTACCTTTTGAAATAAACATTTCTTTGTTTACATCAATTACGACTTTCATAGTTTCTCTTACAGCGTCATCACCAAAAGTCGCAAGGAATCTTCTAACAACTAAATCGTAAACTTTTGCTTCTCTTGGTTTAAGCGATTTAGGTTGTACCCCTGTTGGATATATTGCAGGATGTGCTGCATCATTTTTTTTACCTTCATTAGGTTTAAGAGATGATTTTTTTAGAAGAAAGTTGCAACCTTTTTTATAATTAGTTTGCTTTGCTAAACTTTTAAGAATCTTTTTATATTCTATAGACTCTGGTAATTTTTGTGACGATGTTCTCGGATATGACATATATCCTGCAGTATAAAGTTCTTGACCTATTGAAAGAGTTTCTTTTGGTGATATATGTAAACATTTATGCGCTTCAACTTGTAAACTGGTAAGATCAAAAGGATGTGGCGGTTTTTGATTCATCTTTCTTCTTTCAACTTTATCAATGATGCCGTCTTTCTTTTTTGTATTTTTTAATGCTTTTTTAGCTTCATCCTTATCCCAGAATTTATCTTTTTCATGTGATGCAATAATACTATTTTTTTTAACTTTACCTTTTAATTCAATTTGCCAGAACGGAACAGGTTTGAAAGCAGCAATATCTTTTTCTCTATCAACTATGAACTTTAGTGCAGGTCCTTGCACCCTTCCTGTTGACAATAACTTGAACATTCCCGCTTTTTTGATAGCTCTCATAAGCGATCTACTTGTATTTATACCATAGAACCAGTCCAATTTATGTCGAGTTTCACCCGCATTAGCTTGTCCCCAATCAAGATGTTTTGAAACATTTTCATAAGCTTTGATTAAGTCAGGTTTAGTTAAAGTTGAAAACTTCATTCTTCGTGCATCTTTTTTCTTGCAAGCATACCTTACTATATTTAATCCAATAACTTCTCCTTCAATATCAAAGTCCGTTGCGACTGTTATTTCTTTAGCATTTTTACTTAACTTTTTGATTACCATTAAATATTTTTTTGAGAATTTTGCAGTTTTTGATGTTTCATGAGTCGGTTTCCATTCAATATCAAATACGGGTACTTGACCTTTTTTACCTTCTTTCTGTGTTAATCCATATAAATGTCCTACCGCACATACAACAACAATATCTTTATTTCCATGTGTAACCTCATAGTATGGAACTCCTTTCTCATTTTTTTTAATTGCTTTACCATCTGCTAATGCGGTTGCAATTTTATTTGCTGCCGCTGGTTTCTCTGCAATAATAAGTTCATAAGACATAAAAATTTTAATTCTTATTAATATTTAAAAAGCTTTCCTTTAAGAAAGGTTTATAAATTAAAACCTCTACTTTTTCTATATAGTATTATTATAATATTATTATAGTGTTATATTACATAAAAAAGAGGTAAAATGTCAGTTATAGACTTAATTCGTAACTTTCACGATTTAAAAAGATTAGAAGAAATTCTCCTAGTTTTTGCTGAAGAGGGTTTCGGTGTGGTCATCGATAAAATAAAGTTAAACAAACATATACCTTTTCACAAACGATTAAAAATTAAAAAACCTGTAAACAATACTGCTAAAAGTCTAAGAAAAGCATTTGAGAGATTGGGGCCAACGTTCATAAAACTTGGACAACTACTTTCTTTAAGACCTGATTTAGTTCCTTTTGATTTTGTTCTTGAATTTGAAAAGATGCAGGATAAAGTTCCTAGTTTTTCTTATGAAAAAGTAAAAACTATTGTAGAATTAGAACTAGGAAAACCTTTGAACAAGATATTCAAAAGGTTTGAAAAAAAACCTATCGCTTCAGCTTCAATTTCCCAAGTACATAAAGCAATTCTCAAGAATGGTAAAACTGTTGCAGTAAAAATAAAAAGACCTAAAGTTGACAATCTTATGAAGACTGATATACGAATAATGCAACACATTGCAGAACTCATTGATAAACATCACTCCGGATTAAAACAATACAAATTACCTAAGATTATAGCAGAGTTTGAACGATGGACTAATAAAGAGTTAAATTTCAAAATAGAATCCACAAATGCAACTAAGTTTAGGCATAACTTTCGAAACAGAAAAGACATATTCATTCCTAAAACTTACGATGCAACAAAAAATGTTTTATTGATGGATTATGTTGAAGGAATTCCTTTGCACGATTTTTCTACTATAAAGAAAAAGTATAAAGATACTCATAAAATCCTTCATAAAGGTTACTCTGCAATTATTAAGCAAGTATTTGAAGACGGTTTTTATCATGCCGACCCTCATCCCGGAAATATTCTTGTAACTAAAGGTGGAAACATTGCATTTCTTGACTTCGGGATTGTAGGTTCATTTGATAACAAGTTAAAACGTATCTCTTCTGAAATTTTTTACGGAGTTCTTGATAACGATATTGATAAAGTTGCAAACGCTTTCATGAAATTTGGAACTTCAAAAAACATAAACGAGTTTGACTTTAAGCAAGAACTTCGTGATTTATTTGACCCCCTAATTTATTCAAGAGCTGAAGATGTTGAGGTAAGCCTACTTTTAGAACACGCAATCAGTCTAGCTTCCCATTACAATATTCATGTTCCTAGGGACTATGTACTTTTTGGTAAAACTCTTGTAACTTTGGAAGGTATCGCGCTTAAGTACGATCCAGGGTATAATTTCATTAGTATGACAAAACCAATTCTGAAAAAAATCATGAAACATAAATATTCTACAAAACATATTGAAGAACTTCTTAAACGAAATACATTGGCATATTCTGAACTAGCATCTGACATTCCTGAGAAAGCATCGCGTTTTCTTGATACTATTGGTAAAGGCCAAATCTCAATCGATATTGAAGATACCGATGTGAACAGCATTGGTAAAGAATTAGAGAAATCTGCAGGCAACATTGCACTTGGTTTTATTGTTGCAGCATTAATTGTAGGTTCTGCTTTAATCTGGCAGATTGAACCTCAACCTTTTACTTTCAAAACTTTTCCACTTATACCTATCACTGGCTTAGTATTCGCAGCAATATTAGGTCTCTGGGTAGTTCATAGGACAATTTTTATAAAATTTTTGAGGTGATATATATGTCAAAAAAAGATTTGCTTAAGAAAAGTGTTTTAATTGGAATCGGACTAGGAGTTCTCACCAAGTCCAAAGTAGAAAAATATGTTAAGGATCTTAAAAAAGAGGGATATCTCGACGCTAAAGAAGGCAAAAAGCTAGCTAAAGAGTTTCTTTCAGAAGGTCGAAAATTAGAGAACAAGCTTAAGGCTTCGTTGAAGAAAAGGGTAAAGATAGCAAAATCTATTAAATCTAAAATTTATAAGAAAAAAGCTGTCAAGAAAAAATCTAAATCCCCTAAGAAAAAGTCTAAAAGTACTAAAAAAAAAGTAGTGAAGAAAAAAGCAACAAAGAAGAAGACAGTAAAGAAAAGGACAGCAAAAAAGAAAACCGCTAAACGAAGTTCTGTTAAAAGAAAACGACGTTAATGTTTTAATTTCTTATTTTAAATTTTATTTCTTTTTTTTCTTTCTTTTCTAAATATATTATACATTATTTTAAATAATTTAGGAATCTTTTTCTTATTTTTCAGATTAAAAAGTTTCGATAATCTCCAAAGAATCATCGCTCTTTTAGGAATATTTCCTATTAAAACCATTCCTCTCAATTCTTCTTCGCTAGGACTGCTAAACATTGACCGCATTTTATTGAATTTATATCCTATTTCAAGTAGATCTAAAAATATTACTCCTGCTTTAAGTTGTTTTCCAAACGCTTTTTTCCATAATTTTTCATAATTTTTTAATTCACTTTTATCGAAAACATTCTTTTTTAAGGATTTAACACATACATTAGCTGCAATTTTGCCAGATTTAAGTGCAAAATATATTCCTTCACCAGTCCCCGCGAATACAAATCCTGCAGCATTTCCGCACACAAGTAACCTGTCATGATAAGTTTTATCTATGGGTCCAAATGCAGGGAAAGTTCCCGAAAATTCAGATATTTGTTCAGCATTTATTTTATATTTTATATTTAATTCAGAAAGAAATTTTTTGATATTTACATCATACTTGAATATTCCTATGCCTATATTCGCAATATTTTTTGATTTTGGAAAAACCCACATAGCTCCTGGATATTTATCGAATATGAAAAAGAACTTATTTTCGTCAAGATTATGTTTTTTATATAACCCTCCATAACAGGGAACAACAACTGGCTCTTTTTTTAACATACCTAATTTTTGTTGTACTTTAAAATTACATCCATTACAAAGTAGAACTATTTTCGTTTTTAGAATTTTTTTTTCGGTTGTCACTTCTGCATATCCTTTGTGTACGTTCAAGTTTAGCATTTTAGTATTCAACATTATCTTGTTTTCAATGTCTTTAGCTAACCACTTTTCAAATTCTGGCCTGTTTAATTGATAGAAATCAGAACTGAAAGTTCTTGTGAGATCTTCATATATGATGTCGTGTTTTATAACTTTATTAGCAATAAATTCATATTCTCTTTTAGAAAATAACTCATGAAACTCGTGAGTTCCGATTCCCTCTCCACATCTAAGTGGCATTCCAATCTTTTTTTTTGAATCAATCAGAATAAAATCCTCTATCCCACATTCTTTGAGAGTCCTTGCAGCCATCAACCCTGCAGGTCCCGCACCTATGATTATTACTTCATACATATTACAAATTTCCTTTATTTGTTTATTTAATTCTTTTGTTACGCGTATGATAAACTTTATAAACAACCTAAACCCTTAATATTGAACCATGAAAAACGAACTATCAAAAAAACTTCTTGAAAAAAATATATTTACAGACATTCTTGGACAGGAATCTATTAAAAAACAGTTAAAGTCTGCAATTCTAGTAAACAGACATGTTATAGTTATAGGTTCTCCAGGTATCGGAAAAACAACCCTTGCCAAGAATATTGCAAAAATCCTTCCCGAGATTGAAGTTGTCGCAGGATGTGAATTTCATTGTGACCCGAAAAATCCTATTTGTCCTTCTTGCAAATCCTCAAAATCTTTAAAATCCGTTAAAATTCCTGGTAATGAACGTTTCATAAGAATTCAAGGCTCACCTGATTTAACAGTTGAAGATCTTCTTGGAGATATAGACCCTATAAAAGCTCTTAAATTTGGACCTTTAAGCCTTGAAGCATTCACTCCTGGTAAAATATTTAAAGCAAATAAAGGTGTATTATTTTTTGACGAACTTAATAGATGTCCTGAGAAGTTACAAAACGCTTTACTTCAAGTATTACAAGAAAAGAAAGCAACTATCGGTTCTTACGATGTAGACATTCCTGCTGATTTCATTTTTATTGCTACTATGAACCCTGAAGATTCTTCAACAGAAAAATTAAGCGATGTACTTTTAGACCGGTTCGATGTCATATACATGTCTTACCCTGAAGATTTAGATATAGAAAAAAAGATCGTTGTTGACCGTGGTAAATCTGTTGTAGCCGTTCCCCTTCATCTTCTTGATATGATGGTATATTTTGTAAGAACTCTAAGAGAATCAAAAGATCTTGAAAAAAAGCCTAGTGTAAGAGCATCTATAGGCTTATATGAGAGAAGCCAAAGTAACGCTTTGCTTAACAAGCGTAAGACTGTTATATTTCAAGATATTAAAGATGTACTTATATCTGTTATTGCTCACAGAATCGGATTGAAACCAAGTGCGAAATATCTCACTTCCCCTTCAGATTTTATTCAAGATCAGTTCCAGGGACTTATGGACTCTGATTACGGTAGATCCCTTGATAAAGATATTAAAAAGACTGAAAAGGGTGATTCACCCTGACGCCGTTGTTGACGTCAAAGAACTTTCTGATGTAGAAGAGATTCAAGGTTCACTTTCAATCTCAAAAGATGACGCACTTATGCATTCTGTTCTTGAGAATGATGAAGAAACTATTGATCAAGGCAAAGTTCTCAATGAATCTATTAACATGAGTATAGGTTCATTTACGCCTGATTTAATGTTTGAAAATATAGTTAAAGATTATAAAAATGCCGAACAACTTTATGGTGAAAAGATTATTCGTTTTCTTACTGGATACGACCCTAGTTATGTAGATAGAAATATTCGTATTCCGGAGTTTCAACGTGAATTAAAAGAAAAAATAAATGATAATATTGAAAAACTTAAAGATTTAAAATTACTTGACGATGATGGCATCCCTACTGATAAAGGTCTTGAACTGGCATCAGTAATATTGTACATAGAAGAACTTGACAACATTATGCCTAAAGGAATTTCTGGTGAGCGCCATCATAAAAAATTATCTCATTACGGCGAAAAAGAAGACATTAAAACTTTCAAGAAGGGTGATCGTTACAGAGATATTGCAATCAAAAGAACTATCAAAACTTCTATTCGTAGAAAACATAAATCTGTTATGGTTGATGACCTTAAGGTATTTGAAAGGCAGAGTAAAGGTATGATCTATGTAATTTATGCAATGGACTGTTCAGGTTCAATGAAAGGTAAAAAGATAGAAACTGCAAAAAAAGCGGGTATAGCACTTTCTTTCAAAGCAATTGAAAGTAGAAATCATGTAGGATTAATCTCTTTTGGTTCAGAAATTAAATCATCTTTAGAACCGAGCACAGATTTTGTTTCGTTACTGAAAGACATAACTAATGCTCGTGCATCTGGGGAAACAAATATAATCAATGTTTTAGAAAAATCTATTGACCTTTTTCCTGAGCAAGGAGTCACGAGACATTTAATACTTTTAACAGATGCTGTTCCTACGGTGGGCACCGAAGAACAGATATTAGGCGTGCTTGGTAAGATGAGAGCTGCAGGAATTACTGTTTCATTGATAGGTATAAGGTTGGATAACAAAGGAGAAGCTCTTGCAAAAAAGATCGTTGAACATGGTGATGGTCGACTTTACACTGTGAAAGATCTTAATAATCTTGATAAGATCATTCTTGAAGATTATTATGAATTGGTGTAATTAGTAAAGTTTATAAAATCTTTTTAATATATTTATGATATAATGAAGCTACTCTGTTTTTCAGATGTACATGGAAGCACTAAATATGTTTCTAAAATTTACGATAAATTAGTTACTAGAGCAAAAAAACCAGATATTCAAGCAGTCCTATGTGCTGGCGACCTTTCAGATTTTGGTTCAGACATCGACCTTGCTTTCAAAAGACTTAACTCTATAGGAAAACCTATTTTCTTAATTCATGGAAACCATGAGATGAATAGTTCAATCAAAGAAGCAGAATCTAATTTCGAGAATTTGATTAACATCCACAAATCTTTGAAACCTTTCCACGATATACTTATTATAGGTTGGGGTGGCGGCGGATTTTCAACAAGAGATTCATCTTTCGAAAAGTTTGGAAGAAAAGCTTCAAAGTTAATGAGAAAATACGAAAAAACAGTTCTTATCACTCATGCCCCTCCTCACGGTACTAGGTTAGATGTAGTGGTGAAATCTCATGTAGGCAATAAATCTATAACTGATTTTATAAGGCAGTATCAACCTACTTACGCACTTTGCGGCCATATTCACGAAGCTCATGGTGCTATACAAAGAATCAAAAAATCAGTTCTCATTAATCTCGGACCTAAAGGAACCATTATAGAATTTTAGAACTTAATTTCAGAATTTCATAATTCTATCTTCTTTATCTTCTTTTCCTAGAAGAACAACTCTACTTTCTTTTTTATTATCAATTATTTTTAGTTCAGGATAGTGTTGTATTATCTTTTCAGCAAATTCTATAACTTCATCATGATCTGGCATATTTTCTATGTCCATTCTATCTCGAGAAAAACCCACCCACATATACGCTTTAAGTTCAATATAGTCCGGGTCTGATTTCTTTAAAAGGTTTACATATCCCTCCAAATCTGTATCATTCAAACCTTTGATTAATGTAATTCTAATAATTGTCCTGGTTTTATCTTTTACTGACTTTAAAAATTCTAAACTCTTGTTTAATCTCTCCCATCCATCTTTAAGTGCGGGTCGATCAATTTTTATAAATAATTCTTTATTTGGTGCATCAACAGAAAGATAAAGTTGTGTTGGAAGCTCCATATTTTCTAATCTTTCAGGGTACATACCATTCGTAACGACAAATGTGGTTTTTCCCAATGCATGAATTCCTTTGATAAGTTCGCTTATTTTGGTATAAATTGTAGGTTCTCCGGATAGGGATAGTGCAAAATGCATAGGCTCTTGGGCTTCTTTAAGTTTTGCTTCATTTACTTTTTTATTCCCGCCGAATCCACTTAAAAGACCTCTTTGTCCGGAAATACTATTTGTAATTATTTTTTCGGGATCATCTTCATCTTTTATTTCAGTTCCCATATTATATTCCAAAGGTCTCCAACAGAATATACACGAGTTCGGACAGAAATTGACAGTAGGAGTCATTTGACAGCAAAGATGTGCTCTGATTCCATAAAACTTCTCTTTATAACAAACATCTTCATCCCTGAGTGATTTCTTTGTCCAGGTACATATTTTCACAGCACTATGCTTCCCAACAAATCTATATTGTTGTTTTTCTAATAACGATTTAAGCGCATCATTAATCTTTGCCATATACTTGATACATGCTTGAGGTTTTTTATAAAACCTTCGTAAAATTAGTTGCGGACAATATCACGTTATAATAACTTTTTACAACTAAACATAGAAAGACAAACAAATTATAATCTATTTTGGTCTTTCTCTAAACATAAGAATTATTAATTTAATATTGTAAAAATAAAATAAAAAAATTATAGGTTGTATTCTTCGTTGAGGTCTGCCCCGCACCCCTCGCAATATTCGTCGCCGTCGCTGATATTTCCGCCACATAAAGGACACTCTAATCTTACATCTCTAGGCATAGTTATCAACCTCCTTTTTTGTAGAGCTAAAATAAGAATCTGTTTTGTTAATGATAAAAAATTGCTCTGTCATCTTTTATCTCTTTTTTTATCAGAAAAGATTAACAAAAGTAATATTTAAATGTTTGGATTTCTAATGGTGCTCATACCTTGATGTTTTATATGACCCATAACGTTTTTTAATTTTAGTTAACTTTATATTCTTCTTAGTATAATTAAGTTTTATGCATAGAGTTCAAAAGTTATTAAGCAATTACGGATATTGTTCTAGACGTAAAGCTGAAGAAATAATTAAAGCAGGCAGAGTGAAAGTTAATGATAAAGTTATCACTATAGGTGATAAAGCTTCTGAAAAAGATAAGATTTATGTAGATAATAAGTTAGTGAAAAAAGAGAAAAAGGTTTACATAATTTTCAACAAACCTATTGGTTGCGTAACTGCTGTCAAAGATGAATATTATAAGACTGTGCTTGATTATGTAAAAATTGAGGAACGTATTTTTCCAATTGGACGTCTTGATTTTAATACGTCTGGTTTACTCATATTAACTAACGATGGAGATTTTGCTAATCGAGTAATGCATCCCAGGTACGAAGTTGAAAAAACCTATCTTGTTGAACTACATAAACCTATAATTAACAGACAGATAAAAACAATTGAATCCGGCATTAAACTTGATGATGGAGAAACTGCTCCTGCCAAAATAAAAAAACACACCCCTCTTCTTTTAGAGATTACTATTCATGAAGGAAAAAATAGAATAATCCGAAGGATATTTCAAAAACTTGATTTCAAGGTAATTTCTTTAGAAAGGGTTAGGATTGGGAAACTTGAACTGTCTAATCTTAAACCTGGAGAGTATCGCGAGTTAACAAAAAAAGAACTAGATCTCATTAAATAGATATTTCTTTTTTAATTTATCAAAGGTAAAATCCATTAAAAATTTAAGATTTTCAATATCTGCTTTGTTATATTCTATGAGTAATCTTAAAGCTTCTTCATCCCCTCTCAAGTGTTTATACCATAAACGTACAGCTTCGAAACCATCTATGTCTTGCAGTTCATCATTTCGTTTTATTCCTACAGCTTTTTCAATATATTTTAACCCTCCTGAATATCCTATCTCTCTCATCACAAACCTTAGGTCGATATGAAACTTATTAAAGTCCACTTCAGGAAATTTTGCTTTTAGAAATGGCACATCAAAACATTTCCCATTATACGTAATAATCATTTTATATTTTTTTATTTCATTTTGAAACTCATCAAGATTCTGCCCTTTAACATATATTTTACTTTCGTTGCCATTATATAACCCAATAACCGTAACATCATCTCTGCGTTTACTCAATCCTGTTGTTTCAATATCTAGAAAACAGCAGTTATCTTTTAGTTCAGGATACAATCTCCAATGTTGGTTACTCGGGATATTTTCAAGAAAGAAATCGAAATCTTGATTTTCCAGGGCTTGCATAGACTTTAACACATGTTCTGTGATTATCTGTCTTTTACTATTATTAAGTTCGGTGTTACTGCTATTCAGAAATCCATCCCAATCTAGGATATTGCTTGTCCATAGCCTCTTTTCAAAATCCCTACTTACTCTAGGGATATGTACAAATGTACTTTTTAGCATTTAACTCCTCTTTTATTTTTTTTTGAAAGAATTCATTTATATCTTTTACTAATCCAGGAAATCAACGGTTTAAAAAGATGATTAAACTCAAATAATGCGTTATATGAAGACAATTACCTCCTTGATGAGCATATTTGGAGAATATTGATGAGAAAGTTTTAAAAACCCCTTCATCTAAATAAAAAACATTTATAAATAACCTTAAATAACTCTATAAAATTAACTGGTGATATTAATGGCTAAGAAGAAAAAGAATAAGAACAAAAAAAAGAAAATAAGCGCTAAAAAGGAAAAATATGCCAAGTTCAGGAAAGAAAAGCCTGCAGCTCCAGATATTTCTATGCCTGATCTAAGTCAAGACGAGCAGAAACAGAAGCAGAATGACGAATTAAAGATTAACAAATACTTACGATTTAGCAAAAACTCTCCTACTAAAGAGATTATTAGAAGAAGAGAGAAGAGTAAAAGGTAAGTTTTCTTTATTTTTTCGTATTTTTTTCTTATATTTAATTTTCTTATATTTAATTTAAATCTAGTTTTAACCCACTGGACACTGGACAACTCCGCTAAAAGTTTATATATTTATTTTTCTAACTTTTATTCATGATAAGAAATTCATTCATATTTTTGGATAAAGTACACAAGAAAACTGAACAGAATATCCTAAAACAAGGTATTAAAGATTGGCACTGTTTCATAAAGACTGAAAAAATTAAAGGCATTTCAAATAAACGAAAACATTTTTTTAATAGAAAGATTATGGAAGCGCAGAAAGCTCTGTACAACTTAAATTCGCACTACTTCACGAAACTTCTTCCCAGCACCGAAACTTGGCGTCTATACGAATTCTTCAAAGACGAAACCCTGTTCTTAGATATTGAAATAGCTAACAAGAAAGGAGATATCAATGTAATCGGTATGTTTGACGGCATTAATACAAAAGTAATGGTTTACGGTTTTAATCTTGACTTGAAGAGGCTAAAACAAGAACTTAACAAATACAAACTTATTGTTACATTTAACGGCTCTGTCTTCGACATCCCTGTGATGAAAAAGTATTTTTCAGACATAATTCCTAAAATACCTCATATTGATTTAAGATTTCTTTGTAGTAAGGTTGGTTTGAAAGGTTCGTTAAAGGATATTGAACCAAAACTTAACATAAATCGTCCCCGTAACTTAAGAGGCTCACCTGTTGATTTATGGAAAGCTTATCACGCTTCAGGTGATAAAGAGTATCTTGATTTATTAATACAATATAACGAAGAGGACACTATCAATTTGAAACCTATAATGGAATTCTGTTACAAAAAACTAAAACATAAATATTTTAACAAAACTTAAGATTCACAAATATGCCTAACATTTTTCTTTATAGAATTCATGTAGTTCGATACATTTAGTAAAATATATAAACCATTATTTATATTCTTCATTCATGAAAAAAGAGAAATCTAGTATAAAACTAAGTTCTACAACCCCTGTCATCCAATCAACAGGTATTTACAATGTATTTTCCTGGGGAGATTTAATTAACTGGATAAAATCAAAATTCAAAAAAATAAAAAGAGGTAAATAATATGAAAAAACTAATTCCTATCTTAATTATAATAACTTTATTTTCATTACCTTTAGTTCTGGCAAGCCCTGAACCCTTGCCCGATTGCTGCCCTTCAACTTTCAACTCTGGTGCAGCGTACGTATCATATTTAGAGCATATGAACGAACGATATCCTGGTTATTCTAATGAAGTAAAAGAAGAACGTGCTCAAAGTGCGGCCGAAAGTTTTGCTAATGGTGCAAAATATTATATTGATTCTTGCCAAGCTCATGCGGGTAGCGCACAAAAACAATATGAAAGTGGAATTGCTTTTTGTAACGAGCTCAAACCTAGAGCTTCTTTTGAAATAGGTTTATACTATTATGATTGTAAAACTAAATCTATTAAACGTGATAAATTAAACGAAAAAGTTGCAGAAATGAAGGAACGAACAAAAACTGGTTCATCATACGGTATGGCTGGAACTGTAGATCGAATTGAACTATGGGAAAATCGTGGTGAATATATTCCTAATGTTTTTAATTCTTTAAGAGATCAAAGCCTTACTACAGAATATTTTTCTGAACCTGATGTAATGGCCCAAGCATTTGAAAATTGTGTAGGTTCTATAAATTTAATAGAAAGGTGCGGTACAAATGATAAAACTCTCTTGACTGATTACGGTATTTGTATGAAGGCCGAAATGAGAGAACAATGCTATTTACGATACCATATCAGCACTAGAAACTGGTTACTTGAAGGTTGTAGGAGTGCTTATGAATGGGCCTGGGACGAAGAATGGTGGTCTGGTGTTACAGGTAAAACTTTAGACGAACCTGTTGGAGATTACGATTACAAACTTGAATTCGACCTTAAAAAGAATAAACTTAACCTTGATGGCGAAGATTATATTCCTGTTACTATTAAGATGACTAAGAAAACTGAAAAAGGTAAAGTCGTGCCTGCAGCAAATGAACTTCTTCCAACTGTGATGATTGAACATGAAAACAATGCTTATATTGGAGAAATTGTTGGAGATCTTGATTTTGCACTTGTTCGTGGACAAAAACAAGTAACTGATAAAAATGGTATTATTAATACTAAAATTATAGCAACAAAAACGAACCTTGGTCCTGCATCTGATAAATTGGGAGAGGTTAAAATCTATGTTTATGGTGTTAATGCTCAAGAATCTGAACAAAAAAAGGTTTCGTTTGGTTTAGAAGTTCCACCTATAAAAATTAAAAGAGTTTACAAACCTAATCGACAATCTGCATCTGCTGGAGCTTATAATGCGTTAACTATTGAAGTCGACGATCCCTCAAATCTTAAAAAGACTTATTATATTACTGCTGGTGCAGGTACTTTGAAGTACGGTGACAAGATAACTAAAGGAAACAAGATGACTATTAAAACTACTGACAATATCGTCAACTTTGGATGGGCTCCTCCTGATATGACTAGAAATCTTAGGATAAACCAACTTAAAACATTCAAAAAACATTTAATGGATTTGAAAGAGAAAGCTCTTAAACATTACGATGAAAAATTAACTGATTCAATAACTGAACGTTTTGTAGAGGATCTTCCAGAATCTGTTCAAAATGTATTACAAATGGTTGAGAACGCAAATGATAAGATAAGTAAAAAAGATGATCTTGTAAAATATCTTGACGGTTCTATTAAAACTTTAAACGATATGGAAGGTCAATATTTCAAGTTATTTGAACACGATGTAAATAATCCTGCGGAATATATTGGACGTGGCGCATTAATGGCTATTGGTTCAAAAGAGGTTGTTGATGGTGCTGTGGGTCTTGTTATGGGTGATGATGAAGATATAAAAGGAATTGCACAGAGTAAAGGTATTGACGCACTTAAGGATTACTTAAGTAATGAACTCGAAATCGTTGACGCTGCAAAGGGTAGAGAATGGATGAAATCTTATAATATTCGTGTAACTGTAAAGGCGGGAGGTGCCACTGACTCGATCACGCACTCTGTTCCTGCAAAGGGGTTAGAGGTTAAATATACTGGAAAATGAAAAAGACAATAATTTTCGGACTAATATTTTTAATGCTGGTATCTTCAGCCCTTGCTGATGATAAAGCTGACGTTTTAGATGTGATTGGCACATATTATTCTGCATCTGCATCGGAAGATTTTAACCTTTATTATTCGGTTATATCTGAAGAAGGTTATTCTTCTACAAAATTAGAAGAGAAAAAAGCTAACACTAAAATTATCTGGCAGAATTATGATACTTTATCGTATGCATTATCCGACATAATTATAAATGTACAAGATGATATTGCAACTGCAGAATACGATATCGAAGCAACAATTTCTCATATAAGTGGGGAATCTACTTCTTATAAGAGTAAGATGACTGCTATTTTATTTGACGAAGGTAATTGGAAAGTGTGGGCAGTGATGTCTAAGGCAAACTTCGATCTTAAGATGCATATGTACTCTTTTAACTTAGACGAAACTTGCCTGGAAGATTGTGATATTGAAGATGAAGAACCAGGTTTCTTTGCTAAAATTAAAAATTTCTTTTCAGGTTTAGTTAATAAAGTAATTCGCGGAGGCACTTGCGGAAACAAAGTTTGCGATTCTGGTGAAACCTCTGAAACTTGTGAAAGGGACTGTCCTAAAATTGTTCAAGAAACTGTCGTTAAAGTTGAATCTAATTGCGGTAACTATATTTGCGAGGCTGATGAAACTTTTGCATCCTGCGTTCAAGATTGTAAAGAACCTGAATTAATTGTTTCAACACCTGGAGATAATAAACAAAAACAAGAAAATCAAGAAGAACAAAAGCAAGAACAACAAACTCAAGAAGATAAACCTCTCGAACCTGTTCAAAATCTGGAAAATAAAACATTGGATGTTGTATGTGGAGATTCGGTCTGTCAGGAAACTGAAAATTGCGAATCGTGCATGGAAGATTGCGGTTGTGTCGACGCGGAAGTTTGTTTTAATAGAAAATGTTATTTACCTAAATGTTTTGAAAATACTGATTGTGACGATTCTCGAGATTCAACTAAAGACGTTTGCGAATATCCTGGCAAAGCTTTTGCAAAATGCGAACATTCTACTATTAAACGTTGTAAAGATGATGATGGATATTGTCCTGATGATTGTACAGAAGATAATGATAATGATTGTGGAGATGGAGACGATTCCGCTAGTGCTTCTGTAGATGGTTGGACTACTGGTTCAGATACTTTGAGTGTTGGGGAAGATCACGACTTTTTCGATTTCAGCGTTGGTGATAACACTGCTGACTTCAACGATGGAGATATATTTTTTAATTCTTTCGGAGACATCATGGGCGAATGTATTGACCAGGGAGCTACTTGTGCCGAAATAAAAGAAGAAACATCAGATTCTTTTGATGAAATGACTGACGCACCTTCTTCAGGTTATGAAGGTTATGCAGAGGGTATAGAAGATGGCAAAAAGTATTGGGTCAAGACTCTTGAAGGTGATTATGCAAAACTTGAAATTACTGACCTCGATACATCGGGTGATGACATCACAAGCGTATCTTTTAAATGGGGTTACGAAGAATAATTTTTTTCATTTTTTTCATAAATAAATTAACATGAACTTTGCAATAATATTTAAAAAGCTGAAAGATTATTATTTAGTTACTCAATGGTCTGAACACGGTGACCAAAACCCTTTTCAAGTTTTAATATCTTGTATATTAAGTCTAAGAACTAAAGATGAAGTAACTTATCTTGCTTCAAAACGTCTGTTCAATGTTGCAAAGACTCCATTAAAACTCTCTAAGCTTTCTACTAAGCAGATTGAAAAACTTATATATCCAGTTGGGTTCTACATAACTAAATCAAAGAGAATTAAAGAAATTGCTAGACTCATACATAAAGATCACAATAATCAAGTTCCTAACACTATTGAAGAACTCCTTAAATTTAAAGGAGTGGGAAGAAAAACTGCAAACATAGTGATGGTCTACGGCCATAATAAACTTGCAATGGCTATTGACACTCATGCACATAGAATCCCTAATCGTATTGGTTGGATTAAAACAAAGAACCCTGAAGAAACTGAATTCATTCTAAGAAAACAACTTCCTAAAAAATATTGGTTCGATTTTAATGAACTCATGGTACGTCACGGCCAAACAATCTGTAGACCCATATCACCTTTTTGTTCTAAATGTCCCATATCTAAACATTGTAAAAAGGTCGGCATTGAAAAACATAGATAAAACTATATTCTAGAATATGTAATTCTTTATATATTTCCCATTTGTATCTACTTTTGGTGATAAGATGGATTTTAATTATACTAAAAAACAAAATAACGACTTTGTTCGAGATTCAGGAGATCATAACCTTCCTCACGCTACTAAAGATTTACAAAAAAAAGGTATTTCTAGGGCGGTTGCACCTGCAATGATGATGCTTGGAGATATAAAGCATGAAAAAGATCCAGAAACCATCACAGCTAAAGATTTTCAGATGCCTCATTTTATAGGGGTATCTGCACGGACCAAAGAAGACGACGATTCTATTACTTTAAGAAGAAAGGTAACATTTGAACTTAATAGTTCTAAGCCTAAGCCAATTAAAAAATGTATAGCGGTTAAAACTTATCCAAACCCTATAACTTCTTCAGGGCTAGAAACAATAATGCATGGCCCTCTTGCAAGAACTTCTAACTTTAATTTCGATGTTGTTCGAGACCCTGATGTTGTTAAAGATAACTCTGCAGTTCGCAGAGTTAATGAACTTTTGCAAGAAGGTTTTACACCTGTTTACAAATCAATTAGTGTAGCTTTTCATTCAGGTGAACCTATTACTGGAAACCTTGATTTCAGGGTCGGAGATGTTCAGATGCCTGAGCTTGGTAGACTTTCTTATACTGGAACTTTTAGAACTGAGACTTGGCACAATGGTAAATTGCTTCTAAACACTGAAATGGCAATCGAATACATGCCAGAGTCACTTTTACTTGCAAAAGGTCTTATGCCTTTCGCAAACGACCGTAGAGCTAAGTCGATTGAAAATGAATTTAGAATAAAAGATAAAACAATGCTTATAGTTGGTGGTGCAGGTTCAATAGGTTATTCAGCAATGCGACATTTCATGCGCGATTACAATATTATCTTGGTAGATAAAGCTGTTCCTTTTATCCCTACTCAAATGAATGGTGGATTTAAAGCTTCAAATGTCATTTCACAAACCTTTGTTCAAGATATTGATGATTACGTGAAAAAATTACATGATGATGGAATCATTCCTACGTCTGAAATAGCTACTATTCTTTATTCAACTGCATTTGGAGATGTAGGCTTTCCTGCGTCACGGGCAACACCTGATCAAATTGCTAATGCAAAAAAAGTAAGTTTAGATCCATTAATTGCATTAAATGAACATTTTAATCCTGAACATTTTGTAGGATATACTGCATTCACTGATTGTTTCGTCGGACCTTTTGATGTATACGGTGCTATGGATGCGGCAAAGAAAGCTTTGGAAGCATATTGTTGTGTTGAATCTAATGGCTCTCTTGTAAGGGCTGGCCACGTTAGATCGCCTTCATTATACGGAATTATTGATGCCGCAAGAAAAATAAATCCTGAAATTGATGTTCTATGGGGTATAAAAGAACTTGCTGCTCACGAACGTTCTTTATACAATAATTGTAGAGTGACCACTCCTGAAGATGTAGATAGAGCAACAGCGCTTATTCTTGATAATAACTTAAAATATGTAGAAGTTGTTGGTGAAAAAATAAGTGATAAATTATAATTTATTTTAATTTTGATTGAAAATAAAAATAATCATAAGAATTGCCTAATACAATCATTAATCCCGTTATGAAATTCTTCAATATCAACTCTGTTTCCAGGAACCATATTTATTGACAGCCGACCGATTTTATTCACTATACTTCCTAATCCGTCTTGCTCTTCATCAACTTTCCTTGCCAATCTGTCTGCCTCTTGAGGAATTCTTTTTCCCATCTGAAAAGGATATTTCGCTTTATTTTTCATATCAAACTTTAAATCACCAAAAATTGCATTTCCTTCAATAGCATATAAAAAATTAACTCCTAAAGAATACACATCGCTAGTATCTGTACAATCACTATATATTATTTCTGGTGCTGAGAATTCTGGAGTGAAAAAGTATCCCTCTTCAGTTTCTCCTTTCAATTTTCTCGAACCTGCCCAATCTATAACTGATGCTCGGACTAATTTCCCTTCTTCGAAAACAACTAACACATTATTTGGATTTAAATCTAGATGTACATAACCTTTTTCCTGGGCATGTACTAACGCTTGTGATACTTCTCGCATGATGTGTAAAGAATGATGCATCCTTGTTTGATAATTCTGGTGCGCGGCAGTCTGTTCAAGCCTTTTTTTCCAAGTAACGCCTGGGATGTATTCTGTAGAAATTCTTACATGTTTTCCTTTAGATATATTTCTAAGTTGAGGAATATTTCGATGTTCAAATTGAGCCAATATTTCTCCTTCTCTAATAACTTGGGCTCTACAATTTTTCCTTTTAGGATACATTGCAGCAACTTCTATACCACTTTCTTCTTCAAGAAATACTCGTTTATATGATCCTTCTCCAATAATTTTTTTCATGTTAATCACTTTACAAATATTTAGGGGCATCTGCAAGATGCATATTTCTGATATCGTCCAATTCAAAAACTGTTTCAGCCATTGTCGGTCTGTTTCTCGGATTTGTATCTGTCATATCTCTTGTAAAATCATATGCGAAGACTGTAGAAGGGAACAGATTAAATTTTGGAACTGCTCCCTGTAACAAATCATTCATGCTGATATTTCTTAAGCCTAGAGATTCTCTTAAAACTATTCCCAAAGAGTACACATCACTTTTAGGAACTGCAAAAGCGTTTCTTCCTATTGTTTCGGGTGCATCGTACTCAGAATATCCTTTTGAATTTAATCTCGGGTCAATTGGTCCCTCTGTGCAAGATCTACTAAGGTCCTCTAATTTAATATGTCTTTTCAAAATTGTGCGACCCTGTTTTGTTCTTCCGCATATAAATATTTTTTCAGGTCTAATATTTCTATATACTAAACTACCCTCATTTGGTATCTCTTGAAAGTATTCAACACCTTGTGCAGCAGCTATCGAAGTTGTCAACACATCTCTGATGTATTCAAACATAGCTTTCCCCCCTGTAACCAAAGCCCTTTCTATATTATTATTGACGTAAGACCTTAAACTTATTCCTGGCCTAAATTCTGTTACAAGAACAGAATCTTTACCTACTTGCGGGAATGCTTGTAGAAATGCGGGATGATTAAGTTGAAGATGTGCGTATGCAAGATTTTCTCTTCTTAACATAAATTTTGCACTCTTTCTTTGACTTGATGTAGTTTTTTTATTAGGATCGGATCTATCTGCTGCCCTTGTGAATCTGTTAGACTTACCACTTGCAATCTTCATCAATACTAAGTCGCCTAAAACAGCTTTTTGTTCCGGATGAACATCGATAACATAATATCTTGCAAGATCTTCAACGCCCATACGCTTAACTCTTTGCGCATCGCTACAAATCTTTTTTTTCCTTTTGAAATTTCTATTTACCATAATTATGTAGAATATTCGTTTTTTATAAAAAAATTACGAAACGCTTATAAACTCCAAATCCTGAAGCATATATACTATATGCTTTTTATATATTCATACATATAGCCACTGGACACTAGACATGTCCTGTAAAGCTTTATATACATTCTAGAGAGGTTATATTCAATGATCTCTTATAAAACAAAACCTAATACAGAAAAGCAATTAAAAAAAATACTCCACCCATTAGTTTCTAAATGGTTTTTTCATAGGTTTAAATCTTTCTCACAACCACAATTATTTGGTGTTATGGAGATTCATTCAAGAAACAATATTCTTGTGTCTGCCCCTACTGGTGCGACTAAAACTTTGACAGGATTCTTATCCATACTTAACGAGCTTGTTGACTCTAGTTTGAAAGGCATTCTTGAAGATCGTACTTACTGTATATACATTAGTCCATTAAAAGCTTTAAGTAACGATATTTACAAAAATCTTATCGAACCTTTACAAGAGATGGAAGTGCTGCACGGTTCTCCTTTGGGTATAAGAGTCGGTGTAAGAACAGGTGATACAACTCAATATGAACGTTCTAAGATGACCAAGATTCCGCCTCATATTTTAATAACTACTCCCGAATCTTTAGCAATACTCATAAACTCTCCCAAATTTAAATTTCATATTTCTCATGTTGACTGGTGCATTATTGACGAGATTCATGCTTTAGCAGAAAATAAACGTGGAGTACATCTTTCTTTATCTATGGAACGTTTACAAAGGTTCTCTCCTGCACTTTGTCGTGTTGGACTTTCTGCAACAGTTTCTCCGCTTGAAGATGTCGCTAGTTTTCTTGTTGGTTCAGAAAGATCTTGTAAAATTATTGATGTTCAATTTATTAAACAAACTGACTTGCAAGTTATGAGTCCTGTTCCTAATCTTATAGATACTGATTACGAAGAGTTAAACAAAAAGACTTATGAACTCATTGACAAATTAATTCATGAACACAAAACTACTTTAATTTTCACTAATACTCGTTCCGGAACTGAACGAGTTGTTCATCATCTTAAACAAAAATTTCCTAACAAATATTATGAGATTGAAGAAGGTCCGCCTACTAAAATATCTTCGCTTATAGGTGCACATCACGGTTCACTTTCAAAAACTCATCGATTCAAGATTGAAGAATCATTAAGACAAGGAAAACTTAAAGCAGTAGTTTGTTCTACATCTTTAGAGCTTGGTATTGATATTGGTTATGTGGATCTTGTCATTTGTCTTGGTTCACCAAAAAGCGTAGCTAGATTTCTTCAAAGAGCTGGTCGAGCAGGACACAAGCTTCATGAAACTGTAAAAGGAAGACTTATTGTGATGAACAGAGACGATCTTATAGAGTGTTCAGTTTTACTAAAAAACGCTCTCGAAAAAAAGATTGATCGTTTACATATACCTACTAATTGTCTTGATGTTCTGGCTCAGCAAATCTATGGTATAGCTATTAATCAAATTATTGAAATAAAAGAACTTTACAAATTAATTAAACAAAGTTACTGCTATAAAGATTTAACTCGGAAAGATTTCGATGAAGTTATTGATTATCTTGCAGGAGAATTCTCCAAATTAGAAGACCGGAACATCTATGCAAAAATCTGGCATGAAGATGGCAGAATTGGGAAACGCGGCAGATTGGCAAGAGTTATTTACATGACTAATATAGGTACAATCCCTGATCAACATGGTGTAACTATTAAAATCGGTACCCAAATGATTGGAACTATTGACGAAGGTTTTCTTGAACGATTAAAAAAGGGCGATATATTCGTTTTAGGTGGAGATACTTATATTTTTAAGTACGCAAAAGGAATGGTCGCCCAGGTTATGTCTGCTTTAGGCAAAAAGCCTACTGTCCCTTCCTGGTTTTCAGAAATGTTACCTCTTTCTTTTGACTTAGGTGTTGCAATATCAAGATTCAAATATCTTGTACAAGACAAATTTAATAATGATGTATCAAAAGAAGATATTCTCAAATTTATTAACAAACATCTATATGTTGATGATAATGCTGCTATTGCTATCTACAATTATATGAAAGAACAATACGATTACATAGGCATTCCTAATCTTCGATGGATGATTGTTGAAAAATATAACGACGGTAAAAAAACTTATTACATTTTTCATTCTAATTTTGGTAGGCGCGTTAATGATGCCCTTTCAAGAGCTGTTGCTTATGCAATTTCTAGAACTCAGCACAGGGATGTTGAGATAGGGATGAGTGATAATGGGTTCTATGTTGGATGTGCTAAACCTATTAATGCTGTTAAAGCTTTTGAACTTTTAAAAGCAGATGAACTTAAACAAATACTAATCAAAGCTCTTGACGGTTCCGAGGTTCTTAAGAGACGGTTTAGACATTGTGCAGGGAGAGCGTTGATGATTCTTCGCATTTACAAAGGTAGAAAAAAACATGTCGGAAGGCAACAAGTATCTTCAATGATCTTGTTAAATGCTGTAAAAAGAATCTCTGAAGATTTTTGTATTCTTAAAGAGGCAAAGCGCGAAGTTCTGGAAGATTTAATGGATATAGCTAACGCAATACAAGTACTTAAATGGGTTGAAAATAAAACTCTTAAAGTTCATCTGATAGATTCTAAAGTTCCAAGTCCGTTCGCTTTTAACCTTATTGTACAAGGTTATTCTGATATTTTAAAAGCCGGTGATAAACTCGAATTCTTAAAACGTATGCATCAAATGGTGAGAGCAAAGATTGAGCTCGATAGGGGAAAGAAAAAATAATGATTGTTTTTTCATCATCGGCATAATAATAATAATAATAATAACAATAATATAACATAATAAAAAATTAGAAAAAGAAGCCAGGGTAACAGGAACGGAAAAAGAGGCGGAAACCATTCCTGCGCCTAGCCGACTTCATCATAAAAACGGAGGTAGATGAATATCAAATTAAAATTTTATTTCCAATGTTTTAATTTATTTTGTTTATTTTTCACAAACTCCAGATATTCGAATTCGTAATCTTTAAGGCAATTACAATCTTGGAGTAGTTGAAGTTCATAAGCATCCATGTTTGTCACCTCATATCATATAGTATGTCGCTGCCTTTAAATATACCTTGTGCAAAGTACTTCTATACTACAGTTTCATAAAATATATAAATCCTGAAACTTATTTTCATATATAATGTTAGAGTTAGTCTATAGTCCGCAATGGTTTTATGGTATTGACATCTTGTTTGAATCTATCAACGTTATAGCAGCTCTTCTAATTGCATTTTTTAGTTATAAAATCTATAAATACACTAAAGATCGGCATTGTTTATATTTCGGATTATCATTTTTAGCAATCTGCATAGCATTTATTTCTAAAATTCTTACAAACTTTCAAATATATTTTAATGTACTACGACAATCAAA
>JAYENX010000044.1:0-2334 GCA_034722435.1 Nanobdellota archaeon | reverse complement strand
CAATAATAATGGAAGAGCAATCGTTTTGATTCTTGTAACTTTCTCCGTGATGATATTCAGCATTTTTATCTGTAGAGCTCTGTCTCCCTAATGCATCATTATATAAGTCAATCTCTCCTTGCACTTCTTCAGGGCTGTAATACGTATTCCCATCTGCCACAACTCCTTCAACAGTATTAACGTTAATGTTAACAACATTGTTGTCCAAATATGAGCCACTTACATTACTTACTGTCGTTGCTGACCTGTCCCTATGTGGATAATTCTGTACTTTTGCTGTTCCTGTTTTAACATACATTTTCTTTGTTACACTTTTTCCATTTTCAGTAACAGTAGCCGTGACAGCTTTATAGGTATTAACATATAATGCCATATGACCAGATTCATCTGCCTCCTGCGGCCACACAAGACTAACAACAATGTCTTCTCCATTTGGGTCAATCATTATAACAGGATTCCCCGCCACATACATATACGGACTCAAACTAGGATACTTATCACTCAGTGGGTCAACACTCAACCAGCTACTCAAATCACTATCATAGTATCTAGCACCGAAATAAGAATAATTCGTAGCATCATCTAACTCCTTAGCAGAGAACTTATAACGAGTGTCATACATGCTATTTTGCTGATTTACAAAGAGTTCGCCGTGGGGAAGATATTGCAAGTGCTGCTCTGCGTAACCGATTGCGTTTGTGATAAAACTACTGCTGCCAAGGTGGTCGGGGTGATAGAAATACTGCTGACTTTCAGCTCTTGAAGCATCATTTCTTGCAGGTCTTAATCGGGGCTTAACACTTACCTGTGCTGAAGGATAACCACTGCAATCAATCCCTCTTATTGTCATAGTCCAAAGCTCATCAGAAAGCGAAGCAGCAGTACCGTTAATAAATGGCAATTGTACTGCGTCAGGATCAGTATTTGCATAACGAAAACCTCCGCCTACTTTAGTACATACACGCTCACCTTCAATGAAGTAATGTTTTGTATATTCTTTATCAGTCATGACCATTAGAGGGCTAAGATACGGATTATTTTTGATTTTTGGCGGAGAATTTGACTAAATTCTGTGCCAAAAATGTAGCCGTGCTTTGCTGTTGCTGATGAGTTTTTGAGATTATGGTGGGAAATAGGAAGGACAGGATGTAAAAAAGCAGCTCATTTCGCATCTTATACATGTGTAGGAATACCGCCTGTAGTGTGTTGTGCAATACACCTACCCTGAAAACAGCTTCGCTATTTTTCATTTTCATAAAGAAAACAAGCTTCCCAATATTGGGAAGTTGAAAACCCCGCCGAAGCGGGGGTTGTCAAAGAATTATTGTAGAATGTGCAGTGCAGTGTGGAGACTGAGACCAAGTTTACTTCAAAAAGATCACTAATGGATCAACCTTAATTGGGAATCCATATAAACTCTCAATCTCAATGAAATCAAATTTCAGTGCAGTTCCTAATGGTAAATTTTGAATTATTGAGAACAGGTTATCATCAATAACACTTTCTCCTTCATAAGGCAACAATTTCCAATGTCCTAAACTATCTCTATAAGAAATTGAAAAAGATTTAGTCTGCTGGGTATTATTAATAAAGTTTATCATTTCTGCCTTTAATATAGCACCATGTAGCTTATTCTTGTCAACACTTGAATAATTAAATATTGGACCAACTTCAAGAACGGTTAAATAGGCTTGATATGGTGCCGGAAAGAACGAAATCTTTTCAGATTTGATTTTTGTAGCAATTCCATCTTTCCAACCATAAACACTAATTATTGACTTATATGGAAATCCATGAAAAACAAGTTTATAGCAACTGAATTCTGAAATAATAAGAACATTTTCATCTCCCTTAACAACTAAGCTGTCATAATATTCACTTGCATTCAATGTCAAAATATAAGGTAGGCCTTCAACATAACCACCTTTCATATTAATTTCAACCTCATTATTAATAATAGTTGAGTCAAATTGACAATACAAATTGCTGCTTAAAAACACAAACAAAATACTTAATAATGACACTTTTTTTATCATAATAATTGTTTTTAAGTTTTAATAAATTAACTTAAAGTACAATACTCATGCCTCTGAACTTAAATACTACTGTATTTTGCAATATCTCCAAATAGTATTTTAGAACATTGGAACATTTTCATCATCTTTATGTTTTATCAAGTAGTTTTTTGCAAATTGATAACCCATACTATAGTTTACATTCAAATACACTGCATTTTGAGCAGGAATAGCACCCCAATAATAGTCATCAGGGTAATCTTCCTTTCCCGCATTTTGTATTTTTGGGTGTGCGACATCATTATCATTCGCAAAATAC
>JAYENX010000043.1:0-2484 GCA_034722435.1 Nanobdellota archaeon | reverse complement strand
TATATTGGCAGGGAGGTTGATGGAAAGAAGATATTATCAAGTTCAATTTCGAATATCGAAATTGAAAGTGTGAAAGTGTTTGGTCCTTTGATGATTCTTAATTGTATTGCTCAGGAGATTAATCTTTCTCGAATTTTGGGGGAGTATGGTGATGAGATTTTAAGTATGGTTTATGCTCATTGTGTTGAGCCAAAAAGCATTAACCAGATGGGGCGTTGGTTTGAAAAAACAGATTTGAATTTCATTTTGGATTTACATAAAGTTACTGAATCACGGTTGCTTGCTGGGTTAGATTCAATCAATATGTATGGTTCGGAACGGATACAAAAAGATATTTTTAATGAAGTTAAAAATAGGTATGATATTGATACAAGTGGTGTTTTGTATGATGTAACAAATACTTATTTCTATGGAAATAAATGCTTTTGGGGGAAAAGAGGGAAGAGCAAAGAGAAACAGAATGATAAGCCGCTTGTGCAAATTGGGTTAGGAGTTACAAGAAAGGAGGGTATACCTTTGTTTCATAAAACCTTTGATGGTAATATTCATGATTCTCGCACATTACAGGCTGTTCTTCCAATGTTTAAAGAGTATAATATTAATGAGGGAGTCTTTGTTTATGACAGGGGCATTCCTTCAAAAGACAATCTTTCCGACGTGAAAAACTTAGGCTGGCAAACAATTTGTGGCATTCCAATTTTAAATTATTTAAAGCTAATAGTGCGAAAAATAATCAAGCAAAAGCATCTTGTTAACATAAAAAATAGGGTGCAGCTATCCAAAACTGCAATGTATGCAGTATCCATGAAGTACCAGATAGGGCGCGTTAAAGGCAAGCTGCTTGTCTGCTTCAATAACAAGATGAAGACAGCAATACAAGAATCAAGATATGATGAGATCCAAAAAGCACAGTTAAGATTGCGGAACAAAAAAAATATCAAGACTGGTCTCAAAAAGTACTTTGATAAAAATAATCAGCCAATACAAAAAGAGATAACAAAAGCTGAAGAATTTGACGGGTACTCATGCATCTTCTCAACAAAACATATCCCTAATGAAGAAATTGTAAAAATATATTTTGAAAAAGATTTGGTTGAGAAAGCATTTCAAAACCTAAAAGGAGTTATTGCCCTAAGACCCATAAGGCACTGGCTCTATGATAGAGTTGAAGGGCACATATTCGTATGCTACTTAGCATACCTCTTACTTTCCCTGCTCAAATACAAACTTAAAAAAATAGATATCAGCCCAATAGAAGCATTAAAAGAATTAGAAAGCTTGTACAAAGTATATATGAAAGACACGGTGAAAGGATTCGAACTAACTAAGCTAGTGAAACTCACAAAGAAGCAAGAAGACATTCTACGCGCTGTTGATAAGAAACTTTTAAAGGTGTAGTGTATAAAAATCACTTTGAATTCAGGTAAATTAATATCTCCACAACTTCAATTTAGTATCTTCAATTTTCTGAAATATATACTTGTCTATAATCAAACCAATTATTCCAATTGTGATTACTCCAACAAGAAGCTGATCAAAGTTAAAAAATTCATTTGCTTTCCATATAAACCAACCAACCCCCTTTGCATTAAAACTGAGCATTTCTCCTGCAATAACAGTTCTCCAACTCCGCCCATATCCTAACTTTAAGCCAGTGAAAATGAAAGGAAAAGCACCCCAAAAATAGATTTCTTTAATCATCTTGAACTTACTAAGACCAAGTGTCTGTGCTGCTCTTATATACTGTATGTTAATATTTTCAACACCGATCATAGTATTGTAAAATACGCTGAAAAACCCTGCAAGACCAACTGTAAAAATAATTGCTTTGTAACCAAAACCAAACCACAAAATAACCAATGGTAGCCATGCAATACCTGGGATGGGATATACTAAACTGATTAATGGGCCTACAAAATCTTTGAAATGCTTGTTTATCCCTGCGTAGATACCAAAAATTATGCCGAAGATAGCTCCAGCCAAAAAACCAATTGTAGTATTGAATAGACTAATTGTCCCATATTTCAACAAGCTGCCATCAACAGTTAATGTTACGAACAGTTTTATTACATGGAAAGGGCTGGGAAACCAGTAATCAGGAAATATTTTAGATTGAAATATTATCTCCCAAACAATAATTAAAACAATAAAAGGGTAAATTGCCTTCAATATTCGCTTTATTACATTTTTAATCATCTTAGCAGGTTTCTCACATTTTTTTCAAGAAATTTGAATTTGAGAGAAGTTCTATCTCTTTTTTTTGTTAATGGTATCGGCAGGTCCAACTTAATGCTATTCTTTCCTTTTTTTAAAACTAAAAGCCTGCTTCCAAGATATATTGCTTCTCCAATATTGTGAGTCACGAAGATTATTGTTTTTTTTGTTTTTTTATATATTCTCAACAATTCAGTCTGTAATGTTTCTCTCATCTGGGCATCCAACGCTCCAAATGGTTCATCCATCAGAAGGATCTTCGGTTCCATT
>JAYENX010000042.1:0-2512 GCA_034722435.1 Nanobdellota archaeon | reverse complement strand
ATTTCTCTCATACTCTTTTGGTTTATATTTTTCGTCTATTAATGAACGAATTAAGTTTACTCGTCTATAATCATTTACTGATTCATAATAGTTGGCTACCCATTGATAACCTAAAAGAGTTGTTCTTAAATTTCTGTCTAAGTTATAGGATATATTTCTTTTGAATTTCTTTTTAGTTTTATCGTTTACCATCGGATAAGCTAATGAATATCCTATCATCTCAGATATATCTTTTAGTAATTCTCCAACTTGACCATAACTGAATAGCTGTGCATTATATGTGTCGCCTTCAAGTGCCTGCTTAATTCCATAACTACTTACGGGAGCTAACATTGTCCCAGCACTCCAAGTTCCACCATAACTGAATGGATTGAAATATTCTAATGCTGAGTTTTTAATTCTTTCTTCTATCGGGTCGTCATCATCTCCTGATAATGTTCCAGTAATCATATCAAGCATAACTCTTGCAATCATTCCATTTACAGTAATTAATGCTAATGTTTTCATTGATTTTACTGTATCGCCTTTTCGCATCGCACTTTTAACTTGTGTTACTACTTTCTTTTGGAATCCTCTATACCAAGTATTATATTGCCAGAATACATCAGTTAATAGATTTTCTTTATTTACCCAAGTGTTCCTCAATGTTCTTGTGTATTCAAATTGTGATTTAACGGTTTTCATTTTTGCTAATTGATAAGCAAATTCGCCCTCACCGTGTTCGAGTAACACTTTTTCTAAAAATGATTGTTCTATATTTGATAAGTTATGGAATCCTAATCTACCTTTCTTTTGTTTCCAAGACAGGTTTTCTCTATTCATTATCTTTGAAGTTCTGTCTAACCATACAAGAACTCCGTTAGCTCTGTTTTTCAAATCTAAATGTCCTTGAACATTCGCCGCAAAACTTCCTACCGTTCTATGTGTAAACAGCATAACAGGATTTGCTATTAATCTATCTATCGCCCAAGCCACTTTAGATGTTTCCCTTTTTGCTATGTCTTTGAATTTAGTTAAATCGTGTGTAGTGTCAAGTGCAGAAAGTTCCCTAATACCTTCCCTCTCTGTCATTTCATTTCTGAATCTTTCATAAAATTCATCACCATATTTCTTTTTAAGTGATTTGATGTCTTTCATTATTTTAGCATAATCAGAGAAGTTCTCTATTCCTAATAATCTTTGGAATATATTTTTAACCTGAATTGATCCCTTAACAGCAACGCCTATTGTATAAGCCATTCCCATCATATGCTTTATGCTTTTTTGAACTTGTGATAAAGGTTGTCTGTGTCCAAGTATTCGTAAAAGCTGTGTTCTTATTTCATTGTAACTTTCTTTATTAAGTCCTTGTTTGAATTTCCTGTCTATTGAATTAGTCGGTGAGTCAAGGTGTTTTAGCCTTAATGCTTTTCTGTATGTTCTGAATACTTTATCTATAACATCTTCTTTGCCTTTGCCTTGTCTCTTTTTTGATTTTAAGAAACTTTTACCAACCTCAATTTCATCTTCCTTAACGCTTGCAAGTAAATCTTTTTCAGGTAAGTTTTTCAGCATATTTTCTAAATCTTCTGCAAGATAGTTTTTTCTTATAAATACATTTGCACCTGCAATCTTACCATCTTCTATGTCTTTAAAGAATTTTTCATAGGCTTCTTTGTTATCCTCATATTTACCAAGTTTTTCATTCCATTCTTTAAGGAATTTCTTTTGCTTAGGATTTCCAAATGAATTGAGTGACAACCTACCTTCAAAGAATAGTCTTATTCTATGCTCTTTTATTATTGGTGTAGTTGTATCTTGTAACCTCTTTAACCATTGAGCAAGTTCTCTTATCTCTGGATCTTCGATTTCTTTTCCATTTACGAAGTATTCAGCTAATTCTGTATTTACTTTGTCGTAATATGCGTCATCTTTGAATTTATTTGTTATATGTTTAAATCTTTGTTTAAATTCGTTGTATTCTTTAGTTGTGATATGTCCTACTCTTTTAGTGTTAAATTCTATATTTTTAGCTGTCTCATAAATACCGTCAATTCCAGTTTCTCTCTCTACTGTCTCTGCATTGTCTATAAAGTCGTTCCAGTGCCTATCAGCTTTCGTTAGAACGGTTTTCTCTTTACCTTTGCGTTTAGAGTCAAGTCTTTCAATATCGGCTTTTATATCGGCTTTATTCTTAGCTGAAAGTTTACCTTTTACTTCAGGCGATTTCCCTGCTTTAATTTCCTTTATGTAATTCTTTTCAGTTCTTACTTTCTTAGGTTTTGGTTTGTATTCTTTTTTCTTCTTATCTAATACACTCCAAATTTGCAAAGTTCTTTCCATTTGCTCGTTTGTCATTTCAGTTGTAGATGTTCTGTTTGATGTTTGTTCTAAGTAGTTTCTATACTCTTCATCAGTCCAACCAAAATCCTTTTTAGCAATATGTATTCTTGCCTTGAGCTTTTTATTATCTTTTTTATATTGATCTGTTTGAGGTTTTTTTGCCTTTTCAGTAATATCAGTCAACGACCTG
>JAYENX010000041.1:0-33191 GCA_034722435.1 Nanobdellota archaeon | reverse complement strand
TTTCACACATAACAAACATAAAATGATAACTTTCCAAAACTTAAAATTAATAGGAACCTCACACATATCTATTGAAAGTGTCAACACTATAAAAAAAGAAATTGAAACTTCTAAACCAGATATAATATGTATTGAACTCGACAAAAACAGATTCCTTGCCATGATGCAAAAAAAGAAAAAAAAAGGTCCATCTATCAGAGATATCAAAAGAATTGGATTTAAGGGATTCCTATTTTTAATTATTGGCGGATACGTCGAAAAAAAACTAGGTAAAAAGGTTGGCCTTGAACCTGGCGCAGAAATGAAAGAAGCCATTAAACTCGCAAAAAAACATAACATCGCCCTAGCACTTGTTGATCAACCTATTGAAATTACTCTTAAAAATTTCTCAAAAACATTCTCTCACCGAGAAAAATGGAACTTATTCAAAGATATCTTTAAAGCTATTTTTATGAGAAAACGTGAAATGAAACGCCTAGGAATGAAAGGTTTCGACCTCAGAAAAGTCCCAGAAAAAGAACTGATAGAAAAATTAATGATAGAAGTAAAACAAAAATACCCTAATTTCTACAAAGTACTTATCGATGACAGAAATAAAATCATGGCAAGGAAGATTGCTACACTAATGAAAAAATATCCTGAAAAAAAGATTTTAGCAATTGTCGGTGCAGGTCACGAAAAAGAAATGACTGATCTAATTAAAAACAAGTTCAAATAAAAACATTTTTATACTCTCCATACATAAACCAATGCATGTACCAATCATTCGATTACTATAGAAAAAATTTCAAATTCTCAGAGACGGAAATACTCTTTATGTTAGTTTCAGTTGTTATCGGCGGTTTTATACTTTCTTTCAGAAAATGGGGGATTGGCGGAACTGTAAACCTTAACTTTGGTTTTTATAATTTAGTTATTAGTGCTTTAATCTTAGCTGTTAACCTTTTCATTGCAATATCAATCATTAAACTTTACGGTTTAAAAATAGGTCACAAAGTACAATACTCTTTTGGAAAATTCAGCACAATGATTAGTCTTTTTGTCGCATTCTTAGGCGATGGATGGATTCCATTCATCTCGCCAGGAACTTTCAAATGTACACTCATGACCAATATACGCCACGGTAGAATCCGACCAGGTCTACAACTTAAAGATCTTGCCACTCTAAGTTTATTAGGAGCAATATCAAGCTTAATCATAGCATTTATTGCCAAATTAATCCTACTTAGCACTCCGGGAAACTACGTCATTGAAAGAATCATGTTTATCAGCGTTATATTTGCAATCGTATCAATGCTTCCGTTCCCCGAATTCAACGGATTCCACGTATTCTTTTGTTCAAGAATGCTTTACATTTTTACATTCATAAGTATCTTAGCTATAGGTATCTTTTTTCTAATCCTGGGAATAGTCTTATCACTAATACTCGCACTCCTTATAGGTTTTATAGCATGGATACTCTACTATCTCCTTTACGAATCAAAACTTTAAAAAAGAGAAAATACTGCTTTCTGTAATAAATAAATAGCAGCTACAAATGTAAGTACAGAATGTAAACCAAACAACAAAAATATCATATAAACACCTATAACCCCATCTAAGAAACTATGCATATCGCCTCTAAACGCAATTGCCTTTAAAAATAAATACAAAGCAAACAAAAAAGTCAATCTCCAAGTACCTATACTATAATGCAACAAAATCATCACTATTGCTGCAATTATATCTAATATACCCATGAATTTAACTATCATATAACCCCAAATTAGAAAAAAATATAAAAAGCTTCTTACTTTGTTATGAATTATGGGATGCGAAATGTGCGGTCGCGATGGACCGGTTTTTAAAGCAGAAATTGAAGGTACTGAACTCAACGTATGTAAAATATGTAGTAAATACGGTAAAGTAGTCAGACCAACACGAAAACCTTTCAAATCAAGACCTAAACCCGCTAAAAAAATTGAAAGAATTCAAAAAGAACAATCTGAAGAGTTAATTATAGAAAATTATGCTAAACTAATAAAAAATAAACGAGAAAGACTAAATCTTACTCAAGAAAAACTTGCTAAAAAAATAAACGAAAAAGAATCCCTTCTTCAAAAAGTTGAATCAGGCCATATAAAACCAAGTTTTAGACTTGCTAAAAAATTACAAAATTTTCTAAAAATAAAAATTATTGAAGAATTCAAAACCCAAAAAAAGATAATCGCACAAAAAGCTAACTCAGCACCTTTAACTATTGGCGACTTAATAAATTTCAAGAAAATTTAGGATTAGGATCATTAAACGTAACCTGACCAACAAATTCTTTCATAAGAAGATATCCATAAGGATACGATACAGAATGAAACAACATAACTTTATGCTCACCGTCTTCTTCTAACCATTCTTTAACAGGATAATAATCATTACTATCAAATATACGTACAGCTATAAATTCACTCCCTAAATCACGAGCTTTATCAACCACTTTCTGCATCTCACCTTGATTAATCGTAACATAATTAACATCAAGAACTCCTAAACGAGAAAAGTACCGTGTTGGAGAATCATAATACATTTGACCTTGAGATATATTCATTACTACAATCACAGCATCATTAGAAATTGTTACAGGCATATCACCCACTATTACTTCATCATTCTCAAATCTATACCCTGGACTTCCTAATATATCACTGTCCTTACCAAGAGCAGTATATACAAACCTACCTGTCGGACATATAACTTTAACACCTTTAGAATTCAAATACAATGCTGCTTGAATTTTACTCGGTAAATCACAACAACCAATTACAACTGTCGCATTATTCCGTAAAGATTGTTCAACAAGCGTATTTATACCGTGAGTGTCGACCATCATAACCAAATTATCTCTAAAAAATCTAGTTGTTGGATAAAATATTTTCTCTTTTGAAATTTTAAACCTAAACATCCCTTTATCATCAGGCGCATACCACTCATCACCAACTTTCAAAGCTAAAGTACCTGTAGCCACCAAATGTTTCAAACCAACCTTTTTAAGTTCATCAATCCTTGCTCCTTCATGCCACCCTATATCTTCCCTCAATTCTTCAACACCATAATCAAATCGTTCAGAAAAAACCCTTAACAAATTTGAAGAATAAGGATTCTTAATCTGTGCCGATAACCAATCTCTGGACACCCTTTCAGCTTGACTCACCAGTATATCATTCGAATCAAGAACTATTTTAGAAGTTCCAAAGGTTACAGTATCAAAACCATTAGAAGCCTCAAAAACAGACTCTAATTCAGAAACATTATAAGATAAATTTAACTCAACACCAGTACCTAAACTTCGCATTATATCCTCTCTCCAACTAACTCCTAACTCACCCCACAACCTGGCAGCATCCAAATAATAATCAGCATAACCACTACACCCTAATGAACCGATAGTCTCATAAATTAAAGCACGTTCCTCTAAATTTTCAGTTACAATCATTTTAAACTCTTCTGCAACTTCACACATAGTATTACGATCCTCTTTCAACCTTGTTAAAATCAACATCAGATCAGCTCTTGCAAAATCATCATCCTCAAAAACCAACGCTTTTATGAGTTCTTTCGCATAAAAATCAGGATCAATCTCAGCTAATTGTAAAACCCAAGAATAATCAATCTTTGTAAATTTATAAATATGGTAAGAATCAAAACTTTTCAATAACTTAAAATGATGATTAGAATCTAAAAACTGTTTATCAGGTTGAACCAAAATATTTGTCCCATATACAACCTCTCCCTCTCTATACACAAAATATCCATCTTCAGTTAAATTACGAAATAAAACAGAATAAACTCGCTCATCTCGAGGGTATAAAGCAAAAGTATCAAAACCCGAATAATAAGCCAATAAAGGATGCTCTGCATTTGTATAAATCAATCCCGGCTCCAAATTATCAACCATCCATTCACTAACAACTTTCGCCTCAGTATCATAAGTTAAAACATGATGTTCAAAATCATGATTAAATACTGTAAATATTAAAAATAAAGTTAAAATAACTATCATAAAAATACGCCAATTCCTTCTCTTTTTTAATTTAAATCCATGATAATAACCTTTAGCAGAAATCAACAGGAAAGGAAACAAAATAGGGATTAAATATCTTAACTCTTTATGCGGTAAATAAGTCATATAAAATAAAAACACAAAACCATAAACCAGTAAAGCAAGATCAACCAAATTCCCTTTACATCTATAAACTGCAAAAATAAATAAAACTAAACCCAGTAAAGCAAAAGGTAAAAATAAATAAATATTAGCGAAATAATATAATATTGAAACATTATAATCTGCTACAACCGCTGTAGCACTAAAAAAGGGTTTCAAAAAAGATCCAGTAGTAATTTGAGTAAATATAAAATACGGAACCATTGTTAATAAAAATATTATACAAGTTTTCAAAATATATTTAAAATTAACAATCTTAAATATCCATAATAACAATAGTAACAAAACCAGAGCTAAAGATGTAAACCGTGTTAAAACAGCTACAGCTAAACAAATTCCTGCAAGATAAGAATCATATTTTCTTTTTCTAATAAAAAAATAAACAAACATTATTGAAAAAGTAAGAGCTGCAACACCAGTCAAAGTATAATGCGACCATTCAATAACAATAGGACTATAAGCTAATAAAGATGCAGCCATTAACCCGATTTTAGAATTATATAACTTCTCGCCTAACAAATATATAAAATAAATTCCTAAAACAGATATCAACCCGACAAGAACATGAGCCATCAAAGCGCTATGCCAAACAAAATATCCAAAAAAGAAAAAAATTGAAATCATAGGAGGTCTAAAGTGAAGCTCAGAATAATTATCTCTCCCGGAAAACATAATCTCAGAATGTTGAAGATAAACAGTTTCATCCCAATAATTTGATGTCCTCATAGGAAAAGCTCTAAAATAAAACGGAATCACTAAAAGTAAAATAACAAAAAAAAATACACTAAACTTCTTATTCATTTAATATGTCCTCTAACTTATCTTTCACCATAAAACCATGATAAGATTCTTCATCAAAAACAATTGCAGGAGCATACTGTATATTGTAAAGTTCTTTAAGAGTATCCAAAGCAGGATTATCTATATTAATATCAAAATGGTATACCCTTGCTTCAGGATGATTTCTTTTAAAATTAGTTAAAACAAACCCTTGTTGTTCACATTTAGGACAATCACCTTTATTAGAATAAAAGAATAATATTGGCTTGAGTGTACCTCCACAAAAATCTTCATTCTTTCTTATAAGAAGCCAATGTCTAATTTCCAATAACGAAAAGAACTCTTTTAACCTTATCACATTAACATCGTCCCATCCAAGCTCATTCTCCATAAATACAAGCCTCTCACCAATAGCATTAAGCTCATCCGTTAACGATGATGAATTTACAGCCTTACAAACATCTTCTAAAAGTATTTCATACTGCATCTCTACAGACATAGTATGGATTTTAAGATCATCTTGCATATCAGTAATTTTATCTAACTTTATACTCGTAATAGAAGTTCCTAAAAAAATACCAATTATAAAAATTAATGTAGTTACTGCGAATACAGTCACAAATTTAGTTTTTGAAATCCGTTCTCTCATTACATCCACCTTCCTGCCCATTTAATTTTCTTTCCAATTATTTTATAATAAAGTGCTGCAAACCACCATGAACCAAACAAAACCCAATAAAAAATTAAATACCAAATATAAGACATTTTCAAACTTGTTTTTTCTTGTGACATACTTTTAGCAGACAATATCATGCATATACCTGCAAAAAAAGCAATCACTCCGAGAAATGCAGTTGGTCCTAAATTGATATTAAACCAATCAAAGTTAAACTGAAAAAGACTCATCCAATCATAATTAATATTGTTCATATTAATCATAAATTTTGTTAACTGAACTATATACTTTACAATAACATAAAAAACTGAAAAAAGAACCATAAAAACGGATATAAAAGATATTGGAAGTATGAAAAGTCCCAATAAACCATATTTTTTTGAAAACAAATATTTATACTTGACTACATTATCAAGAAACCCTCTGTACCACCTTATCCTTTGTATAAATAATGCTTTAAATGTAGGAGGTCCTTTTGTATATACATACGCATCCACAGAATTTTCAATAATAAGATTCATAGACTGTATTCTAAGAGCAATCTCAATATCCTCAGTTATAGTCGTATGATCGTAACCCCCAGTCTCATCAAAATAAGACTTTCTATAAATTGTAAACGGGCCAGGTGTAACATGTAAACTGTGTAAAAAAGCAAAAACCTTTCTCAAGAAAATTCCAATTAAAAACTCCATCATCTGAATCTTTTGAAGCAAAGTCTTAGGCCTCCACACTTTTAATGAAGGTGTAACAGCCATCACATTAGGATTATCAAAATGTCCAAGAATTCGTTTTAAAGCATATTTATCAACAAACGAATCTGCATCTAACGCACCTACAAAATCTCCAGTTGCATGCTTAAGCGCAAAATTTAACGCCAAACCCTTACCGCCGTTCTTTTTAGAAAATACTTTCACACCTTTATCTGAAAACGTTTTAGCAACAACTTCTGTTTTATCGGTACTTCCATCATTAACAACTAGTATCTCCAACTTATGTTTAGGATAATCTAACTCAAGTAACGAATTCAATGTTAACGCTATAGTTTCCTCTTCATTATACGCAGGAACTATAATTGTAACTTTAGGATAATTTTCAAGCTCAGGACTCTTAATTTTACTTTTATTCTCAAAAAGAGTAATATAAAAATAAATAAGAGTAAACAAACCAAAAAAACAAGTTACATATATTAAGACATTTCCAAAACTCATGTTGATATATAAAGATAAAGACGCCTAATTTAAAGTTTTCGCCTTCCAAATCTCTACCCCTCCGAGGTCATACACTTTTTCAAAAGTTTCTTTATTTTTAAATAAAAACAAAAGACCTTGTTCTTCTTTACTCCACACTAAACCTTGTTTCATATCCGAATCTATGAATATATAATCAATCCCATACTTAGTAAGATATTTCTTTGTGGTTTCTAAATTTCGAGACCAAAATATTACATCAGAATGATTTAACGCATCAATATTAATGGTATAACTATCCGCGACAACTGTCCGATCCGAATAATACTCAATCCAAAACCCTCGCGAATAATGAGATAAAACTATATCTTCAGTATTAGAATTATTTCTCAACCAAAGTAACCCATCAACTAACTCTTTATTAGGACCTGCATTTGCAACCCTATCAAGATAAGAAAGTCCAGAAAATAGAAGACCAGATATTAATACAAAAATTGTTAAGTACTTAATTATATCAGAATCCCATCTTCTATTAAGCAACTTTGAAAACGCCAAACAAGCAAGATATGCAAATATAAAGTTTAAATAAACATTTGTCATTGTTCCTAAAAACTTCACACTTAAAAACAAAATCAAGATTATAAGATACAAAGTATAATGTTGTCTCTTAAAATTCCACGTAAGTAAAAAGCCAATGATTGCTAATAAAACATTAAAAACCCCAAACCCAATCATTCCACCTAAATCAGTTATAGAAGACTGAATGGCATTCTCTTGCATAATAAGTTGTATACCAAAATTAAAATTAAACATATAAATCAAAACCAATATAACAACCAAAAATAATATACGTTTATTTTTCTTAACAAAATAAAAACCTAATAATAAAACAATAAGCATCACAGTTTCAATAATTCCAAAAAGAGGCAATATCAAAAACAATAACACAGCGAATACTTTAGATACAACATTCTTTGTAAAATAAAGATAAAAACCTAACAAACCAAGAAATAATGCAAATACATGCGGATTTGAAACTGTAGTCATATAAATAAATGCGGGAGAGATTATCAATATTAAAGCCAACAACAATCTCTTTTGAACATCCAAACCTAACTTTTTAAGAAGCAATATGAATAATAAAAGGGAAAAAAAACCTAAAACTACAGGAATTATATTTGAAATTTTCAAAGCATCCATTCCAGAATAATGCAACAACAAATGATAAGGTTGAAACGTATATTCCCTCCCCATCAACGCATCATTTTCAAGAGCAGGCCTGTCCACTATTTTAGACATTCTTGCATGAAAATAAGAAATATCTCCTGCAGGTATTGAATCAAAATTATATGCCCTTACACTTGTAAATATTAAAACAACTACAAAAAAAGCTATTAGAGTATAAATAAAAAGTTTCGTTTCTGTTAACTTCATGATTCTTCCTCCAACTTACATAGCGATTTATATATTTCAACACCTTGTTCATCATAAACTTTTTCAAAACAATTATCTGATAGATAGGCCAAATTTTCAATCCCATATTTTTTTCTAGCATTATCAGAAAAATAAATATATTTCACGCCATATTTATTGAACAACTGTACAACATTCGTTGTATATAACGAAGTATACATAATTCTTAAATCGTCATATTTTTGATCTATATCATTTATAAATAAAAAATTAGAATCCATAAAATTCTGCTTCTTCGCAATCCCTGAAATAAGATGACCTTCATTTAAAGTTGAAAGAACTATTCCCTTTTCATTATCTATTAGCCAAGTAAGTGCTGAAACCTCTGCAACTGAAGGAACTTGTTCTAAACTTTGTTTTGCACCCGTATAACTAGGAATTATTGATGTCAAAATCACTAAAACTATTACAGTAATAGTCACATATTTTATAACAAAAACAAACTTAGTTCTTTTAATATAAGCTGTTAACAAACTAAAAGACCTTCCAAAACCAATTGTCAACAAAACACCCAAAAATATCAAACCAAACTCTAAAGCTATTAACTTTAACCAAAGTATAAAAAAAACACTCAAACCAAATGCCATTAAAAGATGTACATTCACATCTCTTGTTTTAAAAGAATACTTATATGCTGCATATAATCCAAACAAGAAAGGTACAAATCCAATATATACTAATGCATCAAATAAAGGTATTGAAGCAAAATAACGATTCACAACCTCTAAAGGAATATTTTGCCACAATAAAAGAAAACCGTGCTTTAAAAAAGCTTTCTTAAACAAAAGAAACTCTAACCAAATTATAAAAAAAGTTGAAAAAAGAATCAATTCTAAAATATACTTAGTAAGTTTAATCTTTTGAATTTTCAAAATTAAAACATAAAATACTAAACCCATAATAACTATAAAAGCTGATGCATGTATAAATGACATAAACAAAATTGTAATGACAAATGGAAGTATAAACTTTTTATCTTTGTTAATTTTCATTATAAAAAAGATTGAAAGAAAAATTACAGGAACAGCTAAAGAATAAACAGAAACTTTATTTAATGTTTCTGTAAAAAAAATAGGAATAAAACCCGATACAAAAGCACTTAAGAGCGAAGCATTATTATCTTTAGTTAACTCTTTAGTTAAGTAAAAAACCACAAACACTAACAATGTTGCAAAAATATTAGGAATTAATTTACCTACTAATTCATTTGACATAAAAATATCAAAGAATGCACACACATAATGGAACACCGGCATAAATACTAAAAATCTTCCGCCATAACTTAACCCATCTTGATACGTAGGAAAACCATTATTAGCAATACTGCCTATCTGTCTTAAATTAAAATAAGCAATATCATCACTAAATCCAGAAACCTGAAAAACTAAAAGAAGTCTTACACCTAAAACCAACATAAATATGATTACCAAATAAATATTTGTTCGATCCTTTACCATGCAACATTAAACTACCAAGAAGTATTTAAATACATTTAGTAAGTTTTATAAAAACAGTTATTAAATAGTATATAAATGAAAAAGATTCTTACAGGTGGTGAATTACTGGACAACGTTCTCGAGGGAGGTTATGAAAACGATATAATCACTACTATATATGGTCCAGCAGGATCAGGTAAAACTTGCTTATGTCTCCTAGCTGCTAAACATATAGCTGAACAAGGTAAAAAAGTAATTTATATGGACACCGAGGGTGGTTTCTCAGTTACAAGATTCAAACAAATTTCAAATGAAAAGCTTCTTGAAAACTTTCTATTTTTTAGACCTACTTCTTTTGAAGAACAAAAAAAATATTTTAAAGAAATAAAAGAACTCATTAACGAAAAAATAGGATTAATCGTAATTGACACTATTGCTATGCTTTACAGACTAGAACTAGGAAGCTCAGAAGATGTTTATGACACTAACAGAGAACTAGGAAAACAACTTGCTCTTCTTAATGAAACCGCTAGAAAAAAAAACATTCCAGTACTTATATCAAACCAAGTATACTCAAGCTTTGAAAATAAAAATAAAGTTTGTATGGTAGGCGGTGATTTACTAAAATATGCAAGTAAATGTCTCATAGAATTACAAATAACTCCAGAAAATCATCGTAAACTAATTCTAAGAAAACACAGAAGTATACCTGAAGAAAAACAAGCAACATTTCAAATTGTCAATAAAGGTATTATTGATATAGAATTAAAAAAATATTAAAATTATTAAAACAATTAAAAAGATATTATAAAGTTAAATTATTTAGAAAACATAACAAAAAAATAAACAAAAAAGAAATATAAAAAAAGGAATTTAATCCTCTACAAAATCTTCAAGCTTAGCTTCCATTTCTGAATCTTTACTAATTATACCATTAGCTTTCAAATACTCTTTTGCAAGTATAAAGAAAACCAAACCTAAAGATTTTCTACCTTTATTATTACAAGGTACAACTAAATCCAAATTATTACTTTGATTATTTGTATCGCACAAAGCAATCACAGGAATACCTACTTTAAGCGCATCTTTTATTGCATTTCTATCAGGCCACGAATCAGTTACCACCATAACTTTCTTCTCAATATAATTCTTAAGACCAGGATTTGTTAAAACACCAGGAGGATACCTTCCTGCAAAAACCTTTATACCGGTCAATTTACTAAAAAGTTTAACAGGTTTCCAACCATTCTCTCTTCTACTAACCACGATAATCTCTTCGGGTTTATACCTGTTCAACATTGAAGCAGCTATTCTTAATCTTTCATCTATTTTCTGTAGATTTAATACAGATAAACCATCAGATCTCGTCTTATATATAAAATCCGCCATATACTTTGTTCTAAATTTTGTACCTATATGTATTCCAGATTTAAGATACAAATCTTGCGCTACTAAAAATTGATTCTCAGCCATGTTTTATCTCACCATTTGCATTTAGTCAGTAACAATCAGAATATGAATTATCACTGCGATTTTTATTGCCCATCACAGACCTCTTAGAAAGACTCTAAAAGATTAGGCTATATACTCAAAATCATAAAGGTAATATATAAAGTTAACTAATAAGAAATAACAGTTAAGGTATAACAATAATTATTATTATTATTATTATTATTATTATTATTATTATTATTATTATTATATAATCTCTAAAACAAATCCATCTAAAACTTCACATCACCTAACAACTTTTCAAACCCATCATCAACTACCTTTATATAGCTCCCACATCATACTAACATTAGAATGAGCTTAGAAGATAATATAGAAAAAACTGAACGAACACCTTCTTTTAGAAAAAAACTTCTAGCAGGCGCACTAACCATTGCGGGCTTAGCAACTGCACTTTTCCCTAGCACAGCACATGCTATAGATTGGGCAAAATTTAAAAAACGGCATAACATAAAACCAGCAACAGCAGCCGACCTAATAAGAAAGTCTCATGGAGAATATAGTGACAGCAGAACAGGAACTACTGTAATAAAAGGTTCCAATGTTCGAAAAGTAAAAGGCATCGATTATACACAAAATAAATTTGAATTTTTAAAAACTGAAACTGCAAAAAATTATCCTGTGGAACATTCTGAAACATTTATAAGTCCATCACTTTCATCAAAAAACCAAATTGAATCTGGAACGTTCATATTACAAATGAAGAAGAAAAACTCAGGAAATAATCCAGTTACAATAGAAATCGCTCACTCAAAAAATGATAAACTAACACCAATATTCGAAAAAACATTTAACGAATTAAAAAGTAGTCAAAAAATGACATATGTAATTAGACAATACAAAGAAAACGGTGAATTCGTATACAGAATTACAGGAATACCTCTACCTAAACTACAATCTCCGGCTCGAACAGATATAGAAGAAGCACTATTTAACTCTGAACTAAGACCCTGTTTAAACGAAAAAACAGTAACATTCTACTTAGAGGATAATAAAGACTACATAGGCCTAGAAAAATTATCAATAACTAAAGTAGAAACTGAAGATTTAAAGGATAAATCTATTTCTACTATTGAAACACGGATCGGAGTAACAAGGCATCCAAAATTATATCCCTTCAAAGACTATTACCGGTAGAGAAAAAATCAAAACCATAAAAACCTCTAATTCAACTTTTTATATCTTTCTTTTCTTAAAACAATATAATCTTCATTATAACTTCCCGCATAGCTCCATTTTAAGATTTTCTTATACAAAAAATCATTTTTAAAAAGAAAAAAATGAAATACATAAATTATTACAATTATTGCTCCAAATCTTCACCAAAATCCTCAGAATCTTCAGGATCCGGAACATAAACTGGTTCTGGAGCTCTTTCCTTTCTAACAGGCGCTCCTGATTTAGGTTTACTTTTTGCCTGTCCAATAACCTCTCCAAAACCTACTCGTTTTAGAACCTTTGTTATCTTAATCCTTACCGTATCGCCTTGTTTAGTATTAGGTACAAAAACCACAAAATTTCTAACCTTTGCAATCCCATCACCTTTTTCTCCAACAGCGTCTATTTTCACATCAACTTCTTCTCCCTCTCTTACAGGAGGTACCGTTCTTTGATATTCATCATACATATTTTATTCCACCTTCCAACTAATTAAAATCTACAGCAATGCTGTAACAAAATACGCAATAAGAAAAGAGTATATAAATTTTATGAAAATAATAGAAAATAAAAAAGAAAATAATTATACGTCTCTCAAACCGCCAGTTTCAACAAAGAAATTTGCTTCTCCATCTGCAAGATTAGGCGCATCAATCAACTTTGCAACCCTACTTCCTTTCTTACCTTTCCGTAAATAAATCCTAAAAGTTGAAGCATGAGCAACTATATTTCCACCAATAGGTTTTGTCGGATCTCCAAAAAAAGCAGCAGGATCACTTGATACTTGATTTGTTACAAACACAACAATATTATGCTTATCAGCAACTTTAAGCAATACATGCATATGCTTATTAAGCTTCTGTTGCCTAATTGCTAATGTACCTCTCCCAACAAACTCTGCTCTAAAATGTGCCGTCAAGGAATCAACAATAAGCAATCTAACATTCAAACCATCCCTTATCAAATCTCCTACTTTCTCAGCTAATAACATTTGATGATCGGAATTATAAGCTCTTGCAACCTTAATCTGCTTCAAAGCTTTATCAGGATCCAAACCTGCACCTTCAGCTAACTGTATTATCCTTTCAGGCCTAAAAGTATTTTCAGTGTCTATGTAAACAGCAACAGCATCATCAGCCACATTTTGCATATGTGTAGCAAGTATATGCCCAATCTGAGTCTTTCCAGATCCAAATTCACCAAATGCTTCAGTAATAGCACCACTCTCAAAACCACCACCCATCAAATCATTAAAAGCTTTTGATCCAGTCGAAATTTTTAAAATATTTTCACGTTTCTTTAAAAGAACATCTCCAGATTCAAAACCCATCTCTAAAGAATCTCTCGATGCTTGAATCATTTTCCTGGCTACTGATTCAGAAACACCAGCCGCATCAACTAATTCACCAGGACTTGAAACCGCAATAGATAATAAATCAGTATAACCTGCACCACTTAATTTTTCAGCAGTTGCCGCGCCTACACCAGGCAAATCCATCACACCTAACTCCTTCACTTTTTTCTTAGATTCTTTCTTAATCTCTTTACTTTTTTCTTCTACATCCTCTTTTTTAATTTCAACCTTTTTTTCATCCACTGCAGAATTACTAACATCAACAGCATCAGTCACCTTTGAAATTTCATCTTGATTAAAATTAGACTCATCATTAAATTCCACGTTATCATCACCCTTTAATTCAAATTCATCATAAGATTTTGCTTTACTTACCATAATATTCACCTCGTTTATTAATATTTTTGTATTTCAATCTATAGTACATTATAACTAAACATCAAAAAGTTAGAGTTATAAAACTATATTTTCCTCCTGTATAACATCCTGGTTCCGAAGAACCAGGTGCTCAAAAGCTTTATTGAGTAGAACTACTGCTCTGGGCAAATCATTAACCCGTAAAGAATTAGTTGACTTCCACTCACCATTTTTATCTTTGTACCTTCGACCAAAAGATACAGTTCTGTACTCAGTTTTTTCGCCAGTTTTTAACTGACCCTCATTTTTCCACACTGTTACTTGTATAGCCCCAGTGCTAAATTTCATTTCAGGTAATATAGCTTCACTCGCCATATCGAACACCTCCAATTGCTTTCGCGTTTTATTTCAACCGCCCTTAATTATGAACTACAACATCTAAACATTGGTTCCAGGCAGGGAGTGTCGGTTTCTTTCAAAACCTAATCAATATATAGTCAGAAATCGTTTAAATACCTCACACGCACAGTTGTCCAGTGTCCAGTGGCTACATGAATCTAAAGAATTCGCAACATACAAAGCTTAAGATATAAGAATTCAACTGTCCAGTGCTACCTGTCCAGTGAGGCCCAAATTATACAATTAAAACCAAGGAACTAACTTCACAACAATCAAAATAATGAACAATGTAAAAACAAACGTTTCTACTACACTTCCAGTTTCAACAAACCCTTGCAATCTTAAAGTAGAAAAAGGATGTAAAAAATTAATACCTGCCTTTGTAAATCCATCAATAAACAAATGAGAACCATAACCAACAAAAAAAGCTACAGCATAATTCGTTCCAACTAAATACCACAATCCTGCCGATAAAACAAAGGGAATCCAAACAGAATGAAAAATCCCTCTATGTTTTGTAAATATCCTTGTAAATTTACCAACAAAACCTAACTTTCTACTCGCTTTACTTGTAGGAGAATCAATGTCAGGTAATAAAGAAGCAATCAACACAATTACAAAATAAATATACTTATTCCCTACACTCAAAAAAGGCATTAAAACTAATCCAAATAAAAATCCAAAGGCCAAATGTGTCTTTGCCAACATTAAAATAAATAATCAAATAAGAATATAAAAATGTTTCTAAGAACCCTCTAAACGTTTAATCTCCTCCTCAGGATTCGGATCAGGAAAAACTTTCATCGAAACAAATTCAACTCTATCAAACATAGCATTCTTAGTCACTCTCCCTTGTAATTTAACCATCTTACCAAGAAGTTCATGCTTAACATCATCAAACTTTTCACTATTCTCTCTATAACCCAAAATTTGATTATGATCCTGTTTAATTAAACTCTGTACTTGATTTCTAAAACATACAGCTCTTATATTTCCTACACCATCATCAATAACAAAATTCAAAAGATAAGCATAATCAGGAGTTACAATACCATGTACAGGACATTTATATCCTGCATCTTCCATTCTAGACCTTTTACCACAGGTAGGACAAACCTCATAAAACCTCAAATCAAATATGTTCACTATTGTTCCAAGTATTTCAACTCCAGAATCATTCTCAACCAAATCATTTATACCTTTTCTAGTTACTGCCAATTCAGATTGCTGTTTAATATCACCAATTTTTTCCCCAACAGGATTCACTTCTAAAACACCCTTTTCCCCAATATGGATTTCTTTTCGTCCATTATTTTCTCTAACATAAGCATTAGAAACTCTCACTGTATCCCCTTCATTCAAACCTGCAGCTTTATCTACGGCATCATTCCAGAGTACTAGCCTAATCAGTCCAGTCTCATCACCTATCATCATAGACAAAACTCTTCCAGATTTATCATTTTTTTGAAACTCTCTAACTTCGTATATCCTTTGAACTTTGCATACAGTTTCAACATTCCTCATACCCGAAAGTATATTTTTAACTTGTAATTTACCAGAAACTTTATCAAAAAGTTTAATACCTAAATCATTAGCAACTATATGTGCAGCCCCTTCTCGAGAAATCAAACCCGATAACTGTTTTAATTTATCTTCAATTTTAGAATTAATTTCCTCAATTGACAAACCAGAATTTTGTTTAATCTTATCGATTATTTGATTTAGATCCATTTTTAACATAAAGAAATCATAAAATCCTATCTTTATATAATTTTATATTTTATACAACACATTAATTATTATTTTGATTATTATTAGAAGAATCAAGAGTTACTGCAAACAAAATTTCAGGATTTTTTAAAATACCTGAACCAGATTCTAATACAGGAAATTTCTCATCCAAAATTTCAGCACAAAACTTAACATGATGATTGTTTACGAAATCTGTAGACACCTCTACACTTTCTGAACCACATTTATTAATAAAGATTCTAATATCTGGATACTTTATTGTAATTTGTCTCATTCGAACACCTATACACTGTTCTATTGACGCTTTTTTAAAATCATTACAAACATCTAAAGAATCAATAAACTCTTGAACATAAGTATAAACACCCAAATCATGAGCAATTTTCTCTCTAAAAGACGGATTTATTTTGTATAAAAGATTAGACTTATTATACATCCATTTAGTATCTGCAACACCTATTACCGAACCATCATCGTAAAAATATTCATACGAAACCAATAACCCTCGTTTCTGTAATAAAGATCTATATTTTATAAAATTAAATTTAAAATTCTCCAAAAAATCGTTTTCCAATTGAGATTTAGTGGGGAAACATCTTTTATCACTATTTGACCACAAATTATACCCTTCATACAACCCACATTCAGACTCTTTTCTATGACCACCTTTGAAAGCTAAATCAAAAACAGATTCATAAGCCGCAAGTCTTACTCCTTGATCGAGTAAAAAAAGATCATCAGTACTTTTCAATTGAACAGTCATTAAACCCAAAGCTTTTTCACCTATAAATCTAACCTCTTCACCTTGAACAATTCTTTCAGATTGCCAAATTCTAAAAGCCACTAAACTACCTACAGCTAAAAAAGCAATAAATGTAAGTACAAACCAAGCTTTTTTATTCATCTTTTTTTATCCTCAACAATACTTCTATGTTCTGACCATCCAATCCAGGAATATTAGTTTTAAACGGCCAAACTTTAAGTTTAAAATAATCGCCAACATTCTCAGGGATAATCAAACCAAAAGGGTCTGAAACTTTTGATGAAAGTTGAACAACACCGCTTTCAAGATCTCTCCTTAATTCAGCCAAATACAAAGTACCGTAAGTTTTTTCATAATCGGCACTTCTGATAACTATTTCCCATCCACCAACTTGATACTTAGAATCCAATTTTTGTTTAAATAAATTACTAAGATAATCATCATATTCAGCAGTATGTACACTCAACGCAAAAACATCTGCAACATTACCATTAAAATTATCTATAATTACATCAGTTGCAAACAGTCCCTGCAAAAATGTTTGAGAATCTAAAACTTGACCAAAATCAACAATCCTTCCTTCAATTTGCGAAGTCTGTCCATAAAAACCTGCCAAAGTAACCATAGAATAAGCACCAATTATTAACATAGCTAAAGCAAAATCAAAAAACCATTGTACTTGTGCTTTCTTATTCATCTAAAAGACCCCACGGGTTCTCTAAACCAAACCTCAGTCACAAGTTCAGCAACGCGTATAGTATCATTAACATAACGCACTTTTACTGAACCAATAACTCTTCTCGCTTTCCAATCTGAATTAATATTTCTTGAAATGATTTTAATAGTTTTATCATCATCACGCAAAGTCAACCTAACACCGTATCCTAAATCAGTACCTTGAAACGTGCCAACACATTTTGCAAGATGAATCTCATCAAATTTAGCAATATCAATTTCATTATATATTCTACCAGTTAAATGGTCTTGATACGCAAAACATTCTGGTGAATGAAGAAATATATTATGATAAATACTAGTTTCAGTCTCCATAGTAGAACTTACCGAAACTTTTCTCCAATTCATCATGGTCGTTATAAGCATAGCCATTATAAACATTATAACTATCGAAATCAAGATTAAATGTATAACACTAATATCTTCTTCCATTATTTAACCTGCATAATACTCATCAATAGCCATTTCAAAAGAACGCGGAATAGTCAACCAATTCTTTTTCAAAATATCTTTTTCAATCTCAATAATTACAGCCACACGACTTTGATCCAAATCAACATCTACATTTTTAGGCTTAATCGCTATATCAACATCATGATCTAACAATAATTGGTTCAATATCAAAGCTCCTAATTTTCGACTTTTTGTTTGAATAATTTCATTTTTATCTAAAGCAAAAGATGCTTGAGCAAGATTTTTAGTTCTATCTGTTGAAACTAAAAATATAGTAATTGAACCTTCAACATTTGTATTAACTTTAAAGCCTGACTTTTTTTTCAAAGATCTTTCAAGTTCATTAATCACAGCCTTCAAATTCAAATCATCCTTATCAATAAGTTTAAGTTCAACTGAATGAATATCTCGCGTATTTATATCAACATATTCTATAAGATTTAACAAATTCTCAGAGATATGGTTATCCAATCTAAATTTCCCAGCTATTTTACCAAAAGAAATATTAGTATTATTAGATTTAACCTCAACTTCAATTGGTGAAAAAAATGAACGTCTTGCTTTATCAATTTGTACATAATCATGATAAATATTAACTTCATTAGCAAAAAGGTTCATGTGAAAATCATATATCACATTACCTTCAAAACTCTCAAGTACATCTTTTGTTAACTTTAACTCATTCACAGCTATATTCTTAGAAAAAGTTTCATCATTTGCATAATCTTTTGCATAAATAAACATGGTACTACCCACAATTAAAACAATTGTAATAAAAAATAATGCCTGAATAATCTGACCTTTTTTATTCATTTTACCCTAACCTTTATACTCTCACTTATGCAAGGGTAATAATCACAAACATAAACAAAATCAGCTTTTCGTTCTACATAAACCTCTCTCAACTTTTCCTCATCATTTTTTAAGACAAGCCCCCTCTCAAAAATATATCCCCCAAAATTAGTTCTAAACTCTTCATGATGTTGCTTTTTAGATAATATAACTTTAAGACGTGGAAGAGTCTTACAATGATAAGTTGAAGAACAACTATATTTAGGATAATATTTATCAAATTCATAACCCGCTTCTAAACTCTCAACCTCAAAATCTCTACATAAACAAATACAAGTATCAGTACCAGTACAAGAATCGGGTTTCATAAATTCAGGTATAAAATTTATTTTAAACGCTTTACTAATAAAATCAATCGTCAATTTATCAACAATCAAAATAATATTAGCACCCGGCACTTTCAACAATAACCAATCTGCAATTGAAGAAAAAGTCCAAGCAGATAATTTATCAGAGGTAATTAAAGATCCACCATCATCTTCATAACCGAGAAAACTATACCCTGATTGAAAACCTAAGTAATTCGAACCAGGATCAAAAGCAAGGATTGCAGTCTCTTCATCAACATACAAAGGTAAACTTATAAGTTCCCCATCTTCAATCGTAGTGATCGTTCTTACCAACTCATCATATGAAGCAGGTGCTCGACTCCCTAATCTCAAAATACTAGAATTAAGAGCTGAAATACCTATTACAAAAACAGCTATACCTAGCAAAAGTGAAATAAGTTTTGACGATATAAAAGTCGTCTGACCTCTTTTTTTCATTTTAATATAATTAAATTAAATAATAAATTATTTATAATAAATAACAAAAATATTATTTAGGGGGACAAGATCCTCCTGCTTTAACATCTAAACAATCTTCTTTTTTAGTACCTATTCCAGAACCACACGACTGATCTTTTTTCTTAGTTTGAATATTAGGATCAAAATCACAATCGTCTATAAAATTAGCAGCGCCATCACAATCACAATCTCCTAAAGAATCAATTTGACCGCTAATAAAATCACCCTCTTTTTGAATTTGCGTTCTAAAAATGAAAATAAGAACTACTGCAACAATCATAACTATAACAGCAATAACAATAGTGTTCAAAGGTAAACCTTGACCTTTCTTCATTAAAAAACACCTCTTTTAATCTTAATTTATATTTTAAATATATTTTAAATTTTTATGTATATAATACATATTTAGTCATATATAAATGTTTAGGGAAAAGTAAAATTTTTATAATATGAAATAAATAATCGCATAAATGAATCTTGAATCAAGAATTAACAAAATAATTGCAATTGGAATTCTCACTACAAATCTCGCTCTAATAAGCCCGCTTCATGCAGATACCTGGCCAACCCCTAAAAAAGGAACAGAAATTATCGAAGTACAAAAAAAAAGAGAACCACTTGAAAACTATGTTTTAAGTGAAGAACATGAAAATCCGAAATTCAAAAAAGCATTCACCATTTCTACAATCCAATATTTAAGAAAATGTTACAAAAAACCAGGCATCCTCAAAATGGCTCACTGGTTCATGAAAGCTCAAAGACATATTGTTGTGACTCCTATACAATTATGGGAAGAACTACTATACAACCAACTTGAATGGGTTGGCACAATTGCAAATGCTTCCTTAACCGGAGACAGCGGATTTTCTGGATTTAAAAAACTATTCTATGATAAACTTTGGGTTAATTATGAAAAAATAAAACAAAATCATCCAGAAGTATTATCCCGAAAAATGGGTAAAGAATTTTTAGATATGGGAATAGCGGCAGGAGGCGAAAATCTAAGACTTTTAAAAAATAACCCTTTTGCAAGTCATGAACTAACATTCTATTATTTAGCAGGAAATCCTAAATGGACCGAACTTGCACCAAAAATGCTTGAAAACTGGTTCAATTTTGGAGACTACACATTAGCCGGCAAAGAAATACTTAATAACATGACAAGACAAAATTTTGGAGTTCATGAATTTGAAATTGCTGATAAAAAAATAATCATTGACGAAAAAAATCACAAAATCACAATTGATAATATAACTTTCGACGAAGAAACGCAAAGTCTCGTATTTGGAGAGAAAAAAGAAAAAGAATCATATGAAGAAAAGAAAAAAAGACTAAAACATGAAATTAATAGTGAAACTATACACGGCCTCTCTGAATACGAACCTTACAAACAATTTTTTATATATGTAGCAAGTAAAAAAGCTGTAAACCAATTAACAATAAAAAGACTAGAATATCGTGCAAGAGAACTTCTTGCCATATGGAAATTCAAATGCGAAAGAGATAGATTGTGGTCAAATACTAAAAAAAGAAAAAAGGCCTATAATCAGGAACAAAAATATACGCAAAATTATGACAAAAATGGAGTCACAGTTGTAACTAGCTCAAACTTTGAAAAAATAAGACGTAAAAGACCTTTTTCATGCGCTATGATGGGAACATTCTCTGTTGACGAATATGGAAAAGTAAAATGTTCAATACACTCGCCTAAAGAAAAACAATCTAATACTACGGCCAGACCATTTGCACAAAATGAAACATTTCTTCGCGATTCTCCAGAAAGAACTGTCAAAATGTTCATAGTAGGTTGCCGAAAAATGGGATACAATTCAACTGCTTACCACCTTGTACGATACACTACTGCAGGCAGTCTAAGAAATTTAGTAAACCAATTTGATAAAAGGGGGCTAAAGAACGATTTTATAAAAGAATTTTCCCAATATAGAAGATGCTTCAATGTTAAAAAAATTTCAGATAATGAAGTAAACGTTCAACATAAAAGAGGCAACGCTTACACATTCACCATTAAAAAGATAGATAGGGATTATAGAATTACAAGTATTGAAGAACACTAAACTTTCTTTTCAATTATAGGAAATACATCAACATTAACTGTATAACTCTTCGCATAATCTTGTACTCCCGGTCTTAATTTTTGTTTTAATAATCTAACATCCATATTTACTACATCAGACATTTTAACTACAGGTGCTAAACCGCCAAAAAAAGTATCATTATAATACGCCTCTATATCAAGTAAAAAACCCATTTGTTTTTCATCTGTTAAAACTTCTCTTGTATAAACTGCAGTGGTCAAATTCAATTGTTTTTCAGTTGTAAGATTATAAATTGTTTCAAACTTATACTCTGGAAGTTTTTCTTTACATGTAGGTCGGTAATACTGACCACCTTCTTTAAAAAAATCATCTTGATTAATAAATGCAGTATAAATCGATGCATCACCATATCTATTGGCTAACCATCCTGACAACAACGGAACATTCGTCCTAAGAGGATTAGAAAAAATAAATAAACAAAAATGAGTATCATCAACTTTATACACTAAATGTTTATTCAACGGATTAGTCACAAAATATCTCCTCACAGCATCAAAGTCTCCATCAAAATATACATATCCACTATCAAGATCTATTGAACCTGAATTTTCAATATCAAGCCTATTATGAAGTATATATTCATATTCAATATCGTTCACATAATGTTTACCTGCCACAGTACAAACTTTCATGAAATCTAAAGTTTCTTTTTCTAATATAACTGCTCTCCCCTTTCGAAGCTGAAGCTCTACATTCTCCCCATCTTGAACCAATGTAACAGAATACTGCCTTTCAAGTTTATCTTGTTCAAATGTAAAAATGCAATGTCGGTCATAACTTTTTTGATAAGCTTTTATATTCGCTTTCAGATCATTAAAATATGTTTTAACTTTAGATGGAGCAGTAAGATTTTCCTCTGATTGTTCATCCGCAGGTCCAAAAGAATATATTTGACTTAAAGAATTAGCAGTATCTTGAGATATAAAACCCAACTTAACAAACCATGCATTCTCCCCTATAAATGCAAAATTTATAATTAACAAAACTACAATAATCCCTAATATGGGATATAATACCTGTTCCCAGATTGAACCTCTCTTTTTCATCATAAAGGAAAAACCGCCTTAAGAGCCTCTGACAAACTGGCGCCTACCCCTTTTGAAAAAAAGATAAACCAAATCAAAAGCACAAACAATATTATAAACGCCAAGATATAATACCAAGCAATCTGAACACCTTTTTTTTTCATCATCCTGAAGCCTCTATCGCACAATGTTCTGTCAAATTACCCAGACCATCTACAATTATTGAATTTCTAGGTCTTTCAGGTATAAAACCTAAAAAATTACCTAAATAATTAGTAATATAAGATAAGATACCTGTACCTTTTGCACTATACCAACCTTCACTCGCAAATGCAATTGCATACGTCCTTTTCTTCTGTTTAATCTCAAGATCTTTTCCAAACAATACATATCCATTCTTTTGCACATGATCAAGCACACTTACTGAATTAACTTGACCTTGAACTTTATAATCAATATCTTTTAATTTACTTTTGTAAATATAGGGATAAATTACTTCATCACCCTCGATTTTATCGATATTTACTGTATAACAAATAAAACATTTATCTCTCCAATTTTCATAATCTCCAAACATAGGAGAATACTTTCCTTGCAAAAATTGATCCCAACACCTACCTATTAATTGACCAAACTCCTTCTCAACCTCGGTCTTTGAACCTTTCAAAGTCTTTGACCAAGTATTACACGCCAAAGGCCCTAAAGGCTCTTTCCAATTAACTCTATCAGGTCCAATTGAAAGCATATTTGAAACTCTAAAACTATTACTATTTTTACACGCCATGAATGATGCATTTTCATCTAACCCCGAAGCCCACTGCTTCACAAATGCAATCAATATGACTGCAATTATCGCAATCATAATCAAACCTACTAAAGTTTCTCCTGTTAAAAACCCTTTTTTCATAACTTTCATACTATCCTCTGAAGCACTAAATAAAATGCAAGCATAATTACTGCTACAAGTAATAATTCAACTAACGTTTTCCCGGTTATAAAACCTTTATTCTTTATTTTAATTTCCATTTTGATTTCAACCAGTATTTAGAACCTTTATACAACACTTTTGATTTTCAGGACAATCCGCATTTTGATATAAAGCCTCTCCCGAACCACAATCAGATTTACACTCTCCACCTTTCAAACTACAACTAGCAATCTCTTGACTAGATTTTGTAATATTGGTTGTAAAAATTACAATAAGAACAATTGCAACGATTAAAACAATTATCGCAATAATTATCACATTCAAAGACATACTTTGAGCTTTTTTTTCCATTAAATAACCTCTTTATAAATAGAGTTATTAGTAAAGGGATATATAAATCTTATCAAAAAGAATAAATAAGATTAAGTTTTAATACAAATAAAATGAAATTCAAAACTTTCATAGCTCTTGCAACAATGTTCGGATGTTTTCTCGGTTCTAATCAAGCTATAGCACAAAATCGTCTAAAATTACACGGCTATAAAAAAGAAATCAGAGAAAGCATAGGAGAAAAAATGATGCGAGAATCTATGGAAGAATTTCTAAAAGATTGTCAAAAACAACGGAAAAAAGAAAAAGAAGAAGAACAAAAAGATCCGTTTAAATATATCAAATATGATAGAGTTATCGACCCTGAACTTTTAGAAAAAGTATACAAAGGAGAATATGTTGGCGATATAACTATAACCTCTAAAGAATTTTATAATAGAAACAATCAATTTCAAGCTAATAAAAATTCTCAAGTCCAAAAACCAAAACAAACTTCCCAATATCAAAAACCTCTTATTAAAGTTCCAAACATCATAGTTAACCAAAAATCCACTAAACCAGAACTGATATACAGATCAACAAAAACTGAAATAAATATTGCAAAACAAGGGAACTATTCAAGAGGTCCAGAAAGTACATTTGCAATAAGTACCCACAGCCTAGACCTCAGATTTAAACTATCGGGATACGTAAACAACATAACGCCCGATTTAGCCAACGCAATCCATAGAGGATATAAATACATATTAAGAAATAATGACTATAAACCTGAGATAGGAATTTTCCCAAAAATTAAAGGTAAAAAAGTTATAATACATACCATAGCAGACCCTGAATGGCTAAAACAATACCCTACATTATTCTACAAAACTCACATCAACAATACAGAATCTACCTGGAAATCCTGCAAGTATAAAGTATTAGAAAATGGGTTCAAATTCTCAACTTTAGATGCGGGCAACCCTAACTATTACCATAATAACTCTGCAGACATCTATTTCAGCCCTTCTAAAAACAAAAAACAATCTTTCCATCTAAAAATCAAACCTCTCCGAATAAACTCCACTTTACATGAACTCGGCGAATCAGTTACTATAGCTGCACAAATCGGAGATACAAAATCTTTAGAAAACTGTTTCTCAATTGGAAAAGTTCCTGAAAATAAACAAACAAAAACAGGAACACAACTATCCCAAAACTCCGGAGGAATTTCTTACAGCATACACAAAACTTCTCACGATTACGGTTTTGGTTATGATATAAACGGACTAAGAAGTGGAAAAGGTAAATTAAACATAATTATGATTAACAAATCTTATAAAATTGCAAAATGGTTTGATGAAGATATTTGGAACAATAAAGGTCCCTCACCCATTAAACAATTTTTCTGGAACATATATTGTAAATAAATACATATTAAAATAATTAAGTTTTAAAGAACATAAACTAATTAATTTAATAACTATAAATTAAAGAAAAATAAATTAAAAATAAAAAAATTATCTCCAAACACATCTAGTTGCAGAATTACAAGCTTGTCTGTTATCATCTTCAGTTCTAACAGATTGTACAAATCTCCCGCAATTAGTAATTGTTTCTTGAATTTGTTCATTATACTGCTGATTCGCCTGTAACTCGGACTCACCTACAAGACTACCTTTAATATCAACAATACCTTGCTTGCTTGGAACACAACGAGAAGTACTCATTGCTTGTACTCTAAACACTTCTGCGTCTGAAATTTCTCCTAACTCACTCTGAAATCCACTAAGTCTTCCTGTAAAAATAGCTATAAGAACTACAAGAACTATCAAAGCAATAGCTGCAATAATGATAACATTCAAAGAAATTCCTTGAGCTTTCTTATTCATATTATTTCACCTCTTTATGAATGTAATAACCAAGTTTATATTATAAGCATTTATAAACTTTTCTTAAATTTCAAATGACAACATTATAATATTAAGTACAAATATCTAACTGCACATTTAACAAATCAGGTGTAAGCGGTATAAACGCAATCCCAGAGATTTTTTTACCAGGACAAGGAGCATCATCAACTCTATTACTAATCACCAAATCTTCAATAGGCATATCAGGTCCTAGAGACGACTTATAAACACTAAAAAAATATTCATGTCCATAAAAATCTAAAGTATCTTTAAGAATATTATCTTCAATTATAGTTGCAGCAATTTCACAAGTTGGAATTATTGAAGGAGGCGTAGTATCAAGACATCTTATCCCGCCACCTAATGCACAATCCCTTATTAAGTCAGTAATATCCAACCTTTTATTACAAACTTCAGATTTATCAACAGTCACATCTAACATGTAAACCACAACATTAGAAGCCATATCTTTACTAACAAAAGAACTAGCAGCCTTAGCTTGAGACTGGGGTCGCAATATAACAAACCGCACCATAAAAAGCATCCCTATAACTAATAAAATAACAATTACTGCTAAACCAAATACCTCCATCTGACCCTTTCTCGGCATCTTCAAAATACTCATGAATAAACCTCAACTATTAACATCCCAAAACTATACTTATCTTGAACTTCATCAAAAAGAAGTACAGGTACAGGAGTAGGTATCCTACTACTAATCTGGGCAGGTTTATTCGAATATAATTCCCATTCTCTACCCGAAGGAGGATATATCTCTCGCAAAGTAACATTACTATAAGTGAATATATCAAAATAATAAGAATTAAAAACTTCATCACCAATTTCAGCTTTAAACTTAAAATCATCACTAAAAGACATTAACCTGTACAAATCAATACAATCCTGCCTTCCTGCTTCAGATTCTACCGGTTCAGAACATTGAATCTCTGGAAGATTAACAATCCTTTGACTAATAATTAACGCATCTTGCCCCCTCTTTTCAATGGCTTCAAATTTAACACCTGCCGATTGTACTCTAGCATAAAAAACCATACCTACAACTAACAGTATAAAGAAAATTACTAAAATACCAATATTCTCAGCCATTTTCATCTGAGATTTACGCTTAAACTTAAATTTCATTTTCTTTTTATTTCTATTTTAATTTTCATTTAAATGTTCATTAATTAAATTTTTATATTTTAATAAAGTAAAGGACATGATTCTTTTATTAAATCGTTATTATAAGTCCTTAAATCAATTATTGATGAATATATGTCCATAGCACAAACATCATTTACTGTATCAATACAATCCAATGAAGCACTTTTTAATTCTTCAAGTTCGTCATAAACTCCAGCATAAATGAAAGGACATGATGAAGTTTGATCTACAATATTTGAAATTTCATCAATTCTATAAAGATTTATAGTAGTTATATAATTCAATCTCTGATAAGCTTTTCTCAAAGCACATTCAAAATTATTTAAATTATCAGAAAATATTGCTCCAAGCATATCAACATCATTAATATAATAACTAATACCTGCTAAAATAAAATCTTGACCAATTCTATCATAAAATTTTAAACTTCTTATTGAAGAATCTATTTCAAGCACAGTTACATCCTCATCAGAATACAGATCAAAAAAATTAGGAAGATTTGCTTGACCAGTTACATCAACAAATATAAAACGCACTTTGTTATCGTTTTTATTAGATATAGAAAGAATCTGATCAAAACTCACCAATTCTTTAGTAACATTATCAGGCATTTTATCATAAACATAATTTGCAAAAGTTTCAGAACTTGAATCTCTGTATACAATATAATACCGCACTTCTTGCGTCGTCACATACAAAAAATTAACAATTCTAAAAGGAACATCCCATTCTTTACTAGAAATTATTGCAGTCATACCCTCTAACTCACCAGGACCAAAAAGAGGAAGATTACCTGTTGATTTTGCAGGTATATTTTCTGTACCTAAACAACGATACTCTCTACAATCAAGTTCAATCACTTGTTTAGGCATATCTGTTGTTTTTTCAGTTCCGGAACTCTCACTCACAATCGAAAAAGTAGCATCAAGCGAATTTAAAACTGTTCCACAAAATTTAGTTTCAGAGACCCCTTTCTGTTTAATTACAATTCCTGCAAAAAAAAGAAGAATAACTGCTCCAGCAATCAATACAAAAATCCAATTAAACTGTATTGAAACCTGGCCTTTCATCTTCAAATCTCTGTCTCACAATTTAAATCAGTAAAACTACACGCCCTTACCTGAACAACTCCTCGACCTTTCCAATCAAACCTAAGCCTAGCACTACCTCTTGTAAGATTTACACATTTAAACCCGGACGTAATCTGTACCAATCCAACATCTGAAAACGATTCCGAAACTCCATCTTTTATTAAAAATACATTACTTTCTGAACCAGATTCAATAGCCCCTTGCAAAAGCGGATAATCATTCATCAATGCTAATTGTGACGCATACAAACCCGAAGTATCACCTGGCGCCCCTTCAACTACAGAACTATCAACTAAACATAACGCAGAATACTTACCAGGAAAATTAAATTCTCTAATACTAACTTCACCAAAAGAAACACTCACTCTATCTACTTCACTAACCAAATCTTGTTCAACAGAAAGTAAAGTGGCTTGCTCACCTTTCCCTACAAAATTAGAAATAGCTCTATAACCAAAAAGAAGTATTAAAGCAACCATGATAATAGCAGCTATATAAATAAATAAATGTGTTTGAATTTGCGCTTTTTTTTTCATTTTTTACCTAACCTCAACGAATATAATACATCTGCAACATCTCCTTTAGATATTACTCCTCTATCAGCAAGTTCTATAAGCACAGATTTCACTTCTTTTTGAGTTATTTTCCCTGCTTCAACAAGATAACTCAAAACAGCTGCAAAAACATTTTTAATCTGTTTCTTAGGAGCTTTAATAGTTGCCAACATCTGGATAATATCTCCCCTTTTAGCTTTCTTTTTACTTGATAAAGATTCAAGTTCTTGCAAAGCAGATTTACCCATTTTGGTTTCAAACTTTTTAGATATTTCTTCAAAAACATTTTTAACTTTAGCTTTTGGAAGCTCTGCAAATACACCCTTTTGCCTCATTTGTGCAAATTTTTGCAACCTTTCAAAATCATCCTTAGTTATCGCTCTTTTAGTATTTAATTTAGTTAATCGTTGAAATAAATCCTTTTCTTTACTCAACTTCAGCAATCTATCAAACGTATTCTTTTTCTCAGGAAGTGAAGACGCTTTAAGTTTTGTTTTACCCTCCCCTTTACCAAATTTAGAAAAAATCATTTCTCTCGCATTAAACTTAGCACGTTTCCTTGCCTCATCTTGACGTCTTGCTAACATTTCTCGTTTTTCTTCAAAACTAGGAACTTTACGCGTAGGATAAATGGCTCTTCTAGTCGGAGAACCTGTAGGACCAAAAACCTTCTTAGGTAAAGGCTTCTCAAGAACCATTTTTTTGTATAACATATAACCGCCACCAGCAAATATTAAAGCCAGTCCCAACAATAGTAAAAATATAGGAACTAACCTTATCGGACAACCTGTTTCATCCACTTTCTTTCCAATTTCAGTCCCCGGACACTTATCCACATCATCCTTAACACCATCACCATCAGAATCCTTCTGAGAAGCTGAACATCCAAGCGCATCAACACTCTCACCATTAGGTGTATTAGGACATCTATCAATAATATCTTCAACACCATCACCGTCAGAATCTACAAAAGGTTTACTATTTTTATCATTTGGATCAGTTCCATGTTGATATTCTAATAGATTAATATATCCATCACCATCAGAATCAACATTAGCATCGCTAGGATCATTTTTATCTAAACCATACCGGTCTTCCCAAAAATCAGGAATTCCATCAGAATCTGTATCGACATAACAACCTTCTGCATTGATGTATGACGCATTTAACCCCTCTTCGGAGTCAGGACACGCATCATCTTTATCTAATATTCCATCACCATCACTATCCCTCTCGGAAGGACCGCAACCATCAGGATTAACATCAAATATTTCTTCAATAGGCGTAAAAGGACACTTATCATTAACATCGGGCACACCATCTCCATCAGAATCTACCAGAGTAAGTATTATCTCTTCATGACCTGTATCAGAATTACCAAACATATCAAAAACTTTGAAACAAAAAATACCGTCATACATTATTTCAACAACACCACCATAATTAAGTTCTGCACTACAAACATCACTACTATTAAGCTTAACAAACCCATACTTGGCACTAGTCATATCACAACCGCTATCATCACTACAATGCAATGTAACATTCGCACCTCGTTCTGTAACAACAAAAGTAACCCAGCCCCTGGGAGGTTCACGCTCTATACAATAAACACTTGACAAATTTCTCGCAGTAATAGAATCGCTTTTGAACTTTTCCGACCAAAGTCCTGCAGCATTCATTGCCCTAACATAAAAATAATACGTTTTACCTTCTGTTAAATTTAAATCATCACCATTTAAATCCCTATCAACAGAAACTTTATTTGAAGAAGTCTCTGTCCAATTAACCAAAGTAGATTCAAAAGAATCAACAACTGCATACTCATATAATCTAATTGGCGATTCAGGATCTTCAAAATCCCATTCAGCCTCTAATTTCCAATCACCAAGTTTACCACAAGAGTTAGAATTAGTATTATTAAAACTTGCATTTACAGGCGCCGTTAAATCAACAGTTACCGCATAATTAATAGTTTCACTATCGCCATCAGCAGTTTCACATCTAAAAAGTACAGTATGTCTTCCCGCATCAAATGTACGTGAATCAGCTATAATATGTTTCTTCGTATAAAATGTAGTAAACTGTGTAGCCGTTTCATCAGTATCAACTTTATAACTACAAAGACTTGATTTACTAGTTGACAAATCAAACGTAAACTGTTGATTAGAAGTAAATTGAGAAGGCTGATTAACAGTTATAGAAAGACCTGCAGTGGTATCAGTATTAAACTCAACTTTTCGTTTAGTAACAAGCTCAGCTTTATTCATACATTCAACCCAATAAGTATATGTTCGTCCATCCTCCAAAACAAAAATATCTTGAGTTATGTTCTGTTTGAAACTAGAAATGTTTTCAAAATCCTGGTTATCAAAATAAGTTCTACTCAACCAAGCATCGTTTTCAGAAGTTGAATATTTACACACAACATCTTGATTTGATTCAACTTTAAATTCAGTTAAGAATGCACCTTCAGTTCGTTCTGCAACTGTTGAAGGATCTGCAACAACACTTATTTCAGGTTTCGTAGTCAAAACTGAAAGTATAAAATGACCTTCCGCAGGTTCATTAAAAAAATCTAAACATTTAATATAAAGATGTTTCTCGAAAGTATCCACATTAACATTCGAAATAATATGTTTATGATTTTGATCCTGTATATCATTGAATGTAGCCATAGTACCTATTGGCGGAGGAGTAACAGGAAAACTAGAAATAGAATAATTACAATTGGAAGACTTACTAGTCTTTACAACAATATCAAAAGGATTAATTGATGAAACACCATGAGATGGATGATCAAGAGTAACCACAGTTATTCCTGCTTGAACCTGAAATTCTAAAGTATAAGTATCCGAATTCCCTAACAAATCTGACGCATCTAAAACAAATTCATAAGTATCATCAGCCAAATCTTCTACAGGAGTAAAATTAAAAGTAAAATTATCAAACGTTTCTAAATCAAGATTCATCTGAAAATCATCTTTCACAATTTTAGAATCCTGTATTATTGCTTCTTCGTCAAACTCAACCACGATTTTAGGTCCAGGATAAACAGTAATTTCAACTGCAAACACTATAGTTAACAATAGAAGTAATAATATCAGATATATAATTAAATTTCTAAATCGCATTTTATTATGGTGGTAAAATAGTTATTATTTCTTTAGGAGATTTTCTATCTACATATATACTAAATTCAATTCCCAAAACATTACCCGCTTCATCAACTGATTCAAACTTGACTCTATTATGTATTTCATTTAAATCCACGGCCTGTAATCTAAGAGGTAACATATACGTATCATCTACATAATTTATTTCTGCTTCAGCATAATAAAGAGGATGTAACCTTCTTACTATTGACGCTCCAGAAGCATTACCTTTAACAATCACTTCGCTATCACTTGTATAATATACAACTTCGTCATTTTCAATTCGCGAATAAATATTATCAGCAATTATCTCAATTATACCTATATCAGGAGGAGTATTATCTATGGTAATTATCCCTGCAACAATCTTTAAATTTCCTGCTTTATCTACGGCAGTCACATTAAATTCGTAATCTCCATCTGGAAGTTGAGGAACTGTCCAAGTGTAAGAATGGTAATTATTTATACCTAACAAATCAATTATAACCAAAGGCATATCATACCTTTGTCCCAGTATATCTATGAACGCGCTAGTTGCTTCATCTTCATTTAATATATATGCATCAATGTCAATTTCAATATTAGATCTAACTGAAGAATCAAAAAGAAGAGTTACCTCAGGAGCAGTTGTATCATACACTATTTCGTACCACCACTCTCCAAAAACATTTTCTCCAGGTTTACTTGCATTAACATATATCCTAAACCTACCATCATCAAGCATATCTTTTTCTGAAATATTACATTCATACAAAATTCCATTTACATTACTACATTCTCCAAAACTAACTGAAAGATTCTCAACACTTTCTTTAAATGTTAAATTAAAATAATCAGGCAAAACTCTAGTATACCAAGCACCATCTTTCATGGTAGCATTTGAAACTGCAAAATCAGGAGTAGAAGGAACTTTAGTATTTACTGTAAACGCCCAATCAACATCAATCTTATTTCCTGCTACATCCTTAATACTTACATTAACTTGATGGACATCCTCTGACAAAACCAATCTACCATCAGAATTATAAACGAAATTAATACATTCATACTCTAAACATTCTTCTG